>NZ_VCKX01000685.1 GCF_005889725.1 Nonomuraea zeae
CACCATGCGGATGGCTTCTTCCTTGAACTCCGGCGAGAACTGCCTGCGACGCCTTGCCACGTACCTACCTCTTCCAGACTTCTGTCAGCTTATGTAGCCGACTGTCCGGAATCTGCTAGGCGCCTCAAACACCCTCACCTGGCGCGTCATCTGTACCGGGACTGACGACGTCTCGCGATCACCTCGGCGGTGGAGCAATGATCGAAACCTGTGGATCTGCCGGGAAGGGGTGTACCTTCCCGGATCATCCGATGTGGTTTCGAGATAAGGCCGACGCGCCAACGTCGGTCGGGAAGGCACACCCGTGCCGCTTACCGTAGTGCCCGAACTGCCCGCTGACGACTGCAACCCCGTTCCTGCCGGATCTCCCTCGTCGCTGATCGATCAGATCGTCCGCGACGGTGCCCGCAGGATGCTCGCCGCCGCGCTGCAGGCCGAGGTGGACGCCTACATCGCCGCCTTCGCCGACGAGCACGACGAGCACGGCCGCCGCCTGGTCGTGCGGAACGGCTCCCATGCCCCGCGGGAGATCCTCACCGCAGCCGGCGCGGTCGAGGTCAAGGCTCCGCGGGTCAACGACAAGCGCATCGATGAGGAGACGGGCGAGCGCCGGCGGTTCTCTTCGGCGATCCTGCCGGCGTGGGCGCGTAAGTCCCCGCAGATCACTGAGGTGCTGCCGCTGCTGTACCTGCACGGGTTGTCCAGCGGGGACTTCGTGCCCGCACTGGGGCAGTTCCTTGGCTCCAAGGCGGGGCTGTCCGCCTCGGTGATCACGCGTCTCACCGAGCAGTGGAAGGGTGAGCAGCGTGCCTTCGCCGCTCGTGACCTGTCCGGGGTGGACTACGTCTACCTGTGGGTGGACGGCATCCACGTCAACATCCGGCTGGAGGAGCACAAGCTGTGTCTGCTGGTGATGATCGGCGTGCGCGCCGACGGCCGCAAGGAGCTCGTGGCGCTGTCCGACGGCTACCGGGAGTCCACCGAGTCGTGGGCCGATCTGCTGCGTGATTGCCGACGGCGTGGGATGCGGGCGCCGGTACTGGCGATCGGGGATGGCGCGCTCGGTTTCTGGGCGGCGTTGCGGGAGGTGTTTCCGCAGGCAAGGAGCAGAGGTGCTGGTTTCACAGAAGCCACCAAGAAATAAAGCGTTGCTTTCTGATCTTCGGTTCGTTGGGACGGTATGGGCTTCCCCGACGACGTCTTGTCTCAACTCGCACGGCGGTTCGACGTGCTCCTTCCGCATCTGAATGAGC
>NZ_VCKX01000686.1 GCF_005889725.1 Nonomuraea zeae
CCGTTTGCGGTGGCGAGGTTGGCGGGGTTGGCGGCGGCGCCGTTTGCGGTGGCGAGGTTGGCGGGGTTGGCTTCAGCGGCGTTTGCGTTGGAGTCGTCGTCGGCGGCGTTCGCCTCAGTGGGGGGCGGATTCCCCGAGGCGGGAGTCCCGCAGGGCCGCCCATTCGAGCGAGTGCCTGATCCCCTCCTCCACGCCGTACTCCGCCTGCCAGTCCAGGAGGCGACGGGCGCGGTCGCTACGGGTGTAGGCCCCGGCCACGTCACCGGGGCGGGCAGCGGCCTCCACGACCTCGATCGGCCGGTCCGCGACGCGGTTGAACGCCTCGGCCAGCTCGCGCACGGTGGTGCCCGAGCCGGTGCCCAGATTGATCACGTCGGCGTCCAGCTCGTCGAACCTGCGCAACGCCGCCACATGCGCGGCCGCCAGGTCCCAGACGTGGATGTAGTCGCGAATGCCCGTGCCGTCGCTAGTCGGGTAGTCGGTGCCGGTGATCTGGAAGGGGACCCGCTCCTCGTAAGCCTCGATCATCTTGCCGAGGGCATGGCTGGGGCGGCGCAACTGCAGGCCGGTGCGCATCTGCGGGTCGGCGCCGATCGGGTTGAAGTAACGCAGCGAAAGGATCCTGATCGGGCGGCTGGCGGCGATGTCGGCGAACATGGCCTCGCACACCGCCTTGGTCTGCGCGTACGGGCTCTGCGGGGCGAGCGCGGAGTCCTCGTCCACCGTGTGGTCGGGGCCTGCCTCATAGATCGACGCCGAGGAGCTGAAGATCATCCGCCTGCAGCCGTTGCGCAGCAGGTGGTCGACGAGCTCGAGGCTCTTGGCGACGTTCGCGCGGTAGTAGCCGATGGGGTCGGCCACGGAATCCGGCACCACGATGAGCGCCGCGCAGTGCACGATCGCCGCAATATCCGGATTTTCCGCAAATATCTTGTCAATCAGCGGGCCGTCGCTTATATCCCCCTCGTAGAACGCCCTTCCCTCCGCGAACTCCTTCCGCCCCGTCACGAGACTGTCGAGAATCACCGGCGTGATCCCGGCGTCCAGGCACGCCGACGCGACCGTGCTCCCGATATAACCCGCCCCACCAGTAATCAGTACGCGCATGCCAGCAGCCTATTGCTTGCCGTGGCGGCCAAAACGCCCATCCGGCCCGGCTCCGCGGTGGGCGAAACCCCGTCCCGCACGGGCCTGCGCGCCTGTGCACGAGGGCCAGAATCCCCGCCCGCCCGTACGT
>NZ_VCKX01000687.1 GCF_005889725.1 Nonomuraea zeae
CCATGGGCCCCCGCGCCACCGGCCCCCGCACCGACGACCCGGTTCCGGACGTCCCCTCGCCGCTGTCGTTCGCCGCCGCCGCCGAGGCCGAGCGGGAGCGGGTGCTGGACGCCCTGCCCGCCGCCCGGGAGTTCTGGGCTGAGCGCTGGGTCGAGCCCGCCGAGCTCGTGCTGCCCGGCCAGCGGCGCACCGCCACACGATACGGCCCCGGCGCGGAGATCGACGCCGGCCTCGACCACGAGCTGGCCCGGCACGCCGCCGAGGTGGCCAGGGCGGCCGGCGCGACGGCCTTCGAGACGCTCCTGGCCGCCGTGCACGCGCTGCTGTACAGGTACGGCACCGAGAACGTGACGGTCGCCATCGACGTGACCACCCGCGGGCCGGCGACCCGGGGGCACATCGGGCCGTTCGTCAACGAGCTGCCCACGCTGTCCAGACCCGCTGCCGGGCAGACGTTCCGCGAGCTGGTGCGGGCCGTCAGGGGCGAGCTGCGCGAGATGTACCGGTTCCGGGAGGTGCCGCTCGCGCGGGCGCTCGGGCAGCCGCCGCGCGGTGCCGCCGTCCCCGTGTCGGTCAGCTACCGCAAACGGGAGTGGATCGAGCCGTGCTTCCCCGGCCTGGACCTGTCCGTCGATCGGATGATGTTCGGCGGGGGCGTGCGCAATGCCCTGCACCTGCAGTTCGTGGACGGGCCTGACGGGCTGGACACGAGACTGCGCTTCGACCCGGCGGCCCTCGACCGGGACACGGTGGCCCGGTTCGCCGTCGGCCTGCGCGTCCTGCTGCGCTGCGCCGCCGCCGACCCCGGCGTCCGCCTGGCCGATCTCGACATCGTGTCATCCGCCGAGCGGCACCGCCTGCTCGTCGAGTGGAACGACACCACGGCCGCCTACCCCGCGCCGGCCACGCTGCCCGGCCTGCTGGCCGACCAGGTACGCGCCCGGCCTGACGCGCCCGCCGTGACGTTCGAAGGGCGTTCGCTCGGCTACGCGGATCTGGACGCCGCCGCCGACCGGCTCGCCCGCCGGCTGCTCCTGGCCGGGGTCCGGCGCGGAGACCTCGTGGCCGTTCACGTGCGGCGTTCCAGCGCGTTGCCGGTCTGCCTGCTCGCCGTCCACCGGGCCGGCGCCGCCTACCTGCCGCTCGACCCCGGCCATCCGGCGGAACGGCTCTCCATGATCGTGGCCGACGCCCGGCCCCGGCTCCTGCTGTCCGACGCCGACCCGCCCGGCACCC
>NZ_VCKX01000069.1 GCF_005889725.1 Nonomuraea zeae
CGCTGCAACTCCTGGCCCGCGGCCGCGTCCTGCCCGGCGTGACGGCCGGCGAGCACGACTCCTGGCGGGCCGGCCCCCTGGACGCCGCCGACGTCGAGCGCATCCGCGAGCTGGCCGACGCCATGCCCGCCACCGCGCGCGCCGTCCCCCTGCCCACCGGCGAGGGAGAGCCGCGGCTGCCCGACGCCGAGCCGCTCCTGCGTGCCTTCCTCGACGCGGTCGCCGACGCCATGCCGCGCTCGCCCGGCGCCGTCAAGGCCACCGGCACCACCGCCTATGCCGCCACGAAACCGGTCAAGGTCCCGCACCTGCGCCATTGGGCCGAGGAGGTGTCGGCGGGGCTCGACTCCGGCGTCCGCCTGTCGCTGCGGATGGAGGCCGACGACCTGGCCGCCGCCGAGTTCCGCGCCGTCGTCCAGATCCACAGCCTGGCCGACCCCTCGCTCGTCGTCGACGCCGCCGACCTGTGGCGCGGGCAGGAGACCGGCTTCAGCCCGCGCGCCAGGATCGAGACCACCCTGGCCGTCCGCCGCGCCGCCCGCGCCTGGCCCCGCCTGGACCGGCTGCTCGACAGCGCCGTGCCCGACGAGCTCACCCTCACCGACGGCGACGTGGAAGACCTCCTCGCCGGTGCCGCCGAACGCCTGGCCGCGGCCGGCGTCGAGGTCCACTGGCCCCGCGCGCTCGTCCGCGGGCTCAGCGCCCGCGCCGTCATCGGCGAACGCGACCAGGCGCCCTCCGACATGCCCTCCTTCCTCGGCGGCCACCACCTGACCAGCTTCGACTGGCAGCTCGCCCTCGGCGGCGAACGCCTGACCGCCACCGAGATGGACCAGCTCGCCGAGGCCCACCGCCCCGTCGTACGGCTGCGCGACCAGTGGGTCCTCATCGACCCCGACCTGGCCCGCAAGGCCCGCCAGCGCGACCTCAAGCCCCTGACCGGGATCGAGGCGCTCGGCGCCGCGCTGACCGGCACCGTCGAGGTCGACGGCGAGCAGATCCACGCCGAGCCCACCGACTGGCTCCGCGACCTGCGCGAGCGCCTGGGCGAGCCGGCCGACGCCGCCCCGCCGTCCGCGCTCGCCGCCACGCTGCGCGACTACCAGCTCGCCGGGCTGCGCTGGCTGGCCAGGATGACCTCGCTCGGGCTCGGCGGCTGCCTGGCCGACGACATGGGCCTCGGCAAGACGATCACGCTCATCGCCCTGCACCTGCATCGCGCCGAGCTCGCGGCCGGGCCCACCCTCGTGGTCTGCCCGGCCTCCCTGCTGGGCAACTGGGAACGCGAGATCACCAAGTTCGCGCCCGGCGTGCCCGTCCACCGCTACCACGGCGCGAACCGGACCCTGCCGGCCGGCGACGCCGGATTCGTGCTGACCACGTACGCCACCATGCGGCTCGACGCCGCCCGCCTGGCCGCCTGCCCGTGGGGGCTGCTGGTCGCCGACGAGGCCCAGCACGTCAAGAACCCCACCTCCGGCACCGCCAAGGCGCTGCGCGAGATCCCCGCGGCCGCCCGCGTCGCCCTGACCGGCACCCCCGTCGAGAACAACCTGTCGGACCTGTGGGCCATCCTCGACTGGACCACGCCGGGGCTGCTCGGCCCGCTGAGCAGGTTCAGGGCCCGGTGGGCCAAACCCGTCGAATCCGGAGACAGCGCGACGGCCGACCGGCTGGCCCGGCTGGTGGGGCCGTTCCTGCTGCGCCGCCGCAAGAGCGACCCCGGCATCGCGCCCGAGCTGCCGCCCAAGACCGAGACCGACCGGCCCGTCGCGCTCACCACCGAGCAGGCCGGCCTGTACGAGGCCGTCGTCCGCGAGATCATGACCCAGATCGCGGACGCCCAGGGCATGGCCAGGCGCGGCCTGATCGTCAAGCTCCTCACCGGGCTCAAGCAGATCTGCAACCACCCCGCCCAGTACCTGCACGAGAGCGCCCCACGCCTGCCCGGCCGCTCGGGCAAGCTGGAGCTGCTCGACGAGCTCGTCGACACCATCGTGGCCGAGGACGGCGCGGTGCTGGTCTTCACCCAGTACGTCGCCATGGCCCGCCTGCTGGACCGGCACCTGACCGCCCGGGGCGTGAGCACCCAGTTCCTGCACGGCGGCACGCCCGTCGCCCGCCGCGAGGAGATGGTGCGGCGCTTCCAGGACGGCCAGGCCCCGGTGTTCCTGCTCTCGCTCAAGGCCGCCGGCACCGGCCTGAACCTCACCCGCGCCGACCACGTCATCCACTACGACCGCTGGTGGAACCCCGCCGTCGAGGACCAGGCCACCGACCGCGCCTACCGCATCGGCCAGACCAGGCCGGTCCAGGTGCACCGCCTGATCGCCGAAGGCACGATCGAGGACCGCATCGCCGAGATGCTCAACGCCAAGCGCTCGCTCGCCGACGCCGTGCTCGCCTCCGGCGAGGCCGCGCTCACCGAGCTGACCGACGCCGAACTCGCCGCCCTCGTGGAGCTGAGATGAACGCCGCCCGCGGATTCCCCGCCTTCCCCCCGCAACGCGCCGGTGCCCGCTTCGCCACCTCCTGGTGGGGACGCGCCTGGATCCAGGCCATGGAGGACACCTCCCTGGACCACGTCCTGCTCCGCAAGGGCCGCGCCTACGCCAAGACCGGACAGGTCGGCCCCATCACCGTCAGCCCGGGCCGCATCGCCGCCGTCACCGAGAGCGAGTACGACACCGTCGTGCGGGTCGAGCAGCTCACCGACGCCGCCTGGGAACGCTTCCTCGACCAGGTCGCCGCCAAGGCCGGCCACATCGCCGCGCTCCTCGACGGCGACATGCCGCACGACCTGGTCGAGGCAGCCGAGGGCGCCTCGGTGCCGCTGCTGCCCGCCGTCGGCGACCTGGAGCCCGAATGCTCCTGCCCCGACTGGGGACACCCGTGCAAGCACGCCGCCGCCCTGTGCTACCAGGTCTCCTGGCTGCTGGACGCGGACCCGTTCGTGCTGCTGCTGATGCGCGGACGCGGCGAGCGCGAGCTGGTCGAGGCCCTTCAGCGGCGCGACGCCCCGGCTCCCGCCCCCGACGTGGCGGGGCCGGTCGGGGTGCGGGCCGCGGAGGCGTTCGCGATGGGCGTGCCACCGCTGCCGGAGCCGCCGCCGTACGACGTCGTCTTCACCCCGCCCGCCTTGGAGCCGGCCCCCGAGGTGGACGTGGCCGCGCTCGGGATCCTCGCCGCCTCGGCCGCCGACCGGGCGCGGGAGCTGCTGCTGCGCGGCCGGCTGCCGGAGCTGACCGAGCACCAGGACCACGTACGCCTGGCCGCCGGCCACGACCTGCCCGGCGAGCGTGCCCGCGGGCTCGACGCCGCCGTGCGGGCCTGGCGCTTCGGCGGCGCCGACGGGCTGGAGGCGCTCGAGACCCCGTGGACGCCGCCCCGGCAGGACCTGGCCAGAGCGCAGTCGCTGCTGGCGGCCGGATGGGAGGGCGAGCACCCGCCGGCACCCGAGACCTGGCGCAACCGGTGGACGTTCGGCTCCCTGCAGTTGCGCTACGGGCGCGACGGCCGCTGGTACCCCTTCACCGAACGCGACGGCCAGTGGTGGCCGGCCGGCCCGCCGGAACGCGACCCGGCCACGCTGACCGGCCAGGCGGCTCTCTAGCCCGCACGTCGATTCACCCCGTCAGCTCGCGACCGAGATGACGTGGTGGATCGAGGTCCGGTCGCCGATCAGCTCCAGCATGCAGTCGGCCAGGTCGGCCCGCGTGGTGCTGTGGCCGCCCCGCACGGCCAGGTCCCTGGCCGTGCGGTACCGGTTCGTGCGGCCCGAGTCGGTCAGCCGCGCGGGCCGCACGATCGTCCAGTCCAGGTCGCCGGCCCTGATCAGCCGCTCGGCCTCGGCCAGGTCGGTGTAGTTGTTGCGGAACAGCCGCTGCACGATCAGGGGCTTGAGCACGTAGCGGGTGAACGGGCCGTCGCCCGCGTCGGCCTCCAGGCCGCCGGCGCTGACCATCAGCAGGCGGCGGGCGCCCACCCGGCCCATGGCCGCCATGATGGAGGCGATGCCGGCCGACTGGACGGTGGTCGGGCCGCGCTCGCGTGAGCCGAGCGCGCTCAGCACGGCGTCACGATCCTTGACCGCGGGCGCGATCGCGGCGGGATCCATGATGTCGGTCTCGACGACGTCGAGCCGCGCACGCAGCTCGGTGGGCAGCCTGGCCGCGTCGCGCACCACGGCGGTGACCTCGTGGGCCAGGTCGAGCCCCTGGCGCAGGAGCTGGAGACCGGTGCCACCGGTCGCTCCGAAGACGGCGATCCTCATCGGTCCCGCTCCTTCCCTGAAGGATGAGTGAACACTTACTCACCCTACCTCGCCCGCCCGCCGCCCGGCGGAGCGGGACGGGTCAGCCGGAGAAGCGGCTGACCAGGAGCGCCAGCCGCCGCTCGTGCTGCTCGGGGCGGAGCCGGCCGCTGCGCATGAGCGCGAGCAGGCCGTACAGCCCGCTCCAGAACGTCTCGGTCAGCGCCTCCAGCTCATCGTCACCGGCGAAGGGACGCACGCTCTCGCGCAGCTCGGCGAACGCCTCGTGTAGCGCCGCCGGCGCCTCCGGGCTGGCGAACGGCAGGTCGACGGCCTGGGTGAACATCACGTCGTGCAGCGCGGGCAGCCGCTCGGCGAACGCGGCGTAGGCCGCGGCGACGTCCGCGACGGCCTCCCTGGGCCCGGCCGCCGACGTGCGGGCCTCGCGCAACTCGACGGCGAGCTCGGCGCAACCCTCGACGGCGGCCGCCGCCATGATGGCGCCCTTGCCCGAGAAGTGGCTGTAGAGCACGGGCTGGCTGTACTCGATCTCCGCGGCGAGCCGCCGGGTGGTCACCGCGTCCCACCCCTCGCTCTCCGCCAGCTCCCGGGCGGCCTTGATGATCAACCGCTCTCGCTCCGCCCGCTCGCGCTCCCGGCGCGCCTGAATCGACATGACTCGGATCCTAGCATCGCTAGAAGTCCTGTCGAAGCTATGCCGCGGTCGATCGCATTCCCGGCACTGCCAGATCAAGGATGTGCCCCCGCTCGGCGACACCCGCATCGTCCTGCGCGACGGCGACACCAAGGCGGTCGGCTTCGGGCATCCGAGCGCGCGTCGGCGGCACGCGCGTCACCGCCCGTGCCGCCCGCCACGAACAACCGTCCGCGCCCCGACGGAGGCGGGGACGGCCCTGGGTCACGGCAGGTTGAGCTGCCAGGACACCCCGAACCGGTCGTTGACCCAGCCGAACTTGGTGCTGAAACCGTAGGAGTCGAGCGGCATCAGCGGCTGCCCGCCGTCCAGCAGGGCCGTGTAGAGGCGCTCCAGCTCCTCCTCGGAGTCGCACCCGACCCACAGCGACATCGACGGCGTGAAGGTGAACCCGTGCTGGACGGAGCTGTCCGAGCACATGTACTCCTGGCCCGCCAGCGCGAACGTCGCGTGCTTGAGCGTGCCCTCCTTGCCGGGCTCCCCGGGACCGTACCGGTTGACGTCGATGACCTTGGCGTCGTCGAACAGCGAGAGGTAGAACGTCATCGCCTCCTCCGCGTCGCCCTTCTGGAACATCAGGAACGTGGTGATCTTCTGGGTCATGGGGGTCCTATTCGGGAGCGTAGAAAGCGGTGGTGGCGGCCACGGCGGCGGAGACCTCGTCGGGCGCGGCGCCCGCCGTCCGGTGCGCCTCACCCCATGCCCGGCTGCTGGCCGTGATGTAGCGCCGGCCCTCGTCGGTCTGGTGGAAGGTGCTCTCTTCGACCCGCTCGCCGCCCGACAGATGCAGGCTCAGGCCCAGCAGCGCGAGGTCCCAGCCCACGCCGACCGCGCCCGGACCGAACTGCGACCACATCTCCTCCGGCACCTCGGCGGTGTGGCGCAGCTCGAACAGGGTGCCGCCGTCCTCGGCGGAGAGGGTGACCTCGACCTCGGAGAAGCCGGGGTCGGGGCCGAACAGCCAGGTGACCTTGAGCAGGCTCGGCGGCTCGCACCGCAGGATCTCGCCGCCGGCGTTGCCTTCGAGCTGGTATGTGCCGCCCACCCGGAGATCCCCGGTGACCGGCAGGAACCAGCGGCCGAGGCGCTCGGCGCTCGTGCAGGCGTCCCACACGTCCGCGACCTCGGCGTCATAGTGGCGCCGTAGCACCAGGACCTTTCGCTTGCCGTCGAGCAGCTCGCGGTGCGCCCGCGTGAGCTCATTGACGATGTCCATCAGTTGTCCTTAGCCTCGTCTGCCGTTGCCTCGTCTGCTATGCGGCGTTCGCGCTTGCCGCGGGCCAGCTCCGTCGCCAGCGCGTCCAGGCGCTGGCCCCAGAAGCCGCGAAAGCGCTCCAGCCAGAGATCGACCTCCTGCAGCGGAGCGGGATCGACGGCGTACAGCCGCCGGGTGCCCTGGGCCCGCACACTGGCGAACCCGCTGTCCCGCAGAACCCGCAAATGCTGCGAAACGGCCGGCTGGGAGATCCCGAACTCGCGCTGGATGACGGCCGTGAGCTCGCCCGAGCTCTGCTCCCCGCCGGCCAGCAGCTCCAGGATCCGGCGCCGGACCGGGTCACCGAGGACGTCGAATGCGTGCACGGCCCGAGTATTTCAGGCAGTGCTTATATAAGTCAAACCCGGTATTGGTGGGTCAGTCGTCCAGGCCGCGGGCGCTCAGCGCCTCGCCCAGGGCGTCGGCGTGCCGCAGCGAGCTCACCACCAGCGGCACGGCGAAGGCCCGCAGGCTGCGTTCGACGCCCCTGGCCCGCTGCGCCTCCCTGACCCGGGTGGCCAGCCCGGCCACGACCGGCACGCTGCGGATCGTCAGCGACAGCAGCAACGACAGCCGGAACGGGTCCAGGCCCGCGAACCTGGCCGGCGCCAGGCACCGCTCCAGCGCCGACATCATCGCCGACGTCCGCGTGGTCAGCGTGACCAGCCCGGCCAGCGCCACCGCCAGCACTATGCGCAGCACCGTGGTCGCCGCACTCTCCAGGTCGGCGAACACCCACTGCATCCCGAACAGCGCCACCGCGAACCAGCGCACCGGCCTGACCTGCGCCCAGGCCGCCGCCGCGCCCACCCGGGCCAGCGCGTACAGGGCCGCCACGACGACGCCCGCCCCGGCCAGCGGCAGCGGCGAGCGCAGCAGCACCAGCCCCGTGCACGCCACCGCCAGCCCGGCCAGCTTGGCCCCGGCCGGCAGCCGGTGCAGCGGCGAGGCGCCGGGGACGTAGGAGCCGGTGAGGTCGTTCACGACATGAGCTTCCGGTAGTGGCCGATGGCCTCGCCAGGGGGGCCGTCGGCGACGACCCGGCCCTCGTCGAGCACCAGCACCCGGTCGAAGTCCGCCAGCAGCGGCAGGTCGTGCGTGACCACCAGCACCTGCTGCGGCATGTCGCGCAGCAGGCCGGCGACCTGGCGGGAGTGACGCAGGTCCAGCAGCGTGGTCGGCTCGTCCATCACCAGGATGTCCGGCTCCAGCACCATCACCGAGCACAGGGCCAGCAGCTGCTTCTGGCCTCCCGACAGGTGGTGGGCGGGGTGGTCGGCGTGCCCGTCCAGGCCGTACCTGGCCAGGACGTCACCGACGCGGCGGGCCACCTCCTCGCGGGGCAGGCCCTTGCGGCGCAGCGAGAACGCGACGTCCTCGGCCACCGTCGGCATCACGATCTGCGCGTCCGGGTCGGTGAACAGGAACCCGACACCGCGCCTGATCTTCGCCGCGTTGCGGCGGGTGTCCAGGCCCAGCACCGTCACGGTGCCCGCCGTCGGCAGCGCCAGGCCGTTGATCAGGCGGGCCAGCGTGCTCTTGCCCGACCCGTTCGCGCCGACCACGCCGACGCGCCGCTCGGGCAGGCGGGCGCTGACACCGCGCAGCACGTCACGCGAGCCGAGGCGTACGTGCACGTCGGCGAACTCGATCAACTCAGACCACCATCTCTTCCGGAAATTCCACCCGCACCGGAATCCCCGGCCACGTCAGCGAGCCTGCCCGCACCGCGGGGCCCGCCCACTCACACCACCTCGAACAGGGCCGCGACGCCCAGCCCGCCGCCGACCGCGGCCGCCGCCAGGCCCATCGTCCCCGGCGGCGCGCCCGCCCGGACGAGCCGGCTGAACAGCCGGGTCACCACCACCGCGCCGGTCGCCCCCCAGGGATGGCCCAGCGCCAGCGCGCCGCCGCCTGAGCACACCCGCTCCCCGTCGGCGCCCAGCGGATCCAGCCCCAGCGCGTCGGTGACGGCCAGCACCTGGGCCGCGAACGCCTCCACGATCTCCACCGCCGCGATCCGATCCATGTCCGTCCCCGCACGCGCCAGCACCCGCCGCACGGCAGGCACCGGCCCCCACCCGGGCAGCGCCGGATCGCATCCCGTCACCGCCCCGGCCACCAGCCGCATCCCCGGCAGGCCCGCGCGCAGCCGCTCGGGCACCAGGGCCACCGCCGCCGCGCCGTCGCTGATCGGGGAGGAGTTACCGGCCGTCACTGTACCTCCCGCCACGAACGCCGCAGGCAGCCGGGCCAGCGACGCCGCCCGCAGCGGGCGCGGGCGCTGGTCGCGCGCCCGCTCGCCGATCGCGACGATCTCCTCATCGAAGCAGGCGGCCAGCGCCCTGGCATGGCTGCGGCGGGCGTAGGCGTCCTGGCGCTCCCTGCTGATGCCGCACGCCGCCGCCAGCGCCTCGGCGGCCGGGCCCATGTCGGGGTCGGGGTGGCCGTCCGGCGCGAAAGCCGCCCTCGCGTACGGCCGCGCCGCTCCCCGGTGCGTACGCGACGGCGCGGTGGACGCGCTCTCCACGCCCCCGGCGATGACGAGATCCATCTCCCCGGCGCGGACCGCCTGCCCGGCCACCAGGATCGCGGCCAGCCCGCTGCCGCACTGCCGGTCCACGGTCAGCCCGGGCACCTCGTCGCCCAGGCCGGCGGCCAGCGCCGACACCCTGGCCACGTTGCCGCCCGGGCCCATGCAGTTGCCCAGCACCACGTCGTCGACCTGCCGCCCGGCGACGTCGCGCGCCACGGCCGCGAGCACGGGGGCGGCCAGCCGCTCGACGAGCAGCTCCTTGAACGCGTGCCCGGCCGTCCCGATCGGCGTCCTGCGCGCCGCCACGACCACCGGCGTGCCGTCGTCGCCCGGCTCGCTCATCCGAGGCTCGCGCATGTCAGGACAGCCGCCGGATGTCGGGGTCGCCGCCGGCCAGCCGTTCGGCGACCAGGGCGCGGGCGGGCTTGCCCGTCTGGGTGCGCGGCAGGCTCGGCACGGCGTACCAGCGTCTGGGCCGCTGGGCCGCGTCCAGCCCGCCCCTGGCCGTCGCCTCCAGCAGCGCCCGCGACGGCGGCGACACCCCCTCGGTCTCCAGGACCGCGGTGACCACCGCTCCCAGATCCGGGTGCGGCGAGCCGATCACCACGATGTCCCCCACGCCGGGCACCCTCCTGAGCACCTCCTCGACGTCCTCGGGCACGACGGTGGCCCCGCCGGTCTGGATCGCGCCGTCGCCACGGCCGCGCACCCGCAGCACCTCACCGCTGCGGTACGGCTCGGCCACGTCCCCCACGCTCACCCATCCGTCGGGGTCCCGCCGGAAAGGCCCGGCCGCGTCGCCGAGATAGCCGTCGGCCAGCCACGGCGAACGCGCCCACACCGCGCCCAGCGGTTCCCCGGCCTCGGCCCTGACCTCGATCTCGACCTCGGGGAACGGCCGCAGCCCGCCGCCGTCGGCGTCCACGGCCACGAACGACAGCTCGGTGGCCCCGTAGTACGACACCACGCCCACCCCCGCGCACGCCGCCGCGGCCCGCGCCCCGGGGTCCAGCGCCGCGCCGCCGACGACGGCCGTGCGCAGCGCGCCCGGCTGTTTCAGCACGTCCGGCAGCCGGTGCGGCACCAGGTGCACGACGGTGGCCCTGGACAGGTGGGCGGCCAGCGACCCGCCGGGCCAGCGGCCGGGCAGCACCGCGGTCGCGCCGGTGGCGAGCGTGTGCACGGCGGCGAAGGCGTACAGGGAAGAGGACAGCGGGCCCGGGATCAGCACGACGTCGTCGGGCCCGATCCCGGCCAGGCCGCACAGATGCGGGAAGGAGCCCGTCCACGACGCGCGGGTGCGCACCACGGCGCGGGGCCGCCCCGTGCTGCCCGAGCTGAAGCAGGCCCACGCCCGATCGCCGGGCGCCGCCCGCGGCCGGACCGGCGGACCGCCGGCGTGCGGCACCGGCGCGCCGACGTGGGCGTCCACGGCGCCGGCGACCTGGGCCCACCGCCCGCGATCCCAGGCGGGATCGCCGACCAGCGGCGTGGCACCGGCCAGGTCGGCCGCCAGCACGGCCGTCAGCAGTTCGACCGGGTCGCCCAGGCCGACGGAGACCAGCGCGCCCCGGCCGGCACCCCGCCCGAGCAGGTGCCGTGCGGCACCGTGGATCTTCTCGGCGAACTCGGCGTAGGTGAGCTCCCCCTGAGGGCCGCGGACCGCCGGGCGCGCGGGGCGCTCGGCGGCGTGCCGCAGCACGTGTTCGGCGACGGGCATCGAGGGGTCAACGCCCCCCGCCGGTACGCAGCCGCTCGCGGTGCACGGCGGGCACCGCGTCCGGGTAGGCCCGCTGCGTGCCCCTGGCCACCCCGGACGCCACCACGGCCTTGACCAGGTCGAGGGGCAGGAACTGGGCGGAGGCCAGCAGCGTCGGCCACAGGGCCGCGCCGGTGATCGCCGCCTGCACGGGGATGCCGATCAGGTAGATCACCCCCACGCCGCCCACCAGGCACGCCACCACCAGGCTGACGATCCCCGGGTTGCGGCCCGCCCGCTCGACCAGCCAGCCGGTCACCGCCGCGCCCGGGATCCAGCCGATCAGGAATCCCGCCGACGGCCCGGCGAACACGCCAAGCCCGCCCCTGCCGCCCGACAGCAGCGGCAGCCCCGCGGCGACCAGCACGAGCAGCACCGTGACGGCCAGCGCGGCCCGCCACGTGCCGAGGATCGCGCCCGCCAGCATCACACCCAGCGTCTGCAGCGTGATGGGGACCACGTTGCCGAAGACGTTCAGCGACCCGGGCAGGCCGAGCACCGCGATCAGCGCGGCGAACACGGCCACCCTCGCCAGGTCTCCCGTGGGGAACCTGCGCTGTCTCCCTGCATCCTTCATGGGGTCGATCCCACACCACAACGGTGGTTCCAGTCATGGGGGGATCCCACAACGTTCCGCACGATCATCTGCGAATGACCGATACCTCTCCTACAACCCGTCGCTACCGCAGCGGGCCGCCTGGAAGGCTTTCGTGATCTTCGTTTCCCAGGATTCGAGCTGCTCGGCGGGCAGATTCTCGTTGGGCAGGGTGAGGGTGACCTGCCGGGAGACGTTCGAGATCCGCGGTGACATGGTGACCTGGATGCGGTCGGGCGAGATCGCGTTCTCGTCGGGATAGTGCAGGCGGACCCGGTAGTCGGCCACGGTTCCCGCGCCTTCGAGGCAGGCTCGGGCGCCGTTCTCGACGCGTTTCATCAGGCCCTGGTTGATCTGCCTGCCGCGCATCGGGACCAGGTTGTAGCGCCTGCTGACGCCGTTGAAGGAGGCGGCGATCAGATGGCCGCCCTGCCAGTCGCCCCGGCCACCCCAGTTCCCGACGGTGCTCTCGCACTCGCCGCGCTCCGCGTCCTTCGCGGTCAGGGTCTTGGCCAGGGCGTCGATCGGGCGTCCCCGCCGGTCGGTGGTGAAGGTGTGCTGGTTGGCCCGGTAGGTGTGATCCGGCTGGAGGTGCCGCTCGCAGGCGGCGGCTTCGGGTGCGTACGCGGGGGCGGCCGTCGTGGACGTCGCGACGAGCACGAGCGCGGCGGCCGCCCCTCGCAGGGCAGTGGGCAATCGGGTAGCGGGCACGGAGGTCGTTCCTCTCGTGAAAAAAGGGGATTCGCCGGTCAGGCGTGGCCACAGGACAGGGCGAATCGCCCTATCGGCCGCCTCGTCGGCTTTGTAACGACATTCGTGCCCGAGGGGTAAATTACATAACGTTGCTATTTGGTTACTTTTAGTAGTTGTCGCAGGTAGGTCTGACTGTGAGCCCCTTGGGATGCCTGGACGCCTACCTGAAGGCCGCGACGTTGCGTGCGGCCCACTCGGCGAAGGTGCGAGGCGGGCGGCCGAGGAGCCGCTCGGCGTCCGGATCGACCTGCTGCTCGCCGGCGGACGGTGCGCCGAGGGCGCCGAGGGTGGCCTCCACGACCGGCTCCGGCATGTAGCCCAGCATCTGATCCCGCGCCTCCGCGCGGCTCAGCTCGACGAACCGCACCGGCTCGCCCAGGGCGTCCCCGATCGCCGCGGCCTGCTGCCGGGGCGAGATCGCCGCCGGTCCGGTCAGCGTGTAGACGCCGCCCCCGTGGCCCGGCTCGCGCAGGACGACGGCGGCGGCCGCGGCGATGTCGGCCGGGTCGACGGCCGGCAGCGCGACGTCGCCGAAGGGCGCCTCGACCACCCGCCGCGCACGGACCGACTCGGCCCACTGGAACGCGTTGGAGGCGAAGTTGCCCGGCCGCAGCATCGTCCATTCCACGCCTGACCGCTTGACGGCGTCCTCCAGGCCCGAAGGGTGGCGCCGGGTGCCGACGCCCTGGGAGGACAGCAGCACGACCCGCCGGACATCGGATTTCCGCACGACGTCCATGACGTCGCCGAGATCGCCGTTGGCCATGAAGTCGGCCGAGGTCAGCAGGAACAGCGCTTCGGCCCCGTGGAGGGCGGGCTCGATGCTCGCGGGGTCCGCCAGGTCGGCCTGGCGGTGCCGCACCCCTGGCGGCACGTCCGGCTCCGAGATCTTTCGTGCCACCGCCGTCACCTGCTCGCCCGCCGCCACGAGGGTCTGCACGAGCGGCCGCCCGACGTTTCCGGTGGCCCCGGTTACCACGATCATGTTCGCTCCCGACTGTCGTTCTTGGACACGTCGGAAGCTAGCAACTCTGGGATAGTAGGTACCTATAGGAAAGTAATGGGAAGAGGGGGTCATTGTGACCAACGACACAATTGACGCGGCTCGCGTCGAGGTCGCCCCGGAGCAGGCGTGCCCGATCGCCCCGGTGGTCGACATCGTCTTCAGCCGCTGGACCACCCCGATCCTGTGGGTGCTCAACGAATACGGTCGGCATCGGTTCGTGGAGCTGCAGCGCCGGATCGTCACCATCACACCCAAGGTGCTGACCGAGCGGCTGCGGCAGCTGGAACGGGACGGGCTCGTCGTGCGCACCTACCACCCCGAGGTCCCGCCGCGGGTGGAGTACGAGATCAGCGCCTTGGGGCGGAGCCTCGCGCCGCTGTTCGCGGCGCTCTCCGAGTGGTCGGTCAACCTGGGCGAGGTGGAGCGGGCCCGGCTGGAGTACGACGCCAGGGAGCCGGGCCGCGGCCGCCGAACCTGATCCGCGGTCGCCGAGCCGGATCCGCGGATTCCGAGCCCGATCTGCGGACACCGGGCTTGATCCGCAACCCGGGCCCGGCTGCGGTTGTCAGGGCAGCAGGAACTCCCGGGCCCGCGCGCCCACCGCCGGGGCCGTCTTCGGCTCCGACGGCCCGAAATGATTGAGGCCGTCCAGGGTCGCGAGCCTGGCGTCCGCGAGCGTGTCGCCGAGCATCGCGTACTCCGCCAGATGGGCGCGCGCGGACCGCCCCCCGCACAGGATCAGCACCGGGGCCGCCACGGCCGCGAACTCCGCGAGCCGCCCCTGCTGGGCCGCGAGCTGCTCGTGCTCGGCCAGATTCGACTCCAGGAGAGGGCGCATCCGCTGCCAGGTGGGCCCGCGGAAAACGACCCGCAGGACCGCCCGCAGGTACCAGTGCGGCAGCTTGGCCAGGAACGCCGGCGCGCCGCCCGAGCCCCGGATGAAGTGGACGAACGCGCCATAGGGATCGCCTGCGGCCAGCCGCTCCCGGTACGGTCTCATCCAGCCGGTCGGCACGGGCCCGCAGGGCACCCCGGGCTCGTAGACCGCGATGCGGTCGAACAGCGGGAACGAGCGCGCGGTCTCCAGGACGACGAGCCCGCCGTAGCTGTGCCCGAACGCCAGCCGTGCCCCGGTCTCCGCCTGGACCGCCCGGAGATCCGCCACCTCCTTGCCCAGCGTGTAGTCGGGCCCTTGCGGGCCGCTGTCGCCGCGCCCCCGCCGGTCGACGACGTGCACCGTGAAGGAGCCGGCCAGCGCGGCGGCCAGCGGCAGGTAGCTCTCCGACGTGCTCAGGGCGCCACCGAGCACGATGAGGCCGGGGCCCTCGCCCGTCGTCCGGTAGCCGATCGTCGTGCCGTCGGCCGAGGACACCGTGTGCCGGTGTAACCCTGGTGTCCGCACGTTCCCGCTCATCTGCCTGCCTCCTGCTCCACCTGGTTGAACGCGGCCAGCAACTGCGCGGTGTGCCGGGTGTACTCGGCGTACGGCACGCCGCTCTGCTCGACGAGCACGGCCAGCCGGCCTTCGAGATCCTGCCGGATCGAGCCGACCAGCCGCTTGCCCTCGTCGGTGAGGCTCAGCCGCCGCCGATTGCCCCCTGCGGGGTCGGCCTGGACGTCGAGCAGCCCGTCGGCGGCGAGGACGGCGGTCATGCGGCTCACCGACGGCTCGGTCACCCCGAGGTATTCGGCGAGCGTGCGTTGCGTCGAGGCCCCCAGCTCTCCCACCAGGGTCAGCGCCACGAAGCGGCTGTAGGACACGTTGTGCTCAGCCCGCAGGATCCGGTCGGCCGCCCGGTCCAGCCGGGCGGTGAGCACGTGCAGGTTGAGGCTGAGGCTTCGCTCCATACGAGATACTTAACATGCTAACTTAGCCAAGGCAAGTTACTTCGGCGACGAGTGTCCAGAAGGCGGGCTATCATCGCCATATGGCGATTGATCCAGATGGCGGCCGGTGTGTCAGCGCGGACATCGCCGCCGGCGTCTCGCCGGCGGCGGCGCTGTTCCGCTCGCTGGCCGACGAGACCCGGCTGCGCATCGTGCAGCGCCTGGCCCGCGGCGAGGCCCGCGTGGTCGACCTGACCACGCAGCTCGGCCTGGCCCAGTCCACGGTCTCCAAGCATCTGGCCTGCCTGCGCGACTGCGGCCTGGTCGGCTACCGCGCCGAAGGCCGCCAGTCGTTCTACTCCCTGACCCGCCCCGAGCTGATGGATCTGCTCGCCTCCGCCGAGCAGGTGCTGGCGGCCACCGGGCACGCGGTCGCGCTCTGCCCGGCGTACGGCGACACCGCCTGACCGGTCTCGGCGGGTCGGGCGCTATGCCAGGTTCAGCGCTGCGGGCAGCCCCAGGGCGCGGGCCACGTCGGCGGTGTCCGCGGACGCCTCCGTGGCGGTGTAGCCGTCGCGCATGGAGGCGTCCAGGTCCTTCAGCCCGTTGCCGCTGAGCGTGATCACGATCCGCAGGCCCGGCTCCAGCGCGCCGCGGGCATGCCGGTCGAGCAGCCCGGCCACCCCGGCCGCCGACGCGGGCTCGGCGAACACGCCGTCGCGCCCGGCCAGCATCCGGTACGCCGCGAAGATCTGCTCGTCGCTCACCGCGTCGATCAGCCCGCCGGACTCGTCACGGGCGCCGATCGCCCCGTCCCAGGTGGCCGGGTTGCCGATGTTGATCGCGGTGGCCGCCGTGCGCGGAACCGCCACGGGCGCGCCGTGCACCAGCGGGGCCGCGCCGGCCGCCTGGAAGCCCCACATCCGCGGCAGCCGCGTGGACCGGCCCGCCGACCGGTAGGCGCGGTAGCCGCCCCAGGTCGCGGTGATGTTCCCGCCGTTGCCGACCGGCATGCAGTGCACGTCGGGCGCGTCGCCGAGCGCGTCCACGATCTCGTAGGCGACAGTGCGCTGGCCGGACAGGCGCAGCTCGTTGCCGACGGAGTTGACCAGCGCGATCGGGTGGTGCCCGGCCAGCTCGCGGGCGGCGCGCAGGCAGTCGTCGAAGGTGCCGCCGATCTCCACGATCCGGGCGCCGTAGCGTACGGCCTGGCTGAGCTTGCCGAGCGCGACCTGCCCCTTGGGGACGAGGACGGCGGCCGTGAGCCCGGCGCGGGCGGCGTAGGCGGCGGCCGAGGCGCTGGTGTTGCCGGTGGAGGCGCAAAGGACGGTCTCGGCGCCGGCCTCGGCCGCCCTGCTGATCGCCACCGTCATCCCGCGGTCCTTGAACGAGCCCGTCGGGTTCGCGCCCTCGACCTTCAGCCAGACCTCGCAGCCGGTGAGCGCCGACAGGTGGGCCGAGCGCAGCAGCGGGGTGTTGCCCTCGCCCAGGGAGATGGCGGGTGTGTCGTCCGTGACCGGCAGCCAGCGCCGGTAGCCGCTGTCGATCAGGCCATGCCAGGTAGTCATGTCCTGCACCGTAACATCCGTTTCGTCTATGTTGTAGCGCGGAACATGATGTAACATTTGTCAGGTGGACAATGATCCGGTGGCCGCCCGGCTCGGCGCGGTCTATCCCGAGCTGCCGCCCGGCGAGCGGGCGATCGTGCGGGTGCTGCTCGACGACTATCCGTTCGCCGCGCTGGGCTCGCTGCGGGCGCTGGCCGAGCGGGCGGGGGTCAGCCCGCCGACGGCGTCGCGGCTGTTCGACCGGCTGGGGTATGGCGGGTTCGCCGACTTCCAGGCGGCGGTCAGGGACGGGGCGCGGGATCGGTCGCGACTGCACGAGTTCGTCGCCCACGTCCCCGGCGCACGCGCACTCGGCGCGCCCGGCGACGCGCCCGGGACCCGCGTGCTCGCCGGATCGGACCCGGTGACAGCAGCGGGAACGTCCGGCGCCCGATCGGGCGCGGAGGCCGGCGACGGTGTGATCTCCGCGCTGGCGCGGGCGGCCGAGGACCTGCGCACAGGGCTGGAGGGGACGCTGGCGTCCCTGTCCGAGCCGCTGCTCGACGCCGCGTCGGCGGTGCTGGCCGAGGCGCGGTCGGTGTGGGCGCTGGGCGGGCCGCTGAGCGAGCTGGCCGCCGAATACCTCATCCGCCAGCTGGCCAGCCTGCGCCCGGGCGCGCACCGCGTGCCGGACTCCGCGCAGGCCCGTGCCAGAGTCGTGCTGGAGCTGGGCGGATCCGACGTGGTGGTGGCCTACGACTTCCGCCGCTACTCCCCTGCCGCCGCCCGGTTCGTCGCCGCCGCCCGTGCCCGCGGCGCGCGGCTGGTGCTGGTCACCGACGCCTGGGAGTCGCCGCTGGCCGCCCAGGCCGAGGTGCTGATCAGGCTGCCGCGCGAGGCGGCCGGGCCGATCGCGCCGCTTGCGCACGAGATCGCCGTCACCGAACTGCTGCTGGTCGCCACCGCCGCGCGCCTGGCTCCGGCGCGGCGGCTGGCCGACCTCGACGCGCTCACGCAGACCCTCTGACGCGCTCGCCGCACTCGCGACGCCGGCTGGCTAGCCGCGGCTCTTTCGCCGGATCTTGATGTGCCGCATGTCCGTGACGCCGATCTGCAGGATCTCGTACGGATGCCCGTGCGCCTCCAGCGCGGCCATCGCCCCGAGAGCACCCTCGTCCTCGCCGTCGCCCGGCTCGGCGGGCACCTGGCAGCGGAACGTGAACGCCGACACGCTCCCGTCATGGGTGAACGTCCCGGCCTCGGTGTAGGCCGCGCCCTCCTTGGCCCGCACCGCCTCGCGCCCGGCCTCGTCGAGCCCCTTGAACTTGCCCCTGATCGTCACCCTGAACACGATCACTCCTCTCGTACGGCATAGGCCAGGACGCGGTCGCCCAGCAGGCTCTCGGCCACGTCCAGCAACTCCAGCACCTGCTCGGCGATCGCGTCGGGCTGCTCGCCCGCCGCGGCGCGCCGGCCGATCTCCGACAGCACCAGCGCGTGCAGGGCCCCGACATGCCAGGCCACCACCCGCGGCAGCGGGTCACCCGGGGCCGCGCCGGTCTCCTCGGCCAGCACCTCCGCGAGCGCCTCGGTCATCTGGTGGCCGAGGTTCTCCAGCCGGGCGGTCAGCGTCGGCGCACCCCGCACCATCTCCAGGAACCGCCCGAACCCGGCGGTCAGCCCCACCCGGCGCTCGCGCCCGCGTACCTCCTCGCGCAGCCGTGCCAGGACCGCGCCCGCAGCCGACTCGCCCGGGGCCCGCTGCCGCACGATGTCGGCCAGCCGCTGCGGCGAGGCCTCCTCGGGCGGCAGGACGAGGTCCTCCTTGGCCTGGAAATAGTTGTAGACGGTGTTCACCGACACCTCGGCGGCGGCCGCGACCTCGGCGATCGTGACGTGCTCGAACCCGCGCGCCACGAATAGCCCGATGGCCACGTCGGAGACGCGCTGCCGGGTCTGGCGCTTCTTGCGCTCCCGAAGTCCTTCGGTCATACGCTGGAGTCTAGCCCAAACTTGGAGTTCACTGCATTTTTACAATGGACTACGGCTTCGCGCACGGCGATAGTCTGAAAGGGCGAACGCAGGACGCCGTTGCATCGGGGGCGGACAATGGCCGCGACGAACAAAATTCTGATCATCGTCACCAACGTCGGCGAGTACGAGAAGGTCGGCCTGCGGACCGGCCTGTGGCTCGGTGAGCTGACGCATTTCTGGGACGTCGCCGAGCAGGCGGGGCTGTCCATGGACATCGCGAGCCCGCTCGGCGGGAAGATCCCGCTGGACCCGGAGAGCCTGTCCCACGAGGTCCTGGCCGAGCTGGGCACCGAACAGCGCTACCGGGACCGGAGATTCATGGACCTGCTCGAGGACACCAAGAAGATCGCAGAGGTGACCCTCGACGACTACGACGCCATCTACCTCACCGGGGGCCACGGGGTCATGTTCGACTTCCCGCAGAGCCAGGACCTGGAAGAGCTGATGGCCCGCTTCTACGAGAGCGACAAGATCGTCTCCACCGTCTGCCACGGCGGCACCGGCCTGCTCCAGGTGCGACTCAGCAACGGTGAGCCGCTGGTCAGAGGGAAGCGGGTCACCGGATTCTCCTGGCCGGAAGAAGAGCTGGCCGACCGGGCGGATGCCGTCCCCTACAACCTGCAGGAGGAGCTGGAGAAGCTCGGCGCCGACTACAGCACGACCGGCAAGCCGTTCGAGCCGTACGTGGTCGAGGACGGACGCCTGATCACCGGACAGAATCCGGGAAGCGCCAGGGGCGTGGCCCAGGCGGTGGTCAAGCAGCTGACCGCCGTGGGTTAGCCCGGGTCAGGCACGGGAGGCGATGGCGCGCTCGGCCGCCTCGGCCGGGTAGGGAGTGGCCCGGCTCTCGCCGAACAGCTCCCAGTAGAAGTCGTTCAGCACCGCCGCGAGCGGCGCGTGCCGGTCGAGTACCGCCGCGAGCGGGCCGGGCAGGCCCGCCGGCCGCTCCCCCGCGGCCCATCGCCTGACATAGTCGTTACGCGCGACCGGCAGGCCGCCAGGCGGGGTCGTCACCCCGGCCACGTTGGTGACCAGCCAGTTGACCAGGCACATCATCGCGTAGCCCCGGTCGTGGGTACGGTTGCGGGCGATGAATGCCGACTCCTGCGCCGACAGCTCGAACCGCGGGGAGGTCACCAGGCCGAAATCGGTGAAGTAGAGGCGGCGGCCGTCGGTGAGAATGTTGCGGAAGTGGGCGTCGAAGTGCAGCAGGCCGCCCGCGTTCAGGACGTCGAGGCCGGCGAGCAGGCGCTGCTCCAGCAGCACGCCCGCCGAGGTGACCGCCTCGACCCCCGTCTCCAGCCGGCTGGCCAGCCAGCCGGGCAGGCCGAGCGGGATGTGCTCCATGAACAGCACGAGGCTCGCCGAGGCCGACGCGACCGCTTCGAGCCGCCGCCCCACCGACGGCGAGCCGCCCCAGAAGGCGACGGCCGCCTCGACGTCGGCGTGCCCGTCGTGCACGGGCGGCGCTCCCGGCAGCACCCGCCAGTGGTACATCAGCGGGAAGGCCGCACTCCGCCCGGCGAGCACCCAGTTCGTCGTCATGGTGCAGGCCGCCAGCTCGCGCCACGCGCCGAACCCGGGCGAGCCAACGCCGTACTGGCAGAACGCGGGCAGATCGAACAGGTTCGCCGTGGACATGACGTGCTCGGGGCGGCGTTCGAGGTCGGTCAGCGGGATCCGCTTGGCGAACACGGGCACGCCGCCGGCCTCCAGCAGCACCGAGACGCCGCCGATGCCGGAGCCGAGCACCTTCGCCCGGCCCACGAGGTCGCCGAGCCGCGTGTCGCTGAGCAGGGCCAGCTCGTTCGACGCGGTGGCGTACCTGCTCAGGCGCGCCTGGTGCGACATGTCTGATCCGTCGTACGAAAGCCCCACGCCCACGCTCCCCGATGACCTCGCCTGACACTAGCGGCTGCCGCCGCAGGCGCGACCACGGGCTCAGGGCATGGGAAACCCGCACGGGCATGCCGACCCGTTCGCGGGCTCCACAGCGGAAGAGCACCGGGCCGCCTCGGCCCCCGGTGGTGTCGAGGCGGATCGTGCGCGAGGACGGAGTCGAACCGCCACAGCCGAAGCGTCCGGTTTACCGCCGGGTGGGCTCCCCCACGTGCCCAGCTCGCGCCAGAAAATCGAGTGGCCCCAGCAGGATTCGAACCTGCAACTGACCCGGCTTCGTAGGCCGGCGCTCTCATCCATTGAGCTATGAGGCCGAGAAAAATGGTGCCGTACCCCGTACCGGACTCGAACCGGCGATTTCCCGGGTGAAAGCCGGGCGTCCTGACCGCTAGACCAACGGGGCGCGCCTCGAAAGAGGCGTTCGTACGTCCGGCGGGATTCGAACCCGCACCGTCCGGTTCCTTAAACCGGTGCCTCTGCCATTGGGCCACGGACGCTTTGTGAGCCGCAGCGGGGACTCGAACCCCGTCCTGCTGGGTGGAAGCCAGCTGCCTTACCAGTTCGGCCTCTGCGGCGAAGTGGCGGCCTGCGCCACTGGTGGACCGACAGGATCTCGAAACCTGAACTCCTGCTTGCAAGGCAGGTGTGATGCCTTTTCACCATCAGCCCTTGGTGTCTTCCGCTGTGGAGTTGTCAATTTCCGGCAGAGCAAAGAGAAAGGCCGCCCGGTGTGCACCCGGCGGCCCCTGGACGATCCTTCGCGAGGTTATCCAGAAGCCTGTCCGAGATACGCGCCGCCGAGCACCGCAGGCCCGCGCGACAGGCGCGCTTCCTGCTCTGGCGTGGCGGCTGCGAATCGCATGACTGGCCTTTCCGTGACGTGCTCTGGCGGCGGCTCTTGGCCGCCTTTTCCGGTCGATGTGGTCAACGGTAATGGGCAGCGTCCGATCACTGCCACTCATTTAATTCCCGCTTTGCGGGTGCCGGTCCGATCATTCCTGTAGGCCCGATCAGGGTGCGGCGAGGTCCTGGGTGGGGCGCGCGCCGCGCGAGGTCAGGGGCGGCGTGGGCCTCTCACTGAGCCTCCTGGCCGGAGATGCCGGCGAGCTTGTCGGGGTTGCTGACCACGTAGATGTCGCGCACCTGCCCGGCGTCGAGGTCGAGCACCATCACCGCGAAGGGCGCGTCCTGGGCGAAGATCACCACCGAGGGGTCGCCGTTGACCTGGCGGTACCGGACGTCCACGCCGCCGTTGACGCGGGCGGTGGACACGAGCGTCCTGGCGACCCTGTCGCGGCCGTGGATCGGGCGGGGCCCGCCCGCGGCCGACTTGCCGCCGCCGTCGGACCACAGGGTGACATCGGGCGCGAGCATCTCCATCAGCGCGGCCAGGTCCCCGCCGAACGCGGCCGCGACGAAGCGCTCGGTCACCTCCCGATGCGTACGGCGATCGACCCGGGCGTGCGGGCGCCGCGCCCGTACGTGCTCGCGCGCCCGGTGGGCGAGCTGCCGGACCGCGGCGGGAGTGCGGTCCAGCATGGCGGCGATCTCGGTGTGCTGGTAGGCGAACACCTCGTGCAGCACGAACACCGCCCGCTCCAGCGGCGTGAGCGTCTCCAGCACGACCAGCAGCGCGATCGACACCGACTCCGCGCGGACGGCGGGCTCGGCCGCGTCCGGTCCGGTGATCAGCGGCTCCGGCAGCCAGGGGCCGAGGTAGGTCTCCTTGCGCCGGCGCAACGCGCCCTGGTGGGCGAGGGCCTGGTTGACCGCGATCCGCACCAGGTAGGCGCGCCGGTTGCCGATCGTGCTCAGATCCCGCCCCGACCAGGCCAGCCACGTCTCCTGCAGCGCGTCCTCGGTGTCGCCGACGGTGCCGAGCATGTTGTAGACGATCGAGAACAACAACTCGCGATGATCGGCGAACACCTCGGCGGCATCGACCGCGGGGCTGTCACTCACGATGAGACTCCTTCTCCGTGCAGGTACTCTCCCTGG
Organism: Nonomuraea zeae; assembly: GCF_005889725.1. Taxonomy (GTDB): domain Bacteria; phylum Actinomycetota; class Actinomycetes; order Streptosporangiales; family Streptosporangiaceae; genus Nonomuraea; species Nonomuraea zeae. The sequence goes on from NZ_VCKX01000069.1 coordinate 22,177, forward strand.
AGCCCGCAGGGTCGGACAAATGTGACTCCGGTCATCGGACGGCGTGGCCGCCGGTACGACGTCAGGCGGGTGTCGCGGCGCGGAAATGGCCGGCGTGCTCGGCCGCCCACTGGGCGAAGGTGCGCGGCGGGCGGCCGGTGACGCGTTCCACCTGGTCGGTCAGGGTGGTGCCGTACTCGTTCGGCGTGCCGTACGTCTCCAGCAGGCGCTCCACCAGGTCCGACTCCGCCACCCCGGCCTCCTGGGTGAACGCGCGGAACAGCGACAGCGGCGGCCTGCGCTCCGGCGCGCTCCACTCCTCGCGTACCTGGTCGGGGGTGAGCTCTTCGAAGCGCAGGTCGCGGCCGGTCGCCTCGCCGATGATGGCGACCATCCGGCGTGCGGTGAGCACCTCGGGGCCGGTGAGGAGGTAGGACCGGCCGCCGTGACCGTCCTGCGTGAGCACCGTGGCGGCGACCGCGCCGATGTCGGACTCGTCGATCGGCGGGCTCTTGCGGTCACCGTACGGCTCCCGCACCCGGCCGCTGGTTCGCAGCGCCTCGCCCCAGTCGGTGAGGGAATTGGCCATGAACTGCAGGGGCTGCAGGAAGGTCCATTCCAGGCCGCCGGCTCTGATGGCCTGCTCCAGCGTGCCCTCCTGCCAGCCGACCAGGACGGTGACCTTGCCGACCCCGGCCCGTTCGGCCAGGTCGACGATTTGACGGCCGTTGGTCAGCCGCCGGTAGTCGCCGCCGAAATTGATCAGGTGGGCGGCGGTGACACCGTCGAAGGCCTCCTCCAGGCCCACGGCGGCGGCGAGGTCGCCCGCCACCACCTCGACGCCGTCCGGCAGGACGGCCCGGCCGGGGTCGCGGGTCAGCGCGCGCACCTTCTGCCCACGGCCGAGCAGGTGCCGGACGACCTGCCGCCCGACGGTGCCGGTCGCTCCTGTGACGAGAACGGTCATGGCGAGTGCTCCTTGACGGTGGTACGCGGACGGCCGGGCAGGCCGGCGAAGCGCGACTCGCGCGTGCGCGGCGCCCGCCCGCCCTCTGTGGTCGTGGTCATGCATCCTGAGAGGGCAGGCGGGAGCGAAGTGTGACGTTCGGCCGGGAATGTGGCCTAAGTCATCCCGGCCGCTCCTGGCTGCCGTCCGCAGCGGCGAGATGGTCGTGCAGCGCTGCGTGGCGGAACTGGTAGACCGGTCCGACGGTGCGGAGCAGGCCCACCCGGTGAGCATCGTCGAGAAAGTCCATGATCCGTCTGGGCAGCTGCTTGGCCAGGGCTTGCCGCATGCCCGCGACCTTGCACAGCAGCGACGCATGATGGTTCCCGAACGTCAGCACACCCGCCAGCGTGCCGGCCAGCACCGCCGTGAACAAGCCCGCGAACTCGGAGCTGAACCCCTCGGCGAGCACGCCGGCCAGGATGCCCGAGAGAAGCCCCGCGAGCACGCCGGCGAACACGCCGACCCACGACTGCAGCCGGCAGAGGGCATCGTCGGCCTGCCAGCTGGAACGAGGCGTGCTGACCGCGGTGAGGCTGGGCTGCGCCGCCCACTCGATCACCGCCGACGCCAATGTCACCAGCGACCCCGTCACCAGGCCGAAGATGATCCCGAACGGGGCGCCGAACACGAGCCCGACCACCACCCCGCCCGCGACCCCGACGGCGAGCCCGTACGCGAGGTTGCCCAGGACCGCGCGCACGAGGACGGGAACACGCCCGCGTAGGCGCAGGTCGGCGTAACCCGGCGTGTCGTTGATCCAGTCTCGCGCGAGGCCGCCGCGGAGCAGGCCCACGAGGGCGAACACGAGCCCGTACCCGAGCCCCTGCCCGGGACCCACCGTGAAAGCGATCATCAGCCCGCCGGCGAGCGCGCCCGCCTGCGCGGCCGTGAACCTGGTGATCAGCCCGGTCAGCAGGCGGATGTGCGGCGTGGTCCGGGCGATGTGCCACCAGACGATGTCCCTCGTGACGCTGGGCGGGAAGGCCCGGGCCAGGTAGGCCAGGTAGCGGTGGGTGGCTTCGGGGTCGAGCCGGTGCCGGGGCCGGAAGTGGTCGGCGGGATCGGTGCTCGGCGGCCGGGCGTGGATGAGCGCCGGGATGAGCTGGTCGAGCAGATGGGCCCGCAACCTGACGGCGTCGTCGCCCAGCCGGCCGGTCAGCGCGGAGGGGTCGGCGCCCGGGGCGAGGTAGACGGTGCGGATCAGCCAGAGCCCCAGCGGGGTGGCGGCGAGCCGGGTGAGACCGGGCGCGCTACCGGAGCGCAGCGCGGTCAGGACCTGCTGCCAGGCCGGCGGCGGGGAGGCGGCCAGGCAGGCGGTCAGGTAGTCGGCGGCGGCCTGCGGGAGCAGCGCCTTGGGGGCGATCACCGCGGCGCTGGTCAACGGCCGCCCGGCCTCGGCGACCGCGGTGGCGAACTCGGCGCTGCGGCTGGTGAGGATGAGCTGGTCACGGTCGGTCAGCGAGGCGTTGAGCGCCTGGATGAGGCGGGCACGGGCAGGGGCCGGGATCTCGTCGAGGCCGTCCAGGACGGGCAGGATGTGGCCGCCGTGGGCGAGCGCGGCCGCGGCGCCGGGGCCGAGCTCGCGGGCGCTCAGCGCGGGGTAGTCCTGCGCCAGGCGCTCCGCTAGCCAGTCCTGCAGCCGCGGGCAGGACTCGACGTCCCACACGGAGACCGGGAACAGCACCGGCACCGGCACCACCTCCTTCTCGCGACCGGCGGTGCGGATCGCGAGCAGGTGGAGCAGGAGTTGCACCGCCAGGGTGGTCTTGCCCATGCCCGGGCCGCCGGTGATGACCAGGCGGCGCCGGGTCAGGGCGCGGAAGCTCTCGGCCAGGGCGGCGATGTCGTCGCTGCGGCAGGTGAAGGCCCGCTCCCCGCCGGCGCTGATGAGCCTGGGATCGTTCAGGACGCTCCTGTTGGCGGTGAGCTGCCATTGCACCGGGATCGGTGCCGGGTCGTCCAGCGACCGGGTACGCGCCTCGGCCCGCCACTGCCGCTCCACCAGCTCGGCCAGCACCCGGGCGGCGGCCTCGGCACTGCCCCCGGCTGCCGTGGCCGTCCCGGCCGCCGGAGCGGTGGAGCGCCACGCCCAGATCAGCACCCCGCCGATCGCCGTCGCCCCGGCCAGCGCCACCGCGGCGGCATCGCCGAGGTTGACGTCCGCGGACGGCGTCCAAGACCGCCAGACCGCGACCGCCAGCGCGCCCACGACCGCCACCGCGAGCGCGGCGACGGAGAGCTGCCAGCCGAACCTGCGCCTGCGCATGCCTCTATCGTCGCGAGAAAGGCCAGGGGTTGGCCAGGCGGCGGAGCAGGATCTCGGCCGGGCCGCGGTGCGCGGCGCGCCGCATGAGCTCGGCGATGCCGAGCGAGGCCAGCCAGGTGGCGGTGGCGACGCCCATGGCGCCGGCCAGGCCGAGATCGTCTTGGAGTCCCAGTCCGTAGGAGGGGAAGACGGCGAGGAAGGCGACGGACTGGAAGAGGTAGAGGCTCATCGAGCGCTGGCCGAGTGCTTCGACGGCGGTGGTGAGGCGGTTGCGCCGGCGGCCGGCCGCGATGGCGACCAGCCCGACGATCGCGGCCAGGCCGATTCCGCCCAGGTAGCCGGTGAACGGCTGCGCGAGCGCGGCGAGCCACAGGGCCGCGCCTGGCGGCCGGGCCCACGCGCCGGCCTGGATGAGGGCGGCGGGCAGGGCGCCCGCGACGGACAGGGCCGTGGTGATCGTCGCGGTGCGGGTCAGGAAGGAGCGGTGGTGGAGGGGGTCGTCCAGGATGCGCCGCCGGGCCGCCCACATGCCGAGGAGCACGCCGGGGACGACCGAGATGACGCCTGCCGCCAGGACGTAGGGCCAGCCCTGGAGCCGGGTGGCGAGCAGGTCCAGGAAGCCGGCTCCATCTGCGGCGATGCTGCCTTGGGAGTAGGTGGACACGCCTTGTGACATGGCGAGCCACAGGCCGGACCCGGCGGTGAGGGTCGCGGCCGGCAGGGTGATGGCCGCCGTCCACAGCAGGGCCGAGTCCTTGGCCCGCAGCAGGCCGGCGAGCAGGACGGCGGCCAGGCCGTAGACCGCGAGGATGTCGATCGGGACCAGCACCGCCACGTGCGCGAAGCCGATCGCGACCAGCCACCACCCCCTGCGCCGTTGCAGCTTGCGGATCGCGGCCCAGTCCTGGCCGCGCCGCTGCTGCGCGGCCAGGAGCTGCACCATCGCGTAGCCGAACAGGAAGGCGAACATCGGCCGTGCGTGGTTGTGCACTACTAGCAGGTGGAAGAAGCCGGCGATCTCGTTGGCCAGGGCCGAGCCGCGGCCGACGGTCTCCACGAACAACGGCGCGTGCGCCATCGCGATCGCCAGGAGCATGACGCCCCGGGCGAGGTCGGGGGCCAGCGCCCGCGTGGTGACGTGGCCCGCTGATTGCTTGACCGGCATGAGTGTGAGCCCCCTGCCCTGGGATGCCGAGCACGAGGGATCTTGCCGCTCGGCGCTACCTCCGCGAGGCTACACAAATCATCAGCAATACACAATTTGACATGTATTTCATACCTATCAGAAGCCGATGGCCTCGCGGAGCAACAGGACGGTGGCGCGCCCGGGGTGGGGTTCGGCGTTGAGGATGAGCAGGCGGTTGATGGCGCTGGGCACCCCGTAGACCCCAAGGGATCGGACGTTCTCCAAGGGAAGGGCGTGGTCCTCGACGCGGCGCAGCGCGGCGCTCAGGTCGGGGACCACCTTCTGCGCTCCGACGATCCAGATCGCGTGGGCGGCGCCGCCGGCGTAACCGGGTAGCTGGCTCCCGCTGCCCGAGGCGATCACCAGGGAGCCGGTCTCGGTGACCGCGGCGACGCTGCCCACTTCCACGTCGGGGCTGGCGAGCAGCCGCCGCCTCTCGTCGGCCTGGGCGGTCCGGTCCATGGCCAGCAGGCGCGGCTTGATGGCGTCATAGTCGCCGCCGGCGTTGATGTCGTCGTCGATGCCGGACAGCCGCAGGGTCTCGCTGGCCGCCGTCAGCACGCCGGCGCCCGCGGGGATCAGGTCCTTGACGCGGGTACGCGCGGCGGCGACGTCGTCGAGGATCTCGACGGCGAAATTGTGCGCCTTCAGCGCGGCGGCGGCCCGCTCCAGGCGCTCCGCGGGCGCCGGTTCGGTGAATCGTGGGGCCGTGATCTGGGTGGTCATGGGTGCTCCTGGATCGGTGGTGGTGGAGGGTGTCCGCGTGGAGGGTGTCCGCGTGGAGGGTGTCCGCGTGGAGGGTGTCCGCACGGGTGCCGCGGTGCTCACGCCGCAGGCTCGTTCCCGGTCCCGGCCGCCCAGGTCACCTGGGCTGAGCCCGGCAGCGGCGTGGTGTCGAAATACCTGACCTCGAAGACGCGCTCGGTGAACTTCCAGCCCTCCGGGGTGCGCCGGTAGCGGTCGTGGAACAAGCCGTAGTTGAAGATCGATGTGCCGTCGCGCAGGCGTCCGAGCTCGCAGACGTAGGCGCGGCCGGACGCCGCGTCGCCGTCGAGCCGGATCACGCCCGGGTGCGCGGTCTGCACGAAGTACTCCCACGCATCGCCCAGCTGCTCGGTCCCGGCGCGGATCGCCTCCCGGCCGGCTTGCTCGATGCCGGCGTCGGGGATCCGGTACACGCCGTCGTGGGTGAACAGTGCCGCGAAGCGGTCGAGGTCGCGCATCATCGCCGCGTCGCTGAACTCGCCGCGCAGCGCCTCGATCTCGCTGCGGTCGGCGATCGCCTGAAAGTCGCTCATCGTCTGCCTTTCCGGATGGCGGGTTCTTCTTCACCGGTAATGACGACGCGGTCCCCCGGAATGTGAAGCGGCGCGCCCGCTTCACATTCCAGGGCGCTGCATCGTCTGACAGATGAGCGCAGACGCCACCGAGGGAGCCAGCCACACCATGACCACCCCATGCGAGCCGGGAGCCGGCAGGCCCGATCCCGGCCTCAGCACGATCACGAGCGAACGGCGGCGGCTGATCAATGTCGCCTACCGCCTCCTCGGCTCCCTGGCCGACGCCGAGGACGTCGTGCAGGAGGCCTACGCTCGCTGGTACGCCCTGTCCCAGCGGCAGAAGGAGGAGATCGAATACCCTGCCGCCTGGCTGACCAGGGTCACCGGCCGGATCTGCCTGGACCTGCTCGGCTCGGCACGGGCACGGCGCGAACGATACGTGGGCTCATGGATCCCCGAGCCACTGCCCGAGCCCGCGGAGTGGGTCAACGGGCGGACGGACGACGCCAGCGCCGACCCGGCCGATCGGATCACCCTCGACGAGTCGGTCAGCATGGCCTTCCTGGTCGTGCTCGAGTCGATGACCCCGGCCGAGCGCGTCGCGTTCGTGCTGCACGACGTCTTCCGCTATCCCTTCGCCGAGGTGGCCGAGATCGTCGGCCGCAGCCCGGAGTCGTGCCGCAAGCTGGCCTCCTCCGCCCGCCGCCGCATCCACGCCGCCCGGACCCCCGCGACCTCGAACGCCCGCAAGGCCGGCATCGTCAGGGAGTTCAAGCGGGCATGGGAGGCCAGGGACATCGGCGCCCTCATCGCCCTCCTCGACCCCGACGCCACGTCGATCGCCGACGGCGGCGGCGTGGTCAGCGCCCTGCTCCACCCCATCGAAGGCAGCGAGCAGATCGCGCGTGCCTGGGTCGGCATCCTCGGCCAGGCGCCCGGTCTGACGTTCCTGGAGCACACGGTCAACGGTCAGCCCGGCCTGGTGGTCCAGCAGGACGGCGTCACCGTCACGGTGTACGCCTTCGACATCGCCGGTGACCGGATCAAGCACATCTGGGCTGTGCGCAATCCCGACAAACTCCGGGCCTGGCTCGCAGGCTGACCGGCGCCGTCACAGGGGCCGGGCGCTCACCGCCCCCGGAGGCGGCTGGTGGCCGGTGGGAGCGTGGCCGTACAGGATCGAGGTCCAGGCATTGGTGAGGACGTCGATGAGGACCTTCTCGTCGTCGAAGGGCGGCACCCCGGCCGCGGCGAGATAGTAGAGCCGCTCCCCCAGCCAGGTCAGCGAGGCGGCTGCGGCGCGCACGTCCGCGTCGCCGAGCCCCCGCAGCGCGTCCGGGTCGGATCGGATCCGGGCCGCGGCGGCCTCGGTGAACAGGTCCATCTGTTCGAGCCACAGCGCCCGCAGGTCCTCGTCGGAGCCCCAGCTCTCCACGATCGCCATCAGCACGCCCGCGTTGGCCCGCCACAGCCGGGCGCCGTCGCTCACGCCGGACCGGAGCGCGGCGGCCGGGTCCTGCCGCCCGTCGATCCAGGGCTCCGCCGCCTGCTGCCCCTGCGCCACGGCTTCGCGCACCAGCTCGCCGAGCACGGCCTGCTTGCTGGGGAAATAGAAGTAGAAGCTGGCCCGGGAGATCTGGGCGGCGGTCAGGATGTCGGCCACGCTCAGGGCGTCGAAGCGGCGCTCGCGCAGCAGCTCGCGCGTCGCCGACAGGATGCGCTCCCGCAGCTCCGCGGAGGCCGGCGCCGCGCCGGACCGGCGGGCGGATTGAGCGGTGCGCTTGGCAGTCATGCGCCCCAGCATATGACGGACTGTCCGGCCACCGTGTCTAGACGACATGTCCATACAGTATGTATGGTCGGCGTCATGACGCAGATAGCGATCCACCTGGTCGTCACCGACCCGGACCAGGCCGTCACCTGGTACGCCGAGGCCCTGGGCGCACGCGAGACCAGCCGCATCACCCTGCCCGACGGCCGCACCCTGACCGTGGACCTCCTGCTCGGCGACACCCCCCTGGCCGTGGCCGGGGAGCTGCCCGGGATGGGCATGCGCGCACCGGGCGCGCTCGGCGCCACCTCCGCCGCCTTTCACCTGACCGTCCCGGACGTTGACGCCGCCTGGGCGCGAGCGCTGGAGGCGGGGGCCACGGTCTTCGAGCCGGTGCACGACGCCTTCTGGGGCGAGCGCACCGGCCAGCTGCTCGACCCGTTCGGGCATCGCTGGGCGCTGGACCAGCACATCAGGGACGTGCCGCACGACGAGATCGTCTCGCGGGCCGCGGCGCTGTTCGGTGGATCGGCGACGGCATGAGGTACCGCACGCTGGGCGCGAGCGGCCTGCGGGTCTCCGAGCTGATCCTGGGCGCCATGACCTTCGGCGAACAGGGTGGCGTCGGCGCGCCGCTGCCGGAGTGCCGCCGGATGCTCGACCTGTACGCCGAGGCCGGCGGCAACATGATCGACACCGCGATCAACTACCGCGACGGGGCCAGCGAGCAGATACTCGGCGAGCTGCTGGAGGGGCGGCGCGAGTCATTCGTGCTCGGCACGAAGTACACCGTCTCGCGCGACCGCGCCGACCCCAACGCGGCCGGGAACCACCGCAAGAACCTGCGGGCGTCGCTGGAGACGAGCCTGCGCCGGCTGCGCACCGACTACGTGGACGTCTACTGGGTGCACATGTGGGATCGCGACACGCCGATCGAGGAGACGATGCGGGCGCTGGACGACGCGGTCCGGGCCGGCAAGGTGCTGTACGTGGGGATCTCCGACGCCCCCGCCTGGGTCGTGTCCCGCGCCAACGCCCTGGCGCAGTGGCACGGCTGGAGCCCGTTCATCGGCCTCCAGGTGCCCTACAGCCTCCTCCAGCGCGACATCGAACGCGAGCTGCTGCCGATGGCCGAGTCGCTCGGGCTGGGGGTCACCGCGTGGAGCCCGCTGGCCGGAGGGGCGCTGTCCGGCAAGTACACCCGCCCTGGTGGCCCCGCGACCGGCGGCCGGCTGACCGCCGAGTCACTCTCGGCACGTGACCACGCCGTCGCCCGGGTGGTGCAGGACGTCGCCGACGACCTCGGCGCCACGCCCGCGCAGGTGGCCATCGCCTGGACGGCAGGCCGTTCCCGCGCGGTCCACCCCATACTCGGGGCGCGCCGCGTCGAGCAGCTCCAGGACAACCTCGCCGCCGCCGACCTCACCCTGCCGCCCGAAAGCCGCGCCCGCCTGGAACAGGCCACCGGCTTCGCGCTCGAATTCCCGCACGACTTCATCGCCCAGACGTCCCCGTGGGTCTTCGGCGCGGCGCGCGTCGGCCCGAACTGAAAGTCCGGCAGGCGGTTCCCGGCTTCACCTTGACGTGGCGTCAAGGTCTTTACTGGGGGGCATGCGCATCGGAGAGCTCGCCGCGCTGATCGGGGTGTCCACCCGGACAGTGCGCTACTACCACCACCAGGGCGTCCTGCCGGAGCCGCCCAGGCTGGCCAACGGCTACCGCGAGTACGGCATGCGCGACGCCATCGCCCTGGCCAGGGTCCGCCGCCTCGTCGAGCTCGGGCTGAGCCTGGACGAGGCGCGTGACGTCATCGCCGACGACCGCTCAAGGGAGCTGCCGGAGATCCTCGCGGAGATCGACGCCGACCTGGCCAGGCAGGAACGGGAGATCCAGGTCAGGCGGGCCAGGCTGGCCGCGGTGCTGGCGCGGGCCGAGGCCGGCGCGCTCGGCCCCGAGGACACCGCCTCGCCCGACCTCGTGGCCTTCCTGCGGGTGGTGGAGATGCCGTCGTCGAAGGTGGCGGCCTGGGACCGCGAGCTGCTCGTGCTGATGGACACCGCGGCCGCCGCCCCCGACCGGCAGCGCGCGTTCGCCCTGATGGAGTCGCTGGCCGCGGACCCCGAGGTGGCGGCCCGCGGCCACGACTTCTACCGCAGGCTCGACGAGCTGGCCGATGCCGGGCCGGGCGACCCCAGGATCGCGCCGCTGGCGGCGATGCTGGCCGAGTTCAGCGTCGAGCACCTGCTGGCCGAGCCGGAAGGGGGTGGCTGGGACGCGGCCGCGCTCGAGCCGTTCCTCGACGAGCTGGCCCCGGCCCAGGCCGAGGTCATCCGGCAGGCCACCCGGATCATCGCGGCCCGCTACGCCGCCTCCGGGGACCGGGGGCGGTAGCGGGGACGCCGGGTCAGGCGACGTCGCGGCGCAGGGGCTTCAGCAGTGCCGCCGCGCTCGCCAGTGCGGTGTATCCGAGCAGGATCAGCGCACCGGCAAGCGGGGACAGCAGCTGGACCGGTTCGCCGGCCAGCTGCTGGGCCAGGGCGTCGGCCACGGCGGTGAAGTCGGTCAGCGCCGCGGTCGCGCCGCCGGGCAGCCACGGATAGAGCTCCCGGACGCCCGGGATCATGACGAGCAGCAGCTCCCCGCCGTACAGGTAGCCGATCACCACGCACAACGCCGCGACCTGGTTGCGGATCAGCGCGCCCAGGCCCACGCCGAGCACCGTGTAGGCGGCCATCGCGACACCCAGGCGGGCCAGCAGCTCGACGACGGCCGCGGCAGGCAGGCCCAGGGTGACGCCACGGGCCGCGGCGGCGCCGAACAGCGCCACGGCGGCGGTGCCCGACAGGACGAGCCCGTAGACCACGCCGGCCACGCCATAGGTGATGAGCTTGGCGGCCAGCACCCGCCAGCGGTCCGGCGCGAACAGGAACGTGAAATTGACGGTCCGGTGCCGGTATTCCGACGTCACGGCCAGGGTGCCGATCGCGGCCGGGACGAAGGCGGTGAAGCCGAGAAAGCCGATGACCGCCCGCACTCCGGCCTCGGTGTGCAGCCCCGGCATCGAAGGCTGGAAGTTCTCCGGCCCGGCGATGCCCAGCACGCCGATCAGGCCGCCGCCCAGGAGCGCGGCCACGAGCAGGGTGCCGAGCCACATCCGGGTCGCGAGCAGCCGGCGGAACTCCGCGTGGATGAAGGGCTTCACGTGTGCGTCCGTTCGCCGGTCAGGTCGAGGAAGAGCTCTTCCAGGCTGCGGTCCTCGGTGGTCAGGCCGTGGACGCGCAGCCCGTGCGCGGCGGCCAGGCCGGCGACCCTGGCCGGGTCGAGACCGCGGACGCGCAGGTCCTCGGGGCCGGTCGCGTCCACCCGGTGGGCCTCGCGCGCCAGGATCGGGCACAGCTCGGTGGCGTCGGGAGTGCGTACCAGGACGTCCTGCGCCGTGCCGGGCAGGTCGCGCAGGGAGCCGGCGGCCAGCAGCCGCCCCCGGCCGATGACCACCACGTCATCGGCGGCCTGCTGCACCTCGCTGAGCACGTGGCTGGAGACCAGGATCGTGCGGCCCTCGCCGGCCAGCTCGCGCAGGAACGAGCGCAGCCAGGCCAGGCCCTCGGGATCCAGGCCGTTGCCCGGCTCGTCCAGCAGCAGGACGCGGGGATCGCCCAGCAGGGCGGTGGCCAGGTTGAGCCGCTGCCGCATGCCGGTGGAGTAGCCGCCCGTCCTGCGCCCCGCGGCCCCGGCCAGGCCCAGCAGGCTGAGCAGGTGGTCGACCCGGCCATCGGGATGCCCGCCCATCGCGGCGTAGATCCTCAGGTGATCCCTGGCCGAGTGCTGCGGGTGGAAGGACGCGGTGTCGAAGACCGCGCCCACCACGGTGGTCGGGCGCGGGAGGTCGCGGTAGCGGCGTCCGCCGATCGTCGCGCTGCCCGAGGTGGGGGCGACGTGGTCGATCATCATGCGCATGGTCGTGGTCTTGCCGGCCCCGTTGGGGCCGAGGAAGGCGGTGACCGCGCCCGGTCTGACGGTGAAGCTGAGGTCGTCGACGGCGGTGAGCGAGCCGTACCTCTTGCTCAGGTTGCGCACCTCGATGCCGCTCACACGGCCACAGCCTGGATGGCCGCGGCGACCCGGGCGGCGTCGGGGAGCGAGATGACCACCTCGTCGAACTCGCCGCCGGAGCTCGTACGGTCCAGCAGCAGGTGCACCGCGGGCAGGTGGCGGCTGACCGACACGAGCTGCCGCGGACCTCCGTAGATGCCCCACACCCCGATCTTGGTGTGGCCCGACACGGTCAGACCCTTTCTCGCGCCGCGCGGGATGCGCAGCGGCTCATCCGTGGCGCTCGCCCGCCGGACCGCCGCCAGGGGGATCGCGTGCCGGGCGCGGCCGGCGAAGAGCCGCTCCCACGGGCCGAACTCGATGGTGACGGAAGCGCCGGTGATCGTTACGGTTGCCATGGATCAGCCTTTCATCAGGGGGAGCAGGATCGTCGCCAGCAAGCGGGGCGTCCGGTCCGCTCCCGGGTCGTTCGCGAGAAGGGGCTGGACCAGCTCGGCGAACCCCTGTGCGAAGCGGACGAACTCCTCGTCGGTCAGGTGCAGCACCAGTTGCTGGTAGCCGGCGCCGTCGGCCGCCAGGTCGATGTGCTCCCGGTCGAGGTAGCGCGAGAACTCCGACAGCAGGCTGCTGACGAACGCGGTGAAATACCGCGCGTGCTCTTCCCTGGAGGTCGAGGCCAGCGCTTCGGCGGTAGGCGTCACCCCGCCTTCCGGCACGGCGTACACCCGCTCCGTCGCCCCGCCGACCTTGCGCTCCTCCACCACCTCCAGCAGGCCGGCCTTGGCCAGCGTGGCGATCTGCCGGTACAGCGTGGCCTGCGGCACGTCGGGCAGCAGGCCCGACAGGTCGGAGGCCGTGCGACGGCCGCCGGCCACGGCGCCCAGGATGCGGATGCGCACGGGATGCAGCGCCAGTTCGGCCCAGCGCTCGGTCGAAGCTCTCACGTCGACTACGTTATCACTATCGATAATGAGAATGCCCCAGCAGGCTTCTCCCGGGTGCCAAGGGGACGGGGCGGTCAGGCTCGCTCGGGGTGGTCGGGCCAAGTGGTGAGGATGTGCTCAGCCACTTCCTCGGCCGATCTGCCGTCGGTGTCCACGCGCATGTCGCCCGCGCCCTCCCGGTCGAGCGCCGCGGCGTCGGCCGCCGCGCGTTCCGCGACCTGGCGCAGCGCGGCGGGGCCGAGCCCCTTCAGCTCGTCGCCCGGCAGCGCGGGCCCGCCTCCCCCGCCGCGCCGCGCGACGCGTTCGGCCAGCGTGGCGGGGCTCGCGTGCAGGCGCGCCACCGTCAGCGCCGCCGCGGGCAGCAGCTCGGCGTAGCGGCGTACGGTCTCGTCCCGGTCGGCGTCGCCGGAGACGACCAGGCAGCGGGCGCCGGCGGCGAGGTGGCCGGACCAGACGGCGGCGAGGTTGCGGGCCTTGAGCAGGTGGCCGGCGGGATCGTCGCCGGTGCCCGGCCGCAGCGCGCCGATCTGCTTCAGATCGGCATACGCCGCCGGTACGCCGGAGCGTACGAGCCGGGAGAAGACCTCATATCCGGCCGTGGACTTGCCGGTCGCGGTGGCTCCGGAGACCCACAGCACGGGAGCCGGGTCGAGGACCGGGCCGCTGGGCACGAGGGCGCCGGATCCGTCCGGAGGGCAGGCCGGCTCGGTGAGGCCGGTCCGGGCGCGGACCAGCGTGGCGGCCTCCGCGACGGTGAGCCCGCCGGTGTCCACGCAGACGTCGGCGAAGTCCGTACGCTCCAGCGCCTCGGCGTCCGCGACGGCCTCTGCCAGCAGGTCGGGGCGCCAGCCCCTGCCGAGGAAGCGGTCCTTGAGCTCGCCCGGGTCCACGCGCAACCGGCACACCGTCAGGGCCGCGTCCGGGAGCAGCCTCGTGTATTCGCCGACCTCCTCGGACGCGTGGACGAACCCCGACAGCACCACGCACCGCGCACCCGCCAGGCGGAGGTTGGGCCACATCGCCGCGAGGTTCCGTGCCCTGAGGCGATGCGCGCGGTCCTCGGGCAGCGGCATGCAGAGGCCGATCTGGTCGCCGTCCACGAACGCCGTCCTGACCCCGGACCGGCTGAGCTGGGCGAAAATCTCCCAGCCGGCGGACGACTTACCGGCCCCCGACGGCCCGCACAGCCACAGCAGAGGCAGCCGATGGTCGCTCATCCGCCGCACGCTAACGGCTCGCGACCGCGCTCCGCGACCGGATTTTCCGGCCGCCCGCGGCGTGTCAGCCGGTGGGCGAGGCGAACTCGGGCTGGTCGAGCACCCGCAGCCAGCTTCCGTCCGGCTGCTGCCTGACGACCTGCGCGCGGGCGCCGGTCCCGTCCTTGGGCGGGGTCGAGGTGAGCGCGAGGTCGCCGCTGATCAGGGTCGGCAGCGGCGCTTCCGGTTCGAAGTGCGGACGCCCGGCCAGCACCTTCGCCCACAGGGCGCGGATCGCCTCCCGCCCCACGGTCTGGCTGCCGGGGGGGTAGGCCAGCACCGCGTCCTCCTCGTACAGCGCGGCCACACCGTCGGCGTCGCCGGCGTTGGACCGCTCGACGAACAACCGGGTGATGTCCTCAGGGCGCAGGGCCTTCTCATATTCCGGCATGGCTGCCTCCAAGCTGATCGTTCGGGCTTCAACGCCTCCCACCCTGCCGGATGCGCTACCAGAAGTCCAACAGATGGTTTCGATAGGAGCTAGAATTTCCAGTCATGGAACTGAGGCAGCTCGAATACTTCGTCGCGGTGGCCGAGGAGCAGAATTTCACCCGCGCGGCCGAGCGGGTGCACATCAGCCAGTCCGGCGTCAGCGCCCAGATCCGCCAGCTCGAACGCGAGCTCGGCGCCGACCTGTTCGACAGGTCGGGACGTGCCGCCACCCTCACCGTCGCGGGCCTGGCCGCGCTGGAGCACGCCCGCGCCGCGCTCGCCGCCGCGGCGGCCGTCGGCCAGGCGGTGGGCGAGGTGACCGAGCTGATCCGCGGCCGGCTGGCGGTCGGGATGGTGACCGGCTGCACGATCACGCCGCTGTTCGACGCCCTGGCCGCCTTCCACCGGGCGCATCCCGGCGTGGAGATCTCCCTGCTGGAGGACGGCTCCGACCGGCTGATCGAGTCCGTCCGCGCGGGCAGCCTCGACCTGGCGCTCGTCGGCACCGCGACCGCCCCCGACGGGCTCGAGGCCCACACGATCATCAGCGAACGGCTGGTCGCCGCCGTCCCCGCCGGGCATCCGCTGGCCGGGCGCGACCGGGTCACGCTGGCGGAGCTGAGCGCGTACCCGATCGTGTGCATGCCGGCGGGCACCGGCCTGCGCACGGTGTTCGACCAGGCCTGCGCGGCCCAGGACGTGCGGCCCGTCATCGCGCTGCAGGCCAGCGCCGCCGACGCCATCGCCGACCTGGCCGCCCGCGGCATCGCCGTCGCCGTCCTCAGCGACTCGATGGCCGCCCAGCACGGCGACCGGCTCACCGCCCTGACCATCGACGACGCCACGACCCCCGCCCTGCTCGCGCTGGTCTGGCGCGGCACGCACGGCCCCGCCGTGCGCGAGCTGCTCGCCTACGCCCGCCGCGCCTTCCCCGGCTGACTCTCGCTGAGAGCCGAAATCTGTCCGCCATCAGCCCGCTGTCAGCGGCCACGGCCATCGTCGGATGTGCACGCAAGACGTGCGAAACATTCAGGACGGGCTTCCCCGGCGCGCGACGCAGGGGAGCGGTGAGAGGCGAACCACATGCAGGACAATCTTTCCGACTTCGTCAAGGCGGCGGCCGAGGAGTTCGGCATCCCCGGCGCGGCGGCCGGGGTGCTGGCCGGCGGCAGGGAGATCCACGCCTCCCACGGCGTGACGAACGTCGACCACCCGCTGCCGGTCGACGAGAAGACGCTGTTCCACCTGGCCTCGGTGACCAAGACGTTCACGGCGACCGCGCTCATGCGGCTGGTCGCGGAGGGCAAGGTGGACCTGGCCGCGCCGGTGCGCCGCTACGTTCCCGAGCTGAGGCTCGCCGACGAGGAGGCCGCGGCCCGCATCACCGTGCTGAACCTGCTCAACCACACCGCCGGCCTGGACTGGAACCTGATCAGCACCGATGAGGAAGACGGCTCGCTGGCCGCGTTCGTGGCGAAGATGGCCGAGCTGCCGCAGATCGCCCCGCCCGGCGCCCGCGCCTCCTACAGCCAGGCCGGCTACAACCTGGCCGGCCGGATCATCGAGAAGGTCACCGGCCTGCCCTACGAGAGGGCCGTGGCCGCGCTGGTCCTGCAGCCGGCCGGGCTGTCGAACACCTTCTTCGAGCTGGACGACGTCATGGTCCGGCGGTTCGCCGTGGGGCACAACCGCGACGAGGACGGCGAGCTGCGTCCCGCGCAGCCGTGGAAGGCGAACCCGGGAGGCGCGCACGGCAACAACCCCGGCGGGGGCATCGCGTCCTCCGTCAGCGACCTGCTGCGCTGGGCCCGGTTCCAGCTCGGCGACGGCGGCGGCGTGCTCCCGGCCGGGACGCTGCGCCAGATGCGTGAGGAGACGGTCGAGCTGCGGGCCAGCACGCTCGGCGACGCCTTCGGGATCTGCTGGTTCCTGCGGGAGGTGGACGGGGTCCGCACGATCGGGCACGGCGGGTCGGGCAACGGCCAGTTCGCCGAGCTGCTCATCGTGCCGGAACGCGACTTCGCCGTCGTCTCCCTGGCCAACGCCGGCCCGGACGGCTACCTCTTCAACCAGGCAGTCGTCCGCTGGGCGCTCGAACACCACCTCGGCGTCGTCGATCGCGACCCCGAGCCGGTCCCGTACGACGACACGCGGGCGCGGGAGGTCGCCGGCCGCTACGAGATCGACGCCATGAACATCGACGTCGCCGCCGACGGGCACCGGCTCACGCTCGCGGCCGAGATCAAGCCGGAGATCCGCCAGGCGTCGGAGGCCGACATGCCCCCGGACTACCCGCCGGCCGCCATCGGCTTCCTGCCCGGCGACGGCGACGAGTACATCGTCACCGAGGGCGGGCTGAAGGGTCAGCGCGGCTACTTCACCCGCGACGACGGCGGCGCGATCGTGGGCATCGACCTCGCCGGCCGGCTGTTCGGCCGGGCCGCGTCCTGACCTGCTCCCGGCGAGCCTGCTTCCGGCGAGCCTGCTTCCGGCGAGGCTCAGCGGGCGAGCAGCTCGCGCAGGGCCCGGGCGATGTCGGCGGGCGCCTCTTCCGCCATGAAGTGTCCGCAGGTGACCGTCATGTGCCGGAGGTCCCGCGCCCAGGCGCCCCACAGCCCGGCGGCGTCGTAGCCGAGGGCCGCGCCCCAGTCCTGCTGGATCACGGTGACCGGCATCTCCAGCCGGCGGCCGGCGTCCCGGTCGGCCTGGTCGTGCTCGACGTCGATGCCGGCGGATGCGCGATAGTCGGCGACGATCGAGGGCACGGCGGCCCGGCAGGCGTCCAGGTAGGCGGCCCGGACGCCGGCCGGCACGGCCTGCGGATCGTTGGCCCAGAGGTCGAGGAAGTGGCCGAAGAAGCCGTCCGGGTCGGCGGCGATCATCCGCTCGGGCAGGCCGGGCGGCTGGGCCATCAGGTAGAGGTGGAAGCCGACGGCGGCGCTGGTCCCGCGCATCACGTCCCACATGTCCAGGGTCGGCAGCACGTCGAGCACGCCCAGATGGGTGATCGTGCCGGGATGGTCGAGCCCGGCGCGGAAGGCGACCAGCGCGCCGCGGTCGTGCCCGGCGAGCGCGAACCGCTCGTGGCCCAGCGCCCTGGCCAGGGCGACGATGTCGGCGGCCATGGTGCGCTTGGCGTAGGTGGCGGCGCCGGTCTCCGCGGGCTTGTCGCTGGCGCCGTACCCGCGCAGGTCGGGGCAGATCACGGTGTGGCCGGCCGCGAGGTCGGCCGCCACGTGCCGCCACATCAGATGCGTCTGCGGGAAGCCGTGCAGCAGGACGATCGGGCTGCCCGAGCCGGCGACGGCCGCGTTCAGCGACACGCCGTCGGCGACCGGGACGCGGTGGTAGGTGAAGCCGTCGATGGCAGGCGTCATGGGTGGAGTCCTCTCCGGTGGATGACCTGGCGTTTCCTCAGCCTGCCGGGCGTGGATGAGCATCCGATGAGCAGCGCGCGGGCGGGCTATATCGTGGCTTGGGGGGTGACGGGGTGCGGGTCTTGTTCGGGGTGCTGGGGACGGTGACGGCCTGGGACGAGCGCGGGGACGCCATCGCGTTGAAGGGGCCGCGGCACCGCGCCGTGCTGGCCCGCCTGATCGTCGCCCGCCGCCGCGTCGTCCCCGTGGGCGTCCTCGTCGATGACCTGTGGGCGGATCCGCCGCCGGACGCCGTGGGCGCGGTGCGTACGTTCGTGGCGGCGTTGCGCCGCGCGCTCGAACCCGATCGCCCGCCGCGCGCGGCGGCCCGGCTGCTGGTCACCGAAGGACCGGGGTACGCCCTGCGCGCCGAGCCCGGCGCGGTGGACGCCTGGCGCTTCGAACAGGCCGCGACCGCTCCCCTGCCTGCCGAAGAGGCACCGGCCCGGCTGGAGGGGGTGCCGGCCCGGTTGGAGGAGGTGCTGGGCCGGCTGGAGGAGGCGCTGGGCTGGTGGCGCGGGCCCGCCTACGCCGAGTTCGCCGACGAGGACTGGGCGCGGGCCGAGCGGGCCCGGCTGGCGGAGCTGCGGCTGCAGGCGGTGGAGCGGCGGGCCGAGGCGCTCCTGGCGCTGGGGCGGCCCGCGCAGGCGGTGCCCGACCTGGACGCGCATCTGGCCGGGCATCCGTGGCGCGAGGACGCCTGGCGGCTGCTGGCCCTCGCCCTCTACCGCAGCGGGCGCCAGGGAGACGCGCTGGCGGTGCTGCGCCGGGCGCGAACGCTGCTGGTGGAACAGCTCGGCGTGGACCCGGGGCCGGGGCTGCGCCGGCTGCAGGCCGACATCCTCTCCCAGGCGGCCCACCTCGACCCGAGGCTCGGTGCTTCCCCACCTGGGGCGGCACATCTCGACCCGACGGCCGGTGCTTCCCCGTCCGGGCCGGCGCGCCTCGACCCGGCGGCCGGTGCTTCCCCGTCCGGGCCGGCGCGTCTCGACCCGAAAGCTCTTGCGGCACCGTCGGAGGCGGCGGATCGGGTGTGGGCGCAGGCGGCCGCCGCCTACGACCGGACCGTGGCCTCCGGGGCCAGGGCCCGGCTGGAGTCGACCGTGGTCCTGCTGCGCAGCCTGGCGGTGACCGGTGGCGGCGGTCTTGAGGCGGCCCGCCGCCAGCGCCTGGCGGCCATCGCGGCGGCCGAGGAGCTGGGCGACACGGAGCTGACCGCCCGCGTGATCGGCACGTACGACGTGCCGGCGATCTGGACCCGTTCCGACGATCCCGGGCAGGCGGCGCAGATCGTGGCGGCGGCCGAACGCACCCTGGCCGCGCTCCCGCCCGGCACGCACGAGGCGGCCCGAGCCCGGCTGCTGGCCACGATCGCCCTGGAGTCGCGCGGCACCCGGGCCGAACGCGGCCCGCAGGCCGCCCGGCAGGCCGAAGAGATCGCCCGGCGCCTGGACGATCCGGCGCTGCTGGCGTTCGCGCTCAACGGCGTGTTCATGCAGACCTTCCAGCGCGCGGGGCTGGCGCCGCGCAGGGACGAGATCGGCGCCGAGCTGATCGCCCTGTCGGCGCGGCACGGCCTGGTCACCTCCGAGGTGCTCGGACACCTCATCCGCGTCCAGGCCCGCAGCGCCCTGGCGGACTTCCCCACCGCCGACCGGCATGCGCTCGCGGCGGAACGGCTCGCCGAGCGGCACGAGCTCCCGTTGGTGCCGGTGTTCGCGCAGTGGTACCGAGCGCTCCGGCTGTCGGCGCAGGGCCGCGAGCCGGAGGAGGCGGAGGCCGCCTACCGGGCCGCGGCCGCGCGGCTCGACGGCGCCGGGATGCCCGGCCTCCAGCGCGGCCTGCTGCCGCTCGCCCTCCTGTCCGTACGCCGGCCTCCGGACGCGCGCATCCTGACCGACGACGACGCCGACTGGGGGCCGTACGAGCCGTGGGTCCGCCCCCTGGCGCTGCTGGCCCGGGGCCGGTCCGGCGCGGCCGCCTCCGCGCTCCGCCAGGTCCCGGACCCGCCGCGCGACCTGCTGTTCGAGGCCATGTGGTGCCTCACGGGGCAGGCCGCCATCGCCGTCGGCGACCGGGCGGCCATGGCCCGCGCCCGCGAGGAGCTGCTGCCCGCGGCGGGAGAGCTGGCCGGCGCGGGCAGCGGCCTGCTGACCCTGGGCCCTGTCGCCGGGCACCTCGACGCCCTCACCACCGGCTTGACTTCGAGCACGCTCTAACTCCTAGCGTCCGAGTCATGAGCGGTTCACCCATCAGGAAACCCACCAGGAAACTCTCCAGGAAGCCCGGCAGGAAGCCCGCGACCGGCGAGCTCGGCAGGCGCCGCCGCTACCTGGTCCTCGCGACCTGCTGCGCCAGCGTGATCGTCGTGGTCATGGACATCTCCATCGTCAACGTCGCGCTCCCGGCCATTCGCCGCGACCTGGACGCCTCGGTGTCCGGCCTGCAGTGGACGGTCGACGCGTACACCCTGGTGCTGGCCGGCTTCCTGGTGCTGGCCGGCTCCACCGCCGACCGGATCGGCCGCCGGCGCGTCTTCCAGGCCGGCTTGGCCGTCTTCGGGCTGGGCTCCCTGCTGTGCGGCCTGGCGCCGAGCACCGGCTGGCTGATCGCGGCGCGAGCGCTGCAGGCGGTCGGCGGCACGATGCTCAACCCGGTCGCCATGGCGATCGTCGTCACCGCGTTCCCCGACCAGGCCGAGCGGGCCAGGGCCATCGGCGTCTTCGGCTCGATGACCGGCTTGTCGCTGGCACTGGGCCCGATACTCGGCGGCGCGCTGGTCGACGGTCTCGGCTGGCACTCCATCTTCTTGATCAACGTGCCGATCGTGGCCGTCGCGCTCGTGTGCACCGCGCTGTTCGTGCCCGAGTCCCGTGCCGAGCGGGCGCGCCGCTTCGACCCGGTGGGCCAGCTCCTGGTGATCGTGATGCTGAGCGGCGTCGTCTACGCGATCATCGAGTCCGGCGGCTCGGGCTGGACCTCGCCGGTCGTCCTCGGCCTGCTCGCCGTCGCCGCGCTCTGCGCGCTGGGCATCCTCGCCTACGAGCCACGCCGGGCCGACCCGCTGCTGGAGCTGCGCCTGTTTCGCAGCGTGCCGTTCAGCTCGGCGATCCTGATGGCGCTCTGGGGGCTGTGCGGGTTCGGCGCGTTCCTGTTCGTGACCACCCAGTACCTGCAGGACGTGCGCGGCCTGCAGGCGCTCGCGGCCGGGCTGTGCCTGCTCCCGGTCGGTGCGCTGGTGGTGGTGCTCTCCCCCGTCACCGGCCGGCTGGTCGGCGCGGGCGGTCCCAGGCTGCCGCTCGTGGTCGCCGGGACCGCGCTGGCCCTGGGCGGCGGTACGTCGCTCTGGCTCGGACCGGACACCCCGCTGCCCGCCGTACTCGCGATCTACGTGCTGTTCGGGGTCTTCCTGGGCACCGTCAACCCGCCGATCACGAACACGGCGGTGTCCGGGATGCCGCGTTCGATGGCCGGGATGGCCTCCGCGCTGGCCTCGGCCGGCCGGCAGACCGGCACCACCCTGGGCGTCGCGATCGCCGGCACGATCGTGGCCTCGGCCCACGGGGGGACGGCGTTCACCGTCGCCGAGCGCGGCGTGTGGTGGCTGGTGCTCGGGCTCGGCGCCGGCATCCTGCTCCTGGGACTGCTCAGCACCGGGCGCTGGGCCCTGGGCACCGCCGAGCGCGCGGCGGCGCTGTTCGCGGTGGTGAGCGCGGCACCGTCGCCGGCGAGCACGACGCCGGACCCGCGCGGCACGAGGCCGTCTCCGAGGTGAAGTGCGGGGCGACTCCCATGGGCCGGCCCTGATCCGCCGGATATAATGATCAACACGTACGAACCCGGCGCGAGCTCCTTTCCCCCGCAGAGACGAGAGAGCCGACTTGCAGACACAGGAAGTCGAGATCGACGGACCGGCCGGGCGGATCGCCGTGGCCGACCATGGCGGCGACGGACCCGACGTGCTGCTGGTGCACGGCGCAAACCGCACGTTGCTGGACTGGGAGCCGCTGCGCCGGCACCTCCCCGAGGCCCGGCTGGTCGCCTACGACCTGCGCGGCCACGGCCGGTCCGACGCCCCGTCCGACGGCGACTACGGCTGGGACGCCCACCTCGCCGACCTCGACGCGGTCGCCGAGACGCTCAAGCTGCCCGACCCGTACGTGGTGGGGCACTCCCTGGGCGGGATGATCGCCGTCAGTCACGGCCACCGGCGGCCCGGGTGCCCCGGCGTGGTGGATCTCGACGGGTTCGGCGGGGGCGACCCCGGCCTCTACCCGGGAGTGACGCCGCAGGAGGTCGTGCGGCGCAGGGCGGCCCAGCTCGCCGGCCTGGCGGCGGCCCCCGCCGTGCTGAGCGAGGAGCAGGTGGCGGCGCTGACCGCCCAGGTACGGCAGCGCGCCCAGGCGATGGGCGTGGACGCCGCCCTGGAGGAGGCCGCCACCCGCCGCGCACTGGCCCTCGACGGGCCGTCGTCCTGGCGGCGCAAGCCGGGCCCCGGCGACCTCGCCGCGCTGCTCACGCCGCTCGACGGGTGGAACGTCTTCTCGGTGTTGCGGCAGGTCCGCTGCCCGGTGCTGCTCGTCCAGGCGGGACAGCTGCCGCCCTTGGCGCAGCTCCCCGACGAGTTCCGCGAGCTGAGCGAGGCCCTCGTCGCCGGAATCGAACGGGAGCTCGCCGCCCTGAGCGGACCCGCGCTGGTGCGCCTGCCGGACGCGGGCCACCTCCTGCACCTGCAGGCCCCCGCTGACGTGGCCGGCCTCATCCGGACGTTCCTGAAGAGCTAGGCAGGAGGAGTTCGGGCGGCGCTTCGTGAGATGATCGCGATCATGAACGGTATCCCAGGCCCCGGCCGGCTCGGTTCCCGCACGACGGCCATCCCCGCCCCTGCCCCCGCCGGTGTCCCTGTGGTGCCTGGCCACGTCGCCGCCCCGATCGAGTGCTGAGCATGCGCGGCTCCCACAACGTCCCGGCCCTGGAGCCCGGCTCCCTGCTCGCCGGCATCGGTCCCACCATGGACCAGACCAAGGACGCCACCGGGCGGCCGCCGGCCCCGAGCGTGCGCAGCATCGGGGAGATCGCCGGGCTGCGACCGCACCGCCGGCCCCGCGACGGGGGCGAGGTGCCCGGCGCCGACGTGGATCTGGTCGACGCCCTGGACCCGCTGACCTGGCGCACGGTCGCCGCCTGGCTCCAGGAACGGCCCGCCGCGGGCACGCGGCAGACCCGCCTGCAGATCATGTCCGCGTTCCTGCGCTGGCTGCACCTCGTGGAGCCGGCGCTCGACCCGCTCGCGGTGACCGGCGCCCACCTCGACGCCTACTGCGACGCCGCACTCACCGGCGCACTCAACACCGGCGTCCGCTCCCCCGGCAAACCCCTGTCGAAGGGGACCGTGGCCAGGAAGCGCAACGCGCTGTCCGCCTTCTACGCCTTCGCCTGGCGAAGCGGCACCGTACGGGACACCCGCCGCCCGGACTCCCCGGCGGCGCACGACGCCGCCGGCCTGCGCACGCTCACCCGCGAGGAACGGCGGCTGCTGCGCAGGGGCATCGCCCGCCTGGCCTCCGACGGCCGCTCGGCCGAAGCCGCCGCCGTGGCGTTGCTCGACGGGACCGGCGCCGCGCCCGGCGCGCTCGCCCGGCTCACCTTGCAGGACACCCGCACCCTGCCGTTCGGCCGGGACGCCGAGCCCGTGATCGTCACCCTGCCCGACCGGCGGGGCGATCTCGTCGCGTTCCCGATCCCCGCACCGGCCCGCCCGCTGCTGCGGATGCTGAGCGCCGGCCGGTCGGCCTCGGACCCGCTGCTCAGGCAGGACGACGGCCAGCCGGCCGACCCCGAGTGGATCACGGTCGCGCTCACCCACGCCGCGCTCGCCGGCGGCATCCCCGAGGGCCGGGCCCGGCTGCTGCGCCCGCACATGATGCGCGCCACCACGATCACCGAGCTCCTCCATGACGCGGGGGCGCACGGGCGGTGAAATCGGGCGGACGGCGCGCACCCGGCACTTGATCGTTTCGGTGCGGCTCGCTAGGGTTGGGCGCCTTTGCTGGAATCCTGTCCGCTTCCGCCCGAGGGTGTTCCGTGCGCCGCTACCGATTCGGCAGAATCGCCGCGCTCCTCGCCGCCGTCTATGTGGCCGCGGTCGTCGGGTCCGGCGTCCTCGCGCTGGCCACCGGCGACCCCGAACTGCTGCGCGAGATCGTCACCGGGGGGTGGGATCCCGAGTTCGTCCCCTACACGTGGTGGGTGGAGCTCCTCGTGGTGGCGGGCGGAGTCCTGCAGGGCTGGGCGTACTGGCAGGTGCTGCGCGGGCGGCGGGCCGGTGCGGCGGCGGTCAACGCGCGGCCGGTCCGGCTGTTACGGGCGGCGCTGTACCTCAGCGTCGCCTGCACGCTCGGATGGGCGGGGCGTCGGCGGCGCTGTCGCTGCTGTCGTCGGGAGGCCACTCGATCGTCTCGTTCGGCGGTTGGGGCGTTGACTACGACCTGGTCCTGCTCCTGATTCTGGGCGTCTTGGGGGTCTTCGGGACGGTGTGGGCGGCGCGCTCCGCCCACGACCTGGGCGGTCCGCCGCTCGTGCTGTCTCCGGCGCCTCCCATCCGGATCGCACCTGCGCGGGCATGGCCTCTCGCCGCCGTGGCCGTGCTGCTTCCGCTCCTCCCCGCGGCCGTCAACCTCGCGGACGGCATGCCCGCGTGGATCGGCCCCAGAGGCGCGGTCGACGACCTCTTCCACGGGTACGTCGGCTACCCGGCGACGGTGCTCTGGGTCGCCATGGACATGCTCGTCGGAGTGGGCGCCCCTGCCGTGCTGGTCCTGGTCACGGTCGTACGCAGGACCCGGCGGCTGCTGCGGGTCACGATGCTGACCCTGACCCTGGCCGCGGTGGCAGGAGCCGTCACCGCGCTCACCACGAAGTCCGAGGCGGACTGGCAGCTCATCCCCGAGATGGCCGAGCAACGGCTGGCCCTGTACCCGGACGGGCTGTTCGGCCGGACCGAGCGGGGCGAGATCCTCTTCGGCATCTCCCCGCTGTGGTACAGCGCCGCGCTCGCCGCCTCCGCCGTGGTCCTGCTCCTCCTGTACGCCGCCCCGCC
>NZ_VCKX01000006.1 GCF_005889725.1 Nonomuraea zeae
ATCTGGTAGTACTGGCCCGTCCCGGCGTTGTCAGGGCTGCTCCCGCCCTCCCCGGCACCACCCGGATCAGGCTGCCCTCAGCTCCACCTCCCTGCTGCGACAGGGTCAGCGGTGAAGGTCTTTCACCTCCACTCGACTCACCGCGCCTCACGGCGCACTCACGACCTCCGCCATACTCACGCCACGATCCTCATCGCGGGCGGCAAGCCACTGAAGATGGTCGCCGAGCGCCTCGGCCACGCCGACCCCGCCATCACTCTCCGGGTCTACGCTCATGTCATGCCCGGTAATCAGCGAGAGGCCGCCGACTGGTTCGCGGCCCTGGTCGAGAGCGCGTAACCCTCGTGCTCAGGCCCACAAGTATCAGCGGAGTATCACGGCTCGTTCTGGAGGCAGAAATGAAAAAGCCCCGAGCCTGTGACCTGCACATTCTCAGGGCCTTCGTGGTGTCCGAGGGGCGAGCACCACCGGCCGCACATGGCCCAGCGTTATCCCCAGCCCCCTACACCGGATCCACATCGCCTAGCGTGGTCCCACCTGCCCGCCCGGACGAGCAATCGACCGGGCGCTGTCACCTCTCTGTCGCCAAACTATCGCGGAACAGTTCGTACGGAGCGCCGACACTGGATGTTGGATGAAGAGCGCCGGACGCGCTGGACACTCAGTTGAGTGACACTTGCAATCAACGCGGCGTGAGTTGCTGAGCTACAGCTTCGAGCCATCGAGCTAGATCACTGACCTTGGTGCCCCGTAACAGTACGCCTACCTCAGCGTGAGCGGAGGTGCCTCCCGGGGTGAGGTTTGCCGAGCCTATGTACGCGATGTTGCTGTCGGCCATGACCACCTTAAAATGAATGCCCAAACCATTTTCATCCCAGGAACGGACAAAGAGCCGTTCAATGGCAGGGCCGGCAGCCTCCCGCAAGACGGCTACCGCTTCCACGTTGTAATCCGAACGATAAGGTGAAGTGAATGAGAGCCCCCGCGTGACCACGAGAGCAGAGCCTCCAGATTTCAGTAATACTTTCACATGGGGGGCGAGTACTTCGATGAATGACGCGTGCAGATATGGCGCGGCGATCACTAAGCGTCGCCGGGCTTGCCCGGCGACGTCGCGTATCGTTGGCCCGGTGTCGAGAGGGATGCCAGGACCTCCATGGTCGCGGGTCATCTCTCCAAGAGTCGCTTTGAAGAAGGTGGGCACAGTCAGGACGAGGTCCCAGCTCTCCTTTACGGCCATCGCGGTCATGGCATGTGCCTGAGCTAAGAGGAGGGGCGCCGTGCGGGTAACTTGCCCCCCACGGTCGAGAACGCCCGCGTGGATCAGCGCGGGTAGAACTAGACGGCGATCTGTCACCGCGCTGCCGATGAGCTCGACAATCTCACAACCGGTGCCTGCGGCGGCCGCGAAGTTGGTTGCGGCCGCCGCGATATCGTCCGGCTCTTGGGCCTGGAGATAGAGAGCTACGAGTGGTCTTAGCGGCTCCAGTACCCGTGCCACCGCTGTACATCCTCGCGATCTGCATAGACTGAGCCGTCAAGCGGAGGGAGTGTTCCGAACAGGAGGTTGCGGTCGAGGACGGTGTTGAACCGGGTGCAAGCGACCTCTGAGATGTGGAGGCAGGCGGCACATGCTCCGCCGAAGTCTCGTCGGCATGGGGGATCGAATACGCATCGCTTTTCTGCATCTAGCTCACGCAACGCATCTTCTAGATCGAACCGGTAGACGTGCTCTAGTCCCCCGAGTGTGAATTCGCTTCGCGTATTGGCGTAGATAAGGAAAGCGCAGTTGGTGGGGAAAAGGTACTCGGCGAGCGAGTCGACGTTGAGTCCGCATCTGGAGGCGAGAGCTTTCATGGTGCGGTGAGCTATCGAATGAACGAGCCCTAGAACCGCTTCTGTGATGGAGTTGTCGGGAGTGCTGAAGGCGTCAGCCACCGGGGTGGAGAACCTATAGAGCCACTTCTGGGCATCCCTCTGTGTACTAACGACGGGATCGTCGATGACACCCGAATTCGCAAGCCATTGGATCACCTTAAGCTTGTCAAGTTGAAAGAGAAGCCCTTCGGTCTCGGTGCGCACACCGTACATGGGGAACTTACTGTCGCGGCCAGCGGGAAAGAACCGGAACCGTGCTGTGGTTTCAGTGCCGCGACGTGTAGTGGACACAGCTCTTCCACTGATACGTGTGTATCCGGCCACGATGTATGCGATGGGCAGTTCTCGTAGCAGCGTGACGTCGGCGAACCCATAGTGGAGGAAGAGTTCGCGGTATCGCTGATAGATCGGCTCCAGCGGGGTTCCCGCGTCTCCGTCGAGGAGATTCTGGACCGTCAATGGGGCGGCATCCCATGCCAGCCCCAGTTGGCGACACTCTTCGCCGAACGCCTCGATGGTTTCACCATCTCTGCCAAGGGCATCGATTTCGGCAGCCCAAGCAGGTGCGTCGCCTGTTCGCTGTTTCGCTTTTGCGAGGAGTTGTTCGTACAGGTGGTCGCCTGGCTTGAGTCCCAGGGTGGCCGCCATCTCCCGTGCCTGTCGCAGAGCGCCGTCAGCTAGGGAGGATCCGGCAGCCAGGCTCAGCCCTTCCGCGCCACGTGGCAGGATACTAAGGCTCTGTGCTACGGCTGCCGCATACACCCGCTCATGCGCTAGGGCGGCATAGCCGCTTCGCGTGGGAGGGTTGATCACAGTGATCTGCTGTGGGTAGTAAGCCGAGGTCTGCGGCACGCGCATCACCTGTGGGCGGCCGGAACGGCAAGTGGTGCACCACCGCGTGATTGGTTGCTCGGGGCGTTGCCGACACCGAGTGCAGGTCCAGTACCACCGAGATATCTGTAGATCCCGCGTGTTGTGCAGCCGCATTGGCGCGCGGCAGCCGGAGTCGCATCGGGGTGCGGTGATCTCCGCAAGGTGGCCGCACTCGTGGACTTCGCCCCAGGAGAACTGCTCCATCGGCCCATGCTGCCCCAAGGGGCAGGCCGGTACCGGGTCTCCGATATGGACCTTCTGGAAGGCGCGGCAGTGGCGACACAGGAAGGTGTTGGGGAAGCGACTGGCTTTGAGATCCTCGGCCTTGACCAGGTTGAACTGTCGCCGATCGATGACGTCCAGTTCAGCCTTGGCTCCTGGGCCGGAGGCGTTGGCAGCGGCGAAGGGGAGGAGTAGGCGGCGAAGCTGCGGGGCGACCCAGCCCTCAGGGACATCGAGGGCTGTAACCTGGCGCGGAGGTTCACCGATGACAGATTCTCTTGATGACCAGTTGTAAGGCTGCCCCGGCATGTAGCGCCAGAGCGCTCCAATGTTGCTGCGATTGAGCTTGTCGAAGGCCATGACGAAGTTCTTCCTCGTAGGCGGGAAAGGACGGCGAAGCGGACGGACTGTCCGCGTGGCTATACGTCGCCGTAGATAGTCAGAGGCTCTTCGATGTCACGAAGAGACCGAGGCACAGACGGATGCAGCAGCTCAGGTATCCGTTTGCCGCTCTCCGCGCGTAGCGGGAGGCCGGTGAGCTGATCCGCGACCCAAGCGTCGATTGCCTCTCGATGCATCCGGTGGTAGACGCTCGTGTCGCTGATGTAGAAGCCTCGACGTAGCAGGGTGACGAGCATGTCCTGTTTGATCTCACCACTGTTTACTGCGTCGCGGAACGCAGTCGAGTCCGCGAGAGAGCGGCGCCGCCGGCCTCCAGTGATCCATTTTCGATCGAGCACTTGCAGGAGCCAGGCCATGAGCCCGCCGGGCAGAACGCGCTTGAGTACGGGCACGGACTGGCGGTTCACCGGTACTTTATGAACCAGTCGATCCAGGTAACGGACCCATTCCGGGTAATAGCGGTAGACGCTGGCGTCCCTGTCCCTGCTCGGATTGATCACGTTAACCACAAGGCCGGGGTGGCTTCGTCCCACGCGGGCGGAAGCCTGGATGATCTCGGAAGCTTGGGTCGGCGTGCCCATGACCGCCATAACACCGAGCCTAGCCACATCGAAGCCGTGACCGATAGCCTTCGTTGCTGTGATGATCTTTACTCGGCGAGAGTCATCCTTTGGCGGACTAAGCAGTCGGGAAACGGCAGAGCGTACGGTCCCCGAATCGGCGTCCCCGTTGATGATTACGAGGTTGTCCTCGCTGTTGAGGAGTTCACGGACCGCATGGTCACGGGTGAAGCTGGTCAGGTCTTCGTTGCGAAGGCAGTACGCGACGAGCACTTCGTATAGATCTTCGCCCGCGATCCGAGCGGCTTCGACGACGTCGCCATCCTCGGGGTCGAGCCCAGCCTCTGCGACCACAGCCCTAGGGCAATCGCGAAGGTCCTTTACCCAGCGAGCGTGAACAACCGCTACCTCACGGGTAGCAGTGACCATGGTGCTCGCTCGCGACCGCACGCCGAGATAACGACGCAAGGGATCGCCGACCCGAGTTGTCGACCAGAAAGTCTCACCGGGTTCTGGGCCGTTTACCGGGAAGCGGTGCGCTTCTCTCTCGTAGAGATGGCGTACCTGGTCGTGATATCCCTCAATTGTCGCGGTCGCGCCGACGATCTGAAAGGGCTCGTTCTTAAGATGCTCGCTGATCGTTTGTAGTAGAGACTCGTACATGCCATCGAGCGCGCCGAGGCTTTCATCGAGCAGGTGGAGTTCGTCTGCGATCTCCAGGCGTATGTGGCCAAAACCCGTTGGTACGGGATGCCGTTCTTCCTTGCAACCGAACACTGAACACCAAGTGGGGTTGGCCGAATAGCCATGCTTAGGGCAGCGGGAATGTGCGCGCCCGAGGAGAATTTGGAACGCCTGGTTTTGCCCGAGCTGGGCAAGCTTGTCTACGGTTCCAACCAGTACGGACGGGGCGCGTCGGTAAATATCGTCGTCGACGCCCCATACCGGCAGTACTCCAGCCAGCCGGCAGGACACGTTGTTGCATATATGTCGCATGGTGTGACTTGAGTCATCCCACTTGACATCGACATGCTTGCCACACAGTGGGCAGTCGCTCAGGACGCGGCATGCTTCCGCTGTTTCAGGTGCTCTTGGGTCGGGGCCGCTGAAAGTGCCCCCAGGTTTGTAGAGCTTGTTGGGGGTGTTGCCTCCCCCGACGAAGTAGCCAATGCCGAAAGCTGCTGTGCCGGAGATGCGAGGGTCATCCTGACGGACCAGTTCGGCGTTGAAAACCATCTTCGCGAAGCGTTCGGTCTGCTGCATGGCGAGCAGTCGTAGCGGGAACCGGGCCCACACCTGTGCACCGGCGGTGACTCCTGTGTAACGCCCATAGAAGAGTGTTACCAGCATGAGCCCGAGATAGGCCTCTGACTTTCCGCCACCGGTCTGGAACCAGACGATGTTTACCTTGGGGTACTTCCTGGGTGCAACCATCCCAGGAAGGCAACCGACGATCCAGGCGATCTGGAACGGTCGCCAAGCTGAATATTCGTCCTGCGCGGCGGCTTTGATCACTTTGTTTGCCGCGATGAAGGCGTCACGGACGTGCGGGTCGGAGCGTAGTGCCTCCAGGCCGGTCCGTATCCATTCGACTTCTTCTCGCGCGGCACGTGAATCTCGTTCGGCTTCTTCTCGCGCGTGGGTATCCCATCCCCTCGTTGTCTGCAATATATCGAGGGCGGTCTCCCCCCAGTGATCGCTAACCCAGATTTCGAGCATCTCTACAAGCTTGGAGATAGTGCCTACCGGATCCTTGATCAGCGAGTCAAAGGACGTGTCGATCGGAGCTTCTCCACCGTGCTGGTCCTTAGAGGTCTCGCGAGGATAAGCGCGCCATGTTGGTTCTTCTGCGGCGAACTCGGTCCTCAGTGTCGTTCGTCCTGCTTCGGTCTGGCAGGTAACGGGGGACGCATGTCCGAATGCGGGAACGGTTCGCTCATAGCGGTGGGACTGGGCGACCTGCTCCAGCTCATATGGCTCGATATGGGTATCGGCCCATGCTGTCAGCGTCACCTCACAGAGGCGGGTGTCCAGATACGCCTCGTCATAAGGGCGGACGCCGTCGATCAGCTGCTCCTTGGGAGCGGGACTGGTGTTTACCACCGCGACGAATACCTCAAAGAAACCGTCGATCGGTGTGACATCGATTTCGATAGCCGCTCGATGTTCGGGCGGCGTTATGTCTGCCGGATGAACGAGACAGCGCGCACTGTAGGCAGCCCAGGTTCGTTCGTTGATGAGGTCGTGGTCACGGGGCAACCCCGCATCTGTGACACCTGGACGGCGCTGTCGGAATAGCAGGGGGGTATGGGCTGCGGTGGCGGAACGCAGCGCGGCCGTGATCTCGGCCTCACCCACGCGCGTTGACCTTGCCCCATCTGAAGAAAGCGGGACAGTTATCTGAACAGGACCCATTGCGGCCTTTGTCCAGATCCGGGCTATTTTGTAGCCGCTCGTGTGGCCGTTTCTAGATCCTACGCTACTAGTCTGTGAGCTCCCTGCCGAGAGCGTTGGTTGCAGCCCGGTCTCGACGACTGCGACTTCGGAGCCCGAAATGGAGTCCGCATCGGCCGCGTCGCGCTGTTCGGCGAGAGTCGGGTGCAGGGCCAGGTAGACCGCCGCGCTCACCTGGACGGTCAAGCTGTCGGGAAGGCGTCGCACGCGAAAGGAAAAACCCTGGGCGGGAGGGGTTATCTGGAGCCCGCGGAAGCCCGCGTTGGTTTCGGCGATCAGCTTAGGTTCGCTGGCGAGCATGCCAAGCCACAGTTGCTTGTGTGGCTGGTCCAGCAAGCGAGTGCCTGCTGGGATGGATACCCCAACGGCTTGATCGATGATGCGCCGGGAGAGACAGCCCAGTAGGGCGTCGTAACACTGATCAGACGTCATGGCCGCTGAGGGGCCGTGAGGGAATGCAGACACGACAAAGCTCCTGGTTTGCAGAAACAAGGCGTGACGCCGGTGGGCACGTCCGGGGTATCCCTCGCGTGACCTGCTGAAATAGATAAAAGTGAGAGCTGTGTGCTTACTGTGCGTCCTGTGCTACTTCACACGATAGCTCGTTCACGGTGAGTTCGTTCCCTGCTTGTGTGAATTCACTTGGGCCTACCCCGGTTATCGGTCACCATCGAACTGAATGCCGAGGTCACGGCGACGCCGACGGCGATGCCTGAGGCGCCCGGGCTCGGATCGCCTCAGCGTGCGCCATCTTGTATGACCAGGCTGGTGGTTGGGTTCGATGCCCGGGTCGCCAAAACTTCCAATACCGCCTTCCAGCAAGATGGGCAAGGCCTGTCATCGCCCGGCTTGTCATGTGCCGCGTCCGGCGACGAGCAGGCTGCGGCCAGTCAGGACGAGTTTGTTCGCTTCCTGGCTCTTCCGTCAGATCTGCACCGACAGCCGTAGAGGCTGCTCCAGACCCATGGCCCAACACCGTGATCAGGCAGTCGGGTAGCAGGGTTAGCGCCGTGATCAGTGGGTCGCTTGCGCACATGCTCTCGGTCAGCAAGTTCGCCGCCTCGCCAGCGCCCAGCGCAGGACCGCCCGTAGAGTCAGGCTGCGCCGCGACGTTCCCGTCCGCATCGCCGGCCACAGCCGCAGGCACGTGGTCTTCCGCCTTGCCCCCAGCGCTGGCTCTGACAACCAGCCTGGAGCAGCGCTTCCAAGCTAACCACCGCCCAACGCCGGTCCGGGGTGGCCTTGCCCGCCCCATCCCCGGTCGACGCCCTTTTCGACGAACCTGTCACCCGCGCCGCTTCAAGGTCCCGCTCTGCCCCCGATCCGCCGTCATGTACAAACCGCGAACCGGGCACGTTTGGGCCTATATGCCTTGAAAGCGGCCGTCTTCTGCCTGGGGAGGCCGGTTTTCGCCGAGGAATCGGCACGAGGTCTGGTTATGAGTACAAGGTTGTGGAGACAGAACAGGCGATCTTGAATCGGGGCTGTGGCGTGAGAGTGGGCAGGTCTGGACCTGCCCACTCTCACGGGTGATGCCGAACGATAGCCAGGAAGTCAATGCCAAGGACTCCATGGTTGTGGTGTTCGTGCATGGGCGATCAACTATCTATGAGGTCGCTAAGATCGAGGGCCGGTTGATCTGAGAGCGCGGTCTCGGGCAAAGGCTGATGGCGCACCGTTGCCTGCACTGCCTGTCGGACCTTCGCTTCGAAGTGCTCTGGAGGGTCGAGGTTAACGGGGAGCCTCTCCGCCCACACTCTGCCGGGATGAAGGGTGTCCCATGGGGAACGTGCCTGATCGGCTCGGCCGCGTCCAGGGTCGTTGTTGCCGAAGCCGTCCAAAACCCTATTCCAGATGGGCGCGTAGCGCTGGAGCAGACCATACTCGCCGAGCGGAATCCAGATGTCCTTCACCCGCAGGTAGCGGACTCGGAAGTCTCGGACCCGCAACGTGGAAGCAGCCGCCTCGATCGAGCGCATGTGCTTCCTGATCCGGTCGCTCAAGGTCTTGTCTTTGGCGTTCTTCAGATTGCCGTGGCGGCTTCCGCTGGCGGCTGCCTTCCCTACGTAGATCGGTACAGCTTCTGGGCCGACATCCAGGTTTCCGGGCCGGGCGTTGCGCCGGCACATCTCGCCGAGTGAGGCGTAGAGCTCGAAGTCGCCCACATAGTAGAGGGCGTAGAGGCCAGGACCCGTGAAGGGCGCAGGTGGAAGGAGATGGACGCGTTCACGCTCCAGAGCGTCCGCGACGCTCTGGGCTAAGTTCTTCTCGTCTAGGGGGTTGTACGGCTCATAGCCACCGAAGGCGTTGCCCATGTCTTAGAGGCTATGGGGTTGCTCTGACAATTCCGGACGTGTCGCGACAGTGTCAGGTCTCCACTGCTCAATCTTCGTCATCAGCGCCTTCATCCATGACGTCACCTCCGGCGAAGTGTTGGGGCCCTTGGGTGACGGCGACAGTGCCATCGTCACCTCGTCGCCACCACATCAGTGCGCTCTCGTAGGCGGCCAGCTCCGGGTAGAGGATCATGTAGCCAGGAAGGGCGGTCGCCTGCCACTGTCCGGGCAATGTCTCCACAAGGCGTGCCACGAGGTCCTGCACGGTGGCAATCTCGTCGAGAACTGAGATGACCGTGTCCTTGTAGATCTTGGTCGCGCCCTTCTTCTTCTGTTCGAACCGGAAGGTGAACGGAAGAAGAGCCTTGGCCTCCTTCAACAGAGCTGCAGCGGTGTAGTCGCCGGGCGTGATCTCGAATGGGAAGTTCAGGTTGATTGGATAGTGCGCGTCAAAGTGCGCAGCCTTCACCATGCTCTGGTCCCGCTTGCGCCCAGGATCCTTGTTGCCGAAGCCGTTCGAGTTCCAGGGGATATCCCCACTGTGCTGGTACTTCTTGATCAGGAGCTTCTCGGGTGCGGCTGCGTCCAAGTCCTCGTCGACGTACACGGCCACGAACGACATGTCGTCGAGGTCAATGTTGGTTCGACCTGAAATCTTCCTCAGGTGCTGGCTCAGGCGGTCCGGCAGCGATCGAGCGGCCTTGCCGACATACACTCGCTGACCTTGCAGAAA
The DNA here is from genome assembly GCF_005889725.1 of Nonomuraea zeae. Classification (GTDB taxonomy): domain Bacteria; phylum Actinomycetota; class Actinomycetes; order Streptosporangiales; family Streptosporangiaceae; genus Nonomuraea; species Nonomuraea zeae. The sequence continues at coordinate 9,459 of NZ_VCKX01000006.1, forward strand.
CAGCTCATACACGCCAGGGCGAGCATTGAGCACCGCAAGGTTGGCTGCTGTAAGGGGGGCCGGGCTCAATGGCGCGAGTGTCGCGCCAAGCTGATCGGTCAGGGCCTTGGTGATGCTCAGCTTGAACTCCGCGCTGGCTGCCAGGATCATCGTGGCCCCCACTCAACTCGCCCATTGATCAGGCAAGAGTCTCCCAGAGCAACCTTCCGGATGAGGTCTTGTTGCCGGATCATCGGTGCTTGATCCTAGTGTCGCGGCACGATCCTGCACAAACGCTCTAGTCCGGGCGTTCGGTTGGTCCAAATCCGGTCGCGAATACAGTTGAAGATCAACAATTCCGCGGTACACTTTCGCTATGGCTGAGCAGCGGGAAGAACTAGACATAGACCGCACCGGCGTTGAGCTGTTCGCCGGCGGCGGTGGCCTGGCGATGGCGGTCCAGCGTGCTGGCTTCCGGCCACTGCTGTTCAACGAGGTCGCTAAGCGAGCCTGCGAGACCCTCGCGCTTAACGGCGAGAAGCCGCTCCCCGTAGATGTCGAGGCGGAAGAGGCGAAGGCGGACGAAGCCGAGAAGGGCGGCTACCTTTGGATCCCTGGACCAGGTGAGCGGCCGCCGCTTGCCATTGGGGACATCAAGATGATCAAGTTCTCCTACTTGGAGGGCAAGGTGGACGTCCTCGCTGGCGGCCCGCCGTGCCAGCCCTTCAGTCTGGGCGGAGTGGCCAAGGGCGATGAAGACAAGCGGAACATGTTCCCTGAGATGTTCCGAGCCATTCGGGAGATGAAGCCCAAGGCAGTCATCTGTGAGAATGTCCGTGGCCTGCTACGCCCCTCGTTTAAGCCGTACTTCGAATACATCTTGCGCGAGTTGGAACTTCCCTTCGAGAAGCGTGACAACAATGTGCTGTGGCAGGAGCACGACGCGGTCTTGCGAGGAAAACTCGCTGATGGAACCACGGATCCAAGTCGGCGGTACCAAGTCGTCGTGACCCAAGTAAACGCGGCAGATTACGGCGTCCCGCAAATCCGGCACCGCATCATTATCGTGGCCTTCCGGGCGGACCTTAACGTCGATCTGGAGGCGTTTCAGCGGCGGGTGCAGCCCACCCACTCTGAGGCCGCGCTCTACAGATCGATGGTCGATGGGACGTACTGGGAGCGACACAAAGTTCCTGAAGACGTCCGTAAGAGAGTTATGGCCCGCGTGCCCAGTTCGCCCTCTACGGCCGATGATCTCCAACCGTGGCGGACTCTGCGGGACGCGATCCGAGGTATTGACGAGAACGAAGGCAAGCCGCTCCCACCTATACCGGCCAAGTATCTGGACCGAGAAGAACGGAACCTTGGTGGGGTAACCGATCACATTGGCTGGCCTGGCGCGCGGATCTACCCCGGTCACACCCCCAACGAGCTCGACCGCCCAGCGAAAACAGTCAAAGCCGGCGTGCACGGGGTCCCCGGCGGGGAGTCGGTGATGATCCTCGACGACGGCACTCATCGGTATATGACCGTACGCGAAACTGCGCGAGTTATGACCTTTCCTGACACCTGGCGGCTTGAGGGCCCCCGCGGTGAGCAGATGCGGCAGCTAGGTAACGCGGTGCCGGTGCGCCTCGGAGAGATCTTCGCTAAGGCGGTGGCTGAAACGCTGCGTGAGGCTGAGGGGAGCATATGACCTCTGGTGAGGGGCGCTGGAAGGACAAACCGCCTCCTATGCGAGCCTGGAAGGGGCGTGCCCGAACCCGTCAAGGACGCTCCGCAGAGCAAGATCGTGCCGCTGGTGGTCACGAACTCCGATATGTCGAGCTTGGTGACGGGCGCCGGGCGTGTGCCTCTATTGAGCTCAAGGTATATGCCAAGACTCGGCGTATCCGCGCCTACCTTCGCTGGTCGGATAAGGGGAAGTCGCCCGCTGTCTATGTGGGGGAAGTCGATTGCGATACCCGCGCCGAGAATCTAGCCGCCGCATGGCAGGCTGTGAAAGATAAAGGATTGCTTGGAGCGCCGTCTTCGTCGCCAATAGAGGCTTCGTGGGCGTCAACCCCCGCCGTTCGTCAAGTGATGAAGGGCAATCGGAGCCGTGACACCGTGCCGGAGCGTCGGCTGCGCTCCGCTATACACGCCCTTGGCTTGCGTTACCGTGTCGCCCGCCGACCGGTCGCTGAATTGCGTCGCACTGCCGACTTGGTGTTCAGCAAGGCCAAGGTCGCGGTGTTCGTCGACGGCTGCTACTGGCATGGTTGCCCTGAAGCTACGCATTATCGGCCGTCCCAGAAAAATTCGGACTTCTGGCGCCAGAAGATCACTACAAACCAGCAGCGCGATCGCGAAACCAGCCGGTTGCTCTGCGAGGCTGGCTGGACAGTGATCCGCGTATGGGAGCACGAAGACGTATACGCTGCGGCCGCGCGTATAGCCGAGGTGGTACGGGGAGCTTCGTACCAACCGGTGTCTCGCTCGCCGGTGCGATAGTGAGCCAATCGCGGCTGACAGCCGCCCGCACAGAACACTGGTGATGAGCTGATGCAACTGGAACCGTGATTCCGGTGCGGGATACACGAAGGAGTACGACGTCAGTCTCTCCCACGCGATCTGTCCGGAGAACAAGGGGAAGCTCAGCTATCTTGTGATCGCGGCGATCGATATGTCGGTCGGCGTAGGGTGTGCGGGTGATCCACGGTGAGCCTGGCAAGGCGATCTTGGAGGCGGCGGTCGCCGACGTCTGGCTGGCGGTTCTCGAATTCGATGACGTGCGAGCCTGGCTGGAACGAGCCCGCTGGCAGCCGATGGAGCCGTTGGCCGCCGAGGTCTGGGTGACCGATCCGGCCTTCCGGCATGTCCTGCTGGTCAAGCACCGCTGGCGTGGATGGGTACCGCCAGGCGGCAAGGTGGAGCCGGGAGAGACGCCGCGCGCCGCTGCGGCACGTGAGCTCGCTGAGGAGACCGGACTGCGAGCCGAGCTGCTGCCCGTGCCTGCGGCCGCTTGCGTCAGGTCCTATCGTGCCGATTGGTCGCCGACGCTGGGCCTGTCGTACGCCGCGATCGTCGACCGCGACGTGCCGCTGGGCGGTGAGCACGGACAGCCGGCGCGGTGGTTCGGTCTCAATGAAGAGTGGGAGTCCGTCTTCCCTGAGGACCATCACCGTATCCAGGCGTACGTGCGCTGGCTGGCGGCCGAGGATCCGATCAGGACGCGCTGAGTGCTGCGACACTGCGGCACAGTCAGATCCCTCGGTCGATCTCGGCGAGGACGCCACCGGTCAGGAGTACGAATCGCAGGTCATGCAGGAAGCGCGCCCAAACCGGTTCCGGCCCGGGGCCGTACTGTGAACTCGGCCTCGCTGATCCGACCGGCGGCATATGCGGCGTTGCGTTGGGCGTACTGCTGAAGCTGGCTGAGATGTGCCCACCGGCGCGATCCCTACTGGGGCTGTCGCCCGCTCGAACACCAGGATGCCGGCCGGCGAGGAGATCAGCACCCCGACGCTGGTGTGGTCGCATCGCTTCTTACCAGGAGTGGAGCGGGACGGGGTGGTCACGGTGTCTCCCTGGGCCGTTGGGCTACCACGACGAGCCAGCTCGTCACGGTCGGAGTGCCGGGCGTGGTCAGGGCGTATGCCTTGTCCAGGATTTCCATACGCTGCTCATGGGTGAAGTCACCGTCGGGCCGCGCGAACACCGGGATGGAGAGCCACGCCTTCTGCTCCTCCATGGTGCTGTGCTGGGCGGTGACTTCGGTGTCCACCACGGTCAGACCGGCTGAGACCAGGTGCTCAAGGGCGGTTTCCAGTGGGAGTTTGAGGGTGTCAGGGGCAGGGCGCTGGGAGTAGCCGTAGTCGCGGGCGGCGACCTGTTGAATCAGCCTGTTGAGCGAGGGACGGGCGCGTACGGTCCTCTTATCGGGGTAGGTGACCCCGGCGAAGCCTCCGCCGATGTTGAACACGAAGCGACCGCTGGGCCGCAAGACACGGTGGACGGCTGCGAACACGGCAGGGACGTCGGTCTTCCAGATCGCGGAGTTGCACACCACGGCGTCGGCCGGACCTGAGACGTGGTCAGCCAGATCCTCGGCTGGGGCGTTGATCCAGAACAGGCGCGGGTCGGTCAGCGTACGGCGGCCGACGCGTTGCATGGCTGCGGCGGTGTCCAAGGAGATGACTCGGGCCTGGGGCGGGGCCAGGGCGAGAATGGCCTCGGCGGTTGCGCCCGCTCCGCCACACAGGTCGACCACCAGCCGGCTGGCGGTGAGATTGGCGCGACGGGCGAGATCTCGGCTGGTGGTGCTGTACATGGGGAAGTCGCGGGTGAAGGCGGCGTATGCCTCGGCCGTGGTGTCCTCGTCCCAACCGAGGATGGCGTCAGGGGGTGCCAATGCGTGCCTCACTTCAGGATTGGGCGATTGAACGCTGTAGCCAAGAGCTGGGTCAGAATAGGGAAGCCTGGACCGCAGTGTCGGGAGAGGTGAACGGGCCCAGGATTATGCGGCAGCCCTTGAGTTTGCCGAGGTCGAGCAGATAGCCGATGTCGTCGCCCTGCTCCAGGAGGGCCAGGACCTGGGAGCCCAGGAAGGAGACGGGGGTGAAGCCGTGCTCGCCCTCACGCAGGTCATGTGGGTACAGCACCCGCGTGCCGTCGGCGGTGCGGAGGCGTTCACCCTCGGCCGGTGGCGTCCATGCCTCCATCACCATTGGGGCGTCGAGCACGTCGGCCGCGCGGGCGATGGTCTGCTGGTGGGCGGCGTGAGCGGTGGACAGGTCGGCCAGGTCCGCCAGGGCTTGAAGCTTGGCTGTGGCCCGCACGGTTTGATGGACCTGTAGACGGCTCGCGAGAGTGTCCTCGAGGTGGCGCACAGAGCGGCCGTCGGGACTCTTGATCAGGTAAGTAGCCCACAGAGCGCCTTGTTCGTCCAGGCGGGAGCGTTTGCGCGGCTCGGCCGCGGTCCCGACCTTGGTGGTGCCATCGGCGAAGGTGGCCATGTACAGCCAGTGTGGCTGGGCCATGTACCGGCGAAGGGCATCGGGGGCGTGGCCACCCTGGTGGACCTGGTGGGCGAAGCGGAAGTCGTCCTGACCCGCGCACGCGGCGCACTGGCCGCTCTGCGTGGCCCTTGCGCGATGAGGGCAGGCGAGGGCCTCAACGCGGACCGTGTCAGCGAACCGGTATCGACCGGTGCACCATCGGCCGGTACTCATCACCTGGAAGCCGAGCCGTTGTTTCATGATCTCGGCGTAGATCAGCGGCCCGTCGGGCAGAGGGGCGAGCAGCAGCCGGGGATCACCGGTCGTCCAGGTGACGCCATGGCAAACGTACTCGCCGTCGGGTGGAGGCACTGGCATGTGCGTTTCCTCGTGATGGGGTGCGGGTCAGAGGGAAAGCCGTAGGCGATCGACGAGGGCATCAGCCGCGATCTTGAAGACGTCGTCGCGGTCCACGTCGGTGACGTCCAGGGACAGCCATCCGCCATGCTGCGCATGTTCGTCCAGCTGGTTGAGGACGGTGTCCTGGTAGCGGATGAAGTCCTTGTCGCCGGCGCCAAGGTGGCCGGCTTCCAGGGAGGTGAACTCGCCCTTGCGGCGCAGGGCTTCGCGGGCGCCGAGGCGCAGGAAGATCACAAGATCGGGTTCGGTGAGGTGAGCGAAGACATGTTCGGCGAGTCGGGTCGAGACGTTCGGGCTGACCGCGTATCGGGCGAGGATCTTGTGGTGGGCGTTGTCGAGGACAACGTGAGTGCCGGCGGCAAGGGCAGGCCGAATCACGAGCTTCTCCTGAAGCGTGTACCAGGCGGCCAGCGCCATCAGCCAGTAGTGCTCACCGCAAGCCTGAGCGACGCGCGCGTCGCGGCGGTAGACGAGCTCGTTCAGCCGGTCGAGGTAGGCGGACAGTTCCGCGTCCATGGGGACGTCGGTGGTGTGCTTGCCGACCAGGATCGCCTTGTGTCCGGCGTCCACGAGGGCCTGGTGCAAGCGCGTCGCGAGGGTGGTTTTGCCTGCTCCGTCGATTCCGGTGACGGTGATCTCCCGGCCGTGAACGGGATTGGTGGGGCGTGCTGCGGCCGTCATGATTGTCGTTCTCCGTGGCTGTTCAGATCGGCCAGACGGCTCGCGATGATGTCGCGGATCCGGCCGACGAGGATGGCGCGCCGCCGTACGACCTCGTGGTGACGCTCATTGGACAGGTCCGCCGGGTAGCGGCGGGCGAGATTGTTGGAAATGACGTGGAGGTAGCCGAAACCGATTCCCGCTCGGTGCGCGGCGGCCCCCATGCAGCCGATCTCCGGGTCGACGAAGGCGTGCTCGGCGTGCTTGGCCAGCCACTCGCGATTTTCCAGCAGGATCGACGGCGAGGTCACATGGACACCCGTGCGTACGCCGGGCTGAGCTGCGGCGAAATCGCCGAAGAAGTCGTCCCACTTGATGAGGGAGCTGTCGACAAGGCTCTCGTTGCCGGTGGCGAGTAGCGTGTTGGGTTCGACCTCGGGCACCAGAGCGCCCACCTTGCCGACGTAGACGACGTCCCGGGCGCCGAGTTCGGCGAGCCGGGCCACGACTTGGCCGGCGACGTCTCCCCAGATGCTGTGCTGGAAGCCGAGGTAGACCACCCGGCGGCCGTGCATCGTCGCGCGCTGCCACGCGTAGCCCGCGCGGCGCCTCCAGACTCCGCTGTCCGGGGCGAGGTGTTCCAGCGCCCAGCCGACGATGACGAGGTCACCTTCCAGGGCAAGGTGGAGCCGGTCGACCGCCGCGCGGCGTAGTGCTGGGTCTGGGAGCTGGTAGGTGACTGTCTCGGAGCTGCGGCCGGTCATCGCGAGATAGGTGGCGATGATCAGGGCGTAGTGGTGGACGTAGTCGATGCCGGGGAACGCCTTGACCACCAGCTCGCGGCCGTGGACTTCGGCGGTTGGCCGCTCCCAGTTGAACAGCTTGCCGGTCTTCTCGTGAAGGGAGACGACGGCCTGGCGATCGTAGCTCCCGATGAGGTGGATGTTCTTCCAGGACCGTTCCTGGATGAGGTGGTGGACCTTGATCTCCAGGTAGCGCAGCAGGCTTTCCGCGCCCATCGTGTGAGTGTCCGCTGTGATCGGTGCCGCGGGCAGCACGACGTCGGCGCCCCTGGTGAGCAAGGAGCCGGGCATGAGGCTCATGGGCGAACCTGTCCAATCCGAACGTTGCTGCCAGCTGCCTTGCGCACCACGGCGATGTTCTGGCGGATCAGGCGGAACCGGGTATCGGGGATCGGGCCGAGGTCTTCGATGCGCGGGGTTTTCGGCTTCTCGTACGGGCCGTCGGGCAGCATGGCGATGCCCATCGCGCCGAGGATGACCGGGGCCGCGCCGTCTACGGAAGCGATCCATTCATGCTCGCGCTGCTGCACCAGCTCCAGGTGCCCGGTCCTGCCGAGGCCGAGTAGCCGGTAGACGATCCGCTGCTCGACCAGGCCGCGCTCCTCCAGGTAGCGGGTGGCCGTCCATCGGGTACGGCACAGTTCCTCTTCGGGGGCCGGGTGCCGGGAAGCGGGCAGCGCGATCGCGCCGACGTAGCCGCTGGACACGAAGTGGTCGTAGCAGCGCAGCCACTCATCGTCGTCCGCGCCGTGCACCACGGCGCACAGCCGGAACTCCTCGCTCAGGTCCCGGATCTCGTGCGCGGCCTGCTCGCTGGCCTTGATCGTCGCGGGGCCGTCCCGCATGACATCCGGGAGGATGATCTCGCGGGCGTCGACCGCGTGGGCCGCCGCGATCAGGTCCGGAGTCGGCAGGGCGTGGCCGAGGTCGAAGACCCCGTTGTCGACGATGATCTCCGCGCCCCGCGCGGCCTCACGACGGAAGAACGCCTGATAGGCGCGATCGGACAGGACCCGCTGGGCTGCCACATGGTGCACGCGGGCCGGCTCCTGAGAGACGAAGGCTTCCAGATAGTCGGGCGGGGCGATGACGGAGAATTCGATGCTCTTGGCCATCACGCCGTCCCCCACTGATGAGTGGCCAGGGTGAGGAACTGCTGGGAGAGCACGGGATCGTCCTGAAACCGGCCGCGTGCCTGCAGGGTGGTGGTGCGGGCAGCCTCCAACCGCACCCCCCGCATGCTCATGCACAGATGCACGCCGCGGACAGAGACAGCGACATCCCCACTGCCAATCACAGCGCAGATCTCCTCGGCGACCTGCCGGGTGAAGCGCTCCTGCACCTGCAGGCGACCGGCGTGCCGCTGTGCGATCCGCCCGAACTTCGACAGGCCTACCACCTCGCCATCAGGCACGTATCCGGCGGCCACCTCCAAGTGCATGGGCAGCAGGTGGTGCTCACAGAGCGACCACACGCTCATGCCGCCGACCACGACCAGTTGCTCGCTCAGGTGGGTCTCCGCGAAGCACATGACCGACGCCGAGGTGTCCGACGTCAGAAACGAACCCCACCAGGCCGCGACTCGGGCAGGCGTGTCCGCCAAGCCCTCCCGCCGGGGGTCCTCACCCAATGCGGCCAGGAGTTGGCCGATCAGGTCGGCGACCCGCCCGGTATCGATCGGGCCCGGGACCGGCAGACTGGTCTGCGGTGGAGGCAGAACCATGCTCTGGCTGTACACGGCGTTCGTCACGAACGTCGCCTCACTTTCGAAGGCTGGGGGAAAGGGGGTCATCGTCCGCGGGTCTCGGCGAACGCCAGGACGTGCAGACGTGGGGTGAAGTGCCATCGGCGGGCCGCGACGGCGTCCGCGAGCAGGCGCGTGGTCTCGATGAGACCCTCTGCCGTGGTGCCCTCCGGCATCACGTACACCGGGGCCAGGCCGTGCCGGTCCACGATGGCGCTGATCTCATCGAGCTCCGCCACCATGCGTGTGACGAACTTGAACGTCGCCCGCCCGCTGTCCGCGAACGCCTTCAGCGCGCTGGACACGATCCGCTTGTCCTCGGCGACGCCGGAGTTGCCGAGTTTGGGAGACACGTTGAAGCGCACCCCGTCGACCAGCAGCGCCGAGTTCGGAGCCAGGGTGCCGTTCGTCTCGAACTCGACCTGCTTGCCTCCCGCGAGCAGGCCCTGCACCAGAGGGATCAGCGCCAGCTGTTGGATCAGCGGCTCGCCGCCGGTGATGACGACCAGCTCGACCGGCGACGCGAGTGCCCAGGCGAGCAGATCCGCTACGGTTCGCCGCGTCGACTCCTTGCGCGGGTCGAACTGGTTCCAATCCCACGTGTACTTGGTGTCGCACCAGTCGCACGTGAGGTTGCACCGAGATAGCCGGATGAAGAGGGCCGGCACGCCGCTGCTTCGGCCTTCGCCCTGGAAGGTCGGCTTGGAGACGCCGAAGCACTCCGCGATGAGCAGCCGGAATGCCGCATCGCTGACGGGGGCTACCGCGTCTGTGCCCGTCATCGCTGCTCCACGTCGAAGCGAGCCCAGCTGCGCTGGGTCTCGCGGACCCGGACAGTGACCAGTTGGCCTGGAATGTTCGGCTCGATGTTCTGGATGAACCATCCGGCCAGGTACTGAGCCAGGCGCTCTGAGGTCGGCTCGAAGGGCAGGAGCTCGTGCAGGTTGTGGTGGTCGAGCTCGGCATCCAGGAACTTCTTGAAGGGTGAGAGGTCTCCGAAATCGGTGACGAAGCCGGGACCTGACAGTGCCTGCGCGGTGAGGATCACCTCGACCTGATAGCTGTGACCGTGCTGCTGAGAGCACTTGTGCCCCGGCGGGAGGCCAGGCAGCCGGTGTCCCGCCTCGAAGTCGAACACCTTGCCGATGCTGAGCCTCCCGGACGGGAGCAGTACGGAACGGTCCATGGACCCTCCTTGGTCGATTTCCGACACGCGCGTCCCTAAGCGGATGCCGGACTGTACGAGCTGCATGGCCTGTATGTCGGGCGCCAGTGCGACAGCGATCACGACTGGACAGACTTCTTGCTCGTGATGGGCAATTGGTCGGTCGAGGCTGCCGGCGGGCGGCTGGGTGGCTCAGCCGCGTCGTCCCTTCTCTTTGGGGAAGGGCGTCCGCCGCGGCGCAGATGCTCGGAGCGGTGTGCTTCGGCGAGAGCGATGTAGACGCGGAGGGCCTGGCGGTGGAGGCCGCGCGCTGTCTCCTCATGGCCTCCGTCTCCGTCCGGCCGTAGTACAAGCGATTGCCCGCCCTCGGACGCCAGTTCGTAGGCCCCACAGCAGGATGTGCAGCTGATGCGGAGGACAGCGCCTCTGGGCGTGTACGCCTCCCACCTGAGGTTGGCTGGCGTGAACGTCGGCTCAGCCGCGCGTGCACGATCGCCTTGGCCAGGGACGTCCCTGCACGCTGTTTCGTCGGCGTCGGGCGCCAAGATCGATATCTCCTTGAGGACCGGCTGATGGCGCAGACCGGAGGGCCGCCTCACAGCAAGATCCGCCACCTGCCTCCTCGCTGTCGCGTCAGCGCCGGTTTCGGCCTCACGGGTCAGCACGGGCTCCTCCTTGGTGACAGGGACGTTCTGATGGCGCAGGCCGACCGAGACAACCGCTCGGCCTGCGCCGAAGGCGCGATACGGCGGGGACGACTACACCGGGCAGCTCACGCTCGGCGTGGCAGGACCGCGTGTTGTGGCGGCTGCCACGCTGGGCTCAGCCGTTCCGGGGACGCTGGCCAGGTCCGTCCTCCGGAGCGCGGTACGGAGAGGGCCACGTACGAACAGCAGTCGTGCGCCAGTCGCTTTGAGCTGTTCCCGCCGCCGAGCGGCCACCTGCTTCCCGCCCAGGTGATGGGCGGAGGGCAGAACCACCCCGTAGGCGCCCGACAGGGGCAGGACGTCCAGCAGGCCGGCGAATGCCGGGGCAACCACCGACACGGTTCCTTGATCGGTGAAGATTCCGCAGAGCCGCAATTCGTGCTGGTCGCAGTATTGGGCGAGGGCCACCGTGAGCGCTGCCTGTCGCTCGGGAGTCGAGCGGTGTAGCCGCAGGTACCCGTAGACGATCGGGCGATCCACATCGTGTTGTTCGGTGAGCGTCCACAAGGCAGCCGTCCTTACCGTGGTCGGGGTTCTTGGCCCGCTCTTCGAGCATGGCCAGCGCCGACCCGGCTGGAAACGACCTGCTGTCGCACTTCCGTTGCACTTCAGTAGTCCCTCGATGGCTCTGCGTGCTTCCATGGCCGTGGAAGGGAGCAGCGACGTGACGAGCGTGCATGAGTGGACCGGCCTCGAAGCCCGTGCGCTTCGTCTTGCCCTGCGGATGAGCGTGCGGGTGTTCGCCCAGCACCTCGGAGTGGCTCCCCGCACTGTGGCGAAGTGGGACCATCTCGGCCACGCGACCCGGCCCCGCCCTGACACCCAGGCCATCTTGGACACCGCGCTCGCCCGCGCGGACTCGGCGGCCCACCTGCGGTTCGAGACCCAACTCCTGGAACTTGCCCAGAACACCGACCAAGGCCTACGAGTCACGCGCGTGGGCCCACGGGCCTGGGATTACGAGACGTGGACCGACGACCTCGACCGCAGTGTGGTCGCCCTCAGTCGCCAGAGCTTCAGCTACGCCAGAGACCTGTTGAACCGATGGCTCACCCGCTACGATCCCCACGCTCTCGATGACAAGGGCCTGTACCTGTTCGCCCGATCGACCACGCTGCTCGGCGACCTCCAACGCGACCAAGGCGCAGTGGCCGGCCCTCTGTCAGCTCGCCGCTCCTACCTCAGCGCGCGCTCGATCTATTGCCAGCTCGACATCCCCCGCCGCATCGCCCAGCTCGACCTGTCGCTGGCGGTCGTCGCCGAGATGTCGGGCCGGTTGGACGAGGCCGCCAAGGAGTACGAGTCGCTGGCGGTAGACGACCGGCTCTCCCCACGCGACCGGACACGAGCCCGGCTGTGGGTCGGGACCACCTTGAGCAAGAACGACAAGAACGACTACGCGGCCCGCCTGATGACGACCGCCATCCGCGAGTTCGAGAGCCTCGGGGAGCCCGAGGACTGGTCCGTCGCGCACCAGAAACTCGCTCTGGCCCACCGCGGCTCCGGGAACCTCTCGGAGGCGCTACGCCTGATCGACCTCGCCCGCGCCACCGCCGTCACCGACGTCCCCATGCAACGAGTACGGCTGGAGACGGCTTACGGGCACATCCTGCTTTCCGACCGGGCCACCGTGGATGATGGGCTGGTGATCCTCGATCGTGCCGCGCGCGCGGCCGCAAAGCATGGGCTCGCGCACCAACTGCGCAGCATCGAGGGCATCCAGCGGTCCATGCAGGGGAGAACCACCGTTCTTCTCTCCCACGGCGATCAGGGAGCAGCCGAGTGAGCGTCAAACACCAGGTCATCACCGACGAGCAGTGGCGACACGCGCGCGCGATCTGGGACTACCACCAGATGCACCACGACCTGCGCCGGTGCGATGTGGCCATCGGTCTGGGCAGCCACGACCTCGGCGTCGCGCGCGCGGCGGTCGAGCTGTACCGCGCCGGGTGGTTCCCGCTGCTGGTGTTCTCCGGCGCCACCAGCCCCACGACCGCGGGCCGATTCCCTCGTGGCGAGGCCGTCCACTATCGCGAGCACGCGCTCGAACTCGGCGTACCGGATGAAGCGATCCTTCTGGAATCGAACGCCACCAACACCGGCCAGAACATCGCACTGTCCCGTCAGGTGCTGGCCGACGCGGGCATCCAACCCGGTTCGGTCCTCTTGGTCTCCAAGCCGTACATGGAGCGCCGGGCGTACGCCACGGCGCGGAAGGTGTGGCCGGACGTCGAGGTGGTGTGTGCCTCCGAGCCGCTGGAGCTGGACGACTACGTCAGCTCGATCGGCGATCCGAAACTGGTCATCGACATGCTCGTCGGCGACCTCCAGCGCGTGATCGAGTACCCCAAGCTCGGCTACGCCATCGAGCAGCTCGTCCCAGGAGAGGTACATGACGCCTACCAGGCTCTTCTCCGCGCCGGATTCGACAGCAGGCTCTTGTCGTCCTGAATCGCCGTACGGCGAGGTGTGCGCGATCCACCAGCCCAACCTCTTCCCCCGGCTGGCCACCTTGGCCAAGTTGTTCACCGCCGACTACTGGATCGTCCTGGACGACGTGCAGTTCGCCCGCAGGGACTACCAGCACCGGGCACGTCTCACCTCGTTCGACGGCTCGCGGGAGCCTCAGTGGCTCTCCATCGCCACCCACCTGCCGCACGGTCGCTCAACTTCCATCCGTGGAGCGAGGTTGGCCGATCCGATCCGTTGCCGCCGGCGCGTTGCCCAGTTGCTCGCCGACCACTATGGGCACAGCGCTCACTGGCAGGCGTTCAAGAGGCGGCTGGAACCGTTGCTCGCCGAATTCGAGAGAACGGACCGGCTGGCGGACGTAACGGAGTTGTCCACGCGTCTGCTGCTTGAGGAGGTCGGGTGGCCGGGGCAAATCCTGCACAGCAGCGATCTGCTCGCGCGGGGTGAACGATCGCAGAGGCTGGCCGATCTCGCGTGGCTGACCGGCGCGACGACCTATCTGTGCGGGACCGGAGGCATGCGATACCTGGACCCGACCGCGTTCCGTGTCCATTCGATCGAGGTCCTCCCCTTCCAGGCCCCCACATCGGGTGTTTGGGCATCCGCTAGGGAAGTGAGCGCCGTACACGCCCTGATGCTCGTCGGGCCGTATGCCTTGAGGCGGGAACTGGAGGTTCTGCGCGGACGCGTTCAGAACAACGGTAGTGATCGTTTCAGGGACGTACGCTCGACATCATGAGGCGCCATGTCGAAGTGCACGTGACCGCTGACAGCCGTGAAGAGGCTGAGCGCATCGTCAACTCGGTGGTTGTGAGCCGCGTGGCAGCAGGCGCCCAGATCAGCGGTCCAATCACTTCCACCTACTGGTGGAAGGGCGAGATCCAGCGCAATGACGAGTACTTGATCCTCATGAAGACCACGATGGACCGACTCGATGATCTCATCGTGGTTGTCAGGGAGGCCCACTCTTACGAGACGCCGGAGATCGTAGCCGTCCCCATCGAGGGTGGCCTCGCCGGCTACCTGAACTGGATCACAGAGGAGACGGCTGCTTCCCCGAAGGGCGAGTAGCGGCGTACTCGGTGCGGAACTCTGTCGCGATCTGAGACCGTGAGGGCTTGAGTTCCGCGGCGACGTTGTCGAGACGCTCCCAGCCGAGCGGGAAGCCCATCGCCGTGGTGGCGTCGAGGGCGGATCGCGCGCAGGCGACCGCCTCGGTGACGTCTCCGAGGCGGTAATGCGCGAGTGCCATCTCGGCTTTGACGACGCACAACTTCTTGATCTCAGTGGTCGGCTCGAGGTGAAGCGCGATCTCGTCCATGGCGGCGACGGAATCTTCATGTCGTCTGAGCCGTGAGTAGACGGTCAGCGTCATGGACGCGAAGCGCCCCGGATCGAGGAAGCACGTCCATGGACGGGCGTTTATGTCCGCGCCCGCGTAGACGTCCCCCGCTTCGCGGATCGAGCGCAACGCGTCACGGTGTTCCCCAAGGAGTGCACTCTCCTCAGCATGGCGGGCCAGCAACCATGCTCGTGTCGCGGGGTCACCCGCGCCGATCCGGTCGAGCCCCCACTGAACGAGTCGGGTGCTCCGAGCGCCGTCTCCACCCGTCATGTACGAGCGGTACCCGGCCATGCAGGCAGCGACGGAGTGATCCTTCGCGTGTCGTGCAGCCGCGTTGGCCAGGCGGATGTGGGAGGCCGTCATTTGCTCGTCCCCCAACTCCCAGGCGAACCATGCGGCCAGGATGGCGCTCTCCCCGGCCACTACCGCCAGGCGATCCCGGTGGTCATCCGGAAGGCCACCTTCCAACAAGGTGCTCACCTCGTTCAAATGGCTGATCAGCGCCGGGTAGAGGGACTTGGCGGGGATGTGCTCTTCGATGCGATGGAAGCCTCGTGTCCGGTCTTCAAGATGAGCGATGGTCGCATCGTCCGGCCGGTGGTCTCCAGCCAGAGCCCGCATGAGGCGTTGGGCAGGGTCGAGCGCAGCGCCCGCGGTGGCGGCCGCCGCCAGTTGCAGGATGGTTCGGCGATCTACGCGCAGGTTGAGCCTCCCTACCGTCCAAGCCAGGGCCATGTGGTCGCTGGGCAGACCGGATGGCGATTCCGTCTCAGGTTCAGGGTTCTGAGCCCATACACGTCGGTAGAGCTCGGCGTACACCGGGCCGGGCTGGTGAGCGCCTGCCTCATGGAAGCGGACCTCCCGGATGATCGAGCTTCGGCTCGGCAGAGTGGCGCGTGTCCTCGGGTCAGCAGCGAGCTCGAGCTGCCGTGCCAGTTCGTTCTGAGTCCAGCACCGGCGGAGGCGCTTCGCGCGGATGTCCTCCACCCAGTCTGGCCTAGCGCCATTTTCGCTCATTCTGGGATCACCTATGCGCTGGTAACCGAGGTCCTCCTGCAATCTCCTCCAGTCTCTTCCTGACAGCCCCGTTTTCGCAGGTGTTCGCTGTGGGTGACCAAATCGCTACTTACCTGAGAGGCGAGGAGCCGCTGATGCGCCATGAGTCGGGTCAGGAAACGGGCGCAGAGGCGCCCTGCCGCCCACCAACTCCGGAAGGAGCTCCCGCATCCATCTGACGACTTGACCCCTGATGCGGAGTCAGGTCCCCATGGGGGCCCGTCGCATCCGTCCGGACGCGACGGCCCACGGCAGTAGGAGGAACGCCGCGAATGATCGAAACGACGACCCCGCAGGAACGACAGGACTGGATGCGCGCGCCCGCACGGATGGCGTGGCGGTGCGTGTTCTCCGGGGAAATGGACCAGGTACGGCAAGCCCGGCGCATGGTCGAGGCGTTGTTCGCCGGAACGGGTCGCGAGAACGACGCCGGACTCATCGTGTCTGAGCTCGCGACCAACACCTTGCTGCACACCCGGTCCGGTCACACGGGAGGCTGGTTCGGGGTGGAGGTTCAGCTACCGATCGAAGGCCCGGCGTACATCGGGGTCTGCGATCTCGGTGGAGCCGGGATCCCACAGTACAAGCGTCAGCAGGCCGAGCAGGAGCTGAGCGTGGGCGGGCTGGGGCTCGCGATCGTCAAGGAGCTCTCCATGAAGCTCTCGCGGGTCGGTAGCCCGCAGACCGGGCACACGGTATGGGTCTACCTGGAGCTCAAGGCCCGGGACGTCGAGGGCGCGGGCACCGGAGCGGGATGAAAGCGTCGGCCTGCTGCTATCAGGCCGACGCGTGGAGAAGAGAGGCGATGAGCACAGGCAGACTCGGAACCGTCCTGGAGAAGCTCTGAGCCCTGACTGGTGTGAACTGCGGTGCCCATCCGTTCTGCGGGTGGGCACCGCTCAGTTCTGGGCCGTCATCCCGTCTGGAGTGGTTCGGGGTGATTGGCGCCGGTGGCGATCAGGTGGGCATGAAGGAAGGTGCTGATGGCCTCGTACGCGGTGAGTTCGTTGGCGCGGTTGGTGAACCCGTGGCCTTCATCGGGATAGATGTCGTACCGGACTTCCACGCCCCGGTCGCGCAGGCGGGTGACGATCTGATCGGATTCGGCCTGGGGGACACGTGGGTCGTGGGCTCCCTGGATGACGAACAGGGGAGCGGTGATGCCGTCGGCGTGAGTGACGGGGCTGCGCTCCAAGAGGTGCTCGGCGCAGGTATCGGGATCGCCGAGGACGGTGGCGACAAACGTCTTCCAGGTGGGGGGTGATGCCTTCGCCAAGGTGACCAGGTTGCTGGGACCGCAGATGGAGACGCCTGCGGCCCATGAGTAGGGAAGACGGGCCAGGCAGGACAGGGCGGCGAATCCGCCGTACGAAGCGCCCATGACAGCGAGGCGACTGGTGTCGGTCCAGTCGAGGGTCTGCAGGTACCGGACGCCGTGGTCAAGGTCGTCGAGGTCGACGCCGCCCCAGTCGCGGTAGATGAGCTTCTGGTGGGCGGTGCCGTAACCGGTCGATCCGGCGGCGTTGGGAGCCAGGATGGCGATTCCCCGGTGGAGAAGGTGCTGGTAGAGGCCGGAGCGGGCGTAGATGGGGCGCTCCTGGGCTTCCGGGCCGCCGTGGATGGACAGCAGGACCGGGTGAGGCCCTGGACCGTTCGGCCGGTAGAGCAAGGCGTGGACATCGCGTCCGTCGCGGGCTGGGTAAGTGATCAGCTCGGGGACGATGGGGTCGATGACACGCAGGGCCGTGGGGCGAGTGTCGGTGAGGTAGCGGAACTCCTGGCCGACCAGGTCCAGGATCGCGAGTTCCGCCGGCCGTGCCGCCGAGTCGATCAGGACGACCGCGAGGGAACCGTCCGAAGCCAGGGACAGAGCCGAGATGACTCCGGGCGGGATGTCGGGAAGAGGGATCGGGGAACCGTCGCGTTCGGCGTGCAAGCGAGAACGGCCGGCTTCGTTGACGGACCAGATCCGGACTCCGTCGGCGACGTCGAGGGCTTCGACGTCCCAGTTCGGATTGGCGATGGCGTCCAGGGACTTGGTCTTGAGGTTGTAGAAGGCGGCGGCCGTGAACTCGCTCCAGTGATCGGTGAGCAGGTGGAAGCCGCTGGAGTTCGGAGCCCAAGCGCCGGGTTCGAAGACACCCTCGCCGAGGGCGGACGTCACACAACCAGGTTCGGCGTCCGGATTACTAAGATCGGTGAGATAGACCGCGATGTCGGTGTTGGAACGGAAGCCGGTCGACAGGAGCCAGCGGCCGTCGGGGGAGAGGCTGACGGCTTCGAACGCGACACCCTCAGGAGGTGTGAAGCGGCGGAGGCCGCCGGTCTCGAGGTCGTGGACGATGAGGTCTTGGGCGGCCGGGTCGCGGTCGTTGGCGGTGTAGGCCAGGAAACGACCGGTGGGGTCGAACGGCGATTCGGCCAAGATGCGTTGGCAGTCCGGCCCGGAGCCGATCTCGGTCGGTTCGCCGCCCTTCAGAGCGACCATGTAGATGCGGAACTGCTCGTCCCCGTTCTCGTCGGCGGTGAAGACCAGCTGGTCGCCGGAGGGTGTCCAGGCGAACTGCCGTACCGTCCGGTTGTCGAAGCCCGCCACGCGGCGCGGCTCACCACCGGCTACGGGGATGATCCACAGATCGTAGTGGCCGGAGGCATGGCTGGAATAGGCGACCATGCGGCCATTGGGGGAGAGCGCAAGCGTGCGCTGGAATCGCTGCTGGGGGACGAAGTCCAGATATCCGAGCATGTGACAGCCTCTCGAGTCAGTCGATCCAGCCGCGGCGCGCCGCTGCGGCTCCTGCGGCGAAGCGGGTCTCCACACCCAGCTCATCGCGAATGGCGGTCCAGTGTCTGCGCATGGTGTTGACGCTGATGTCCATCCGCCGGGCGATCGCCTCGTCGGACAGTCCTTGGGTAAGCAGTTGCAGCACCTGCGCCTGTGCCGGCGTGAGCGGCCCGGCGGCCTTGGTGCTAC
Organism: Nonomuraea zeae; assembly: GCF_005889725.1. Taxonomy (GTDB): domain Bacteria; phylum Actinomycetota; class Actinomycetes; order Streptosporangiales; family Streptosporangiaceae; genus Nonomuraea; species Nonomuraea zeae. Next base: position 27,763 of record NZ_VCKX01000006.1, read on the forward strand.
CGAACGGGATCGCCTTCTCCCACAGCAGCTCGAAATACTCCCGCAGGGCGCCGACGATGACGGGGGAGCGTACGAGCAGTGCTCCGCCCATCCCCGTGGGTGTGAGCGGAAGGAGCGCGACCGCTTCGTCCGCGAGCTTCATCTTCATTCCAATACGAGGCAGCAGCCGCGCCTGCTCTCCGGCGGCCACCGCGGCCTCGATCGTCTTCGCGCCGATCGGATGCTCTGCGCAGCGGGTCTCGTAGATCGCGCGGCACCGCACCTGGCCCTCGAACACCGGTAGTGGTGCGTATCCGGTGGAGTCTTCGACGGGCGCTTCCAGGACGTAGTTGTCCAACGTGAGCCAGTCGTGCCGGGCCGCGTTGATGAGCGCGTACGACAGGCGGCTGATCTCGTCCCGGTCGGTGACGATCTGCACGAGCCGGTCCATCCCGGCGCTCGGCGAGGCGGCAGCGGATGTCTGATGGAACTCACTTAGCCGCTTGTGCCCGGCCAGCAGCCGTTCCTGATCGTTGACGAGGCGGCGTGAGAGGTCCGACAGAACACCCTGCAACGCCAGCTCGGGCGGCGCGGGCACCAGCCGCGGTGGCATCAACGGACCGTCCGGTCGAAGATGTGCCATCCCGCGAGCGGTCAGCTCCGCCACCCGCTCATCACCGCCCAGGAGGGAGGCGGCGTCGCTCTCATGACAGCCGTCTTCCGCGAGCAGCTTCGAGTACGACGCGAAGATCTCGTCCGGAACAACGCCTGCCAGCAGGCGCTGTGCATTGATCTGATTCTGCCCGTCCACTAACACCCCCAGACAGAGGGTAGTGGGTTCGATGCTCACGGTGATGATGCTCTGAGGACGTGTCGAGCGGTGGGTGGTTCCACGCGATGGTGGGTTTTCACCAGCGGGCGCAGCGGCCCAGAAACCCCGTAGCGCAAGGCGTTCTAGCGATCCTGGACGCTGTACCCCTGCTCAGTAGCCGCCGTGAGGAGTTTCAGGACCTCTGATCCGCCGCCGCGCGCGATTCGATCAGTCCGCACGGTCAAGAGCGGCAAGGAGGCAGCATGCGGCGGCAGCACGTCAGGATGGCGATCAAGGCTATGGCCGGACTCCTGGTGGCGTTCGGCTCATTCCACTCGCGCAACCGTTTGGCGCATCCACCCACGGACGCTCGCCTTCACGGTGTGGGCACTGCGCGGACGGTCCTCGCCCCTGTAGTCCCTCACAGTGATACGGGCGCGCAGCAGGCGCCAGCGACGACTTCGCATGTCAGGACGGATGAGGAATGCCTCTCCGCGCAGCCCGCTTTGGCAACCATCAGATCTACCGCCGTCCTGGGCACCGCAGGAGCCGATCGGCGCGGTGTGATCCGTCTCGTCGGCCAGTGCGCCATCGAGGGGCGTGGCCGAACGGCAGGTGGCTGGGGAACCGACACATGGGCGCTCATGGGCTTGCTCGCCGAGCACCGTTCCTCCTTGCTGACCAAGACCGCCGCTGGCGACAAGCTCTGGCCCGACGTCGATGCACCGAACGACCGGTTCGCCGGCCTCCTGAAGGCAACGCGCGCCAAGATGTGCGAGGCCATCGGGATGCCCGGCAACTATGGACGCGTCGTCATCCAGTTCGTCGGCGGCACCGGGTATCGCATCAACCCCGACCTCTACACCTGTGACGTCTGGCAGATCCGCGACCTTCTCATCACAGCTGCTCGGGCCGGAGGTCCGGAGAGGATGGCCTCGTTGATCGCTGCCACGGAGTTCTACACCGGCTCCTACCTCTCCACCGTCCCGCATTTCTGGGCTCGGCAGGCAGCGGACGCTCTCAACCGCAGCATCGTCCAAGCCCTCGCCCAGCTCGCGGATCTGGAGGAACAGCCCGAAGCCGAGATCGGCTACCTCGAACGCGCCACAGAACTCGACGGCGTCGCTGAACACCTCTACCGCAGGCGAATGGAAGTTTACGCCCGTCTCGGCAGACTCCAGGCCGTCCATTACTGCTACGACGAACTACGCGAACACCTGCGTGATCGAGGAAGGAAGCCGTCTCCTCAAACAGAACAGCTCTACAGGAGGATTTCCGCCTGCGAATGAGGAGCTGGATCAGCGCGGCTAGCCTTTATTGACGACTTGACGCGAGCCGGCGAGTTGACGCTTGATATACCAGCGCGTCCGCGCGCAACGGTGAGCACGTAGCAAGGAAAGGATTCGCAGGCCATGCGCTTATTACGGATGTAATTCCATAGGCTCGCGAGGGGCGTGCAAGTATCGGAGGATGCGGGACGCCCAGTGATCGAGTCAACAAGACCGTCGAGGTGAGTGATCTCGTCGGCTCCGGCGCCCTCGCTGTCACGTGTTGTTGCCGCCACGCTGGCATCGAGGGCGCCAAGAGGCCGTGGAGTCGTCACGCTTGTCGTCATGCGCGGCAGTGAGATGCCTGCCTGGTGATGCGCTAGTTCGGGCCGGGTGAACGCCCACGAAGAGTGGGACCAACCGGCTGCTATCCGGCTGGTCCCACTCCCTTAGAGTACGACCCGCCCTACGCGCAGGAAGACCTGCTTCCCTGAAGCGCGGACCTTCCTTGCGCTTCCTTTGCGCGCTGTCGATCGTCCCGCCGGTCGGTGCGCCGATCGCTCTGCCGATCGTCCTGCCGTCTTGATCGGCACCCTCGCGCTACCGGCCGGGCGCACGTGAGTGCGGTCGTGCAGGGTACCGGTGGCCCGCCCGACTCGCCTTACGAGTCGATAACTCGAAGCGATCCGGCCGTGCTGCTGCCACTGCCTCCATTGATTCCTCCATCTATTGGCCCGTGCGAGCCCTTCCCTGGATTCTTTGGCTCTGCATTCTGGCCTGCCGTGGGCGGCCCCTGATTGCGCTGGGGTTAATGGGCTGGGGCATAGCAATGCGGAGAGATCATTGCCAGATTCGATGTTCGCGAGTCCATTGTTTTTACCCAAGCGTCGCCGGATCGGCTTGCTTTGCGTTTGGGGTTGAGAAATAGTCGTTGTGTACGAACGAATTAGGCCCCGTCAATTCGGGGCCGCAAAGCCAAGCCGGAGGAGAAAGAATGGCGATGAAAATGACGTCCGAGACGAGTGGCGCCTCGGTGGAATTTCACCCCGAAGGTACGGCGGGCAAGGTGTGGACGGCGCTGAAGGCAACGCCTTCTGCCTCCATCGCAGCGATCGCCGAGGCCGCCTGTGTCTCTCGGCCGACCGCCACCAAAGCCCTTACGGCGTTCGCTGAGGCAGGTCACGCGGTCCGCACGCCGGGCGGGCGTTCCGAGGACGGGCGCGCCCTACCCGATACCTGGGCCCCGATCATCGCCCACGCCAAGAGCCAGAACGACACGGTTACGACAACGACCGACACGCCCACAACACCCGACGAGAGCACCGTGGCGTCAGCGGTTCCGGACGCCCCTGAATCAGCCGCTCAGGAGGCTCAGGCCACCCCAGATCGAACCAACGCTCAGACACCCACGATCTCCCTCCAGGAGGCGATGCGCATTCTGGAACAGGAAGCCGACCGTCGCGCGCTCGCCGAGGCACAGCTGGCCCAAGCGCAGGCTGAGGAGGAAGCCCGACGCCAGCAGGCCGCCGAGGCATTGGCCAAGGCCCGCACGGTCGAGGACACGCGACGCGCCCTGACCGATCTCCTCAATGCCGTGACCACTACCTACGCGGCCCTTCTGTCCGACGACGAAACGGCCTTCACCAAGGGCCTGGAGGCCATCTACACCGGCACCGCAGATGTGCGTAAGGCCGCCCGTACGAGTCAGCCCAAGACCACCAGCACATGGGGCTCCTCGCGCGGCGACCGCAGCGCCCCTCGGCCGCTGCGCCCGGACGTCGTCGCCCATCTGACGAAGCATCCCGACCTGGCGTTCACCGCGAACGAGATCGCGAAGGTGCTCGGCCGGTCTTCCGGAGCGGTCGCCAACGCCCTCGACACCCTCGCCCGCACCGGTGAGGCCGAGCTCGTCAGCGAGGGCCCCAACCGCTTCCGTGCGGCCAGGTCTCAGGAGGCCTAGTGAGTGGCCTCTATGGCCCTGACGTGAGGAGAAACCATGTCCGATGAGATGTTCACCCTCCTCGGGTGGGCATGGGATGTAGACCTGGCCACTCGCCTGGCCCGACGCCACCCAGTACGCCCGGCTGCTATCCGGACGTTGATCGGTGTCAAGGACCTCATCCGCATCGACCCTGACCACGCCGCGACGGTGGACCTGACCAAACCCCTCTTGGTCGTCCCGCTCCCATGCGCCCTGCCTCCCGGCAACCGCCTGGTGATCGACGGCTGGCACCGCATACACCGTGCCCTCGACCTAAGGATGGAGAAGCTGCCCGCGATCCTTCTGGATCCGGCGGACGAGCGCAGGTGCCGCCTACGCGGCGGCGACATCTGACACACGGCACAGGAGGGCGGGCGTGTCGGCCACGGCTGACACGCCCGCCCTCATTCCTAGCCCTACGGCCCGGACCTAGTGATGCTCATCGGCCGGGCGTAACCGACGATGTCCTGGCGATCGGTGTAGCTGCTGACACGGATGCGCTCGCCGGTGCGTGGGGCTTCGATCATGCGGTCTCCGTCCAGGACGAGGCCGACGTGCCCGGGATGGTCGGGGCCCCCGTCGGCCCCTTGGAAGAACACGAGGTCTCCAGGTAGCTGCTCGCCGGGCCGAACGTGGGGGAGAGCACGCCACTGTTCCGTCGTCGTGCGCGGCAGAGCTGTTCCGGCCTGGTGCCAGGCATAGCGGGTGAGGCCGGAGCAATCGAAGCCGACCATGTTCGCGCCCTGTCCGATCCCTCGGGTGGGGCCGTCGAGGCCACCGCCGCCGTACGAGTAGGGGGTGCCAAGCCACCGGGATGCTGCTGCTATCGCCGCCGCGCTGTGCCCAGTTCCGTCGATTGCCAGTGGCGTGCAGGCAGAGTCTGCGGTGGCTGTGGCGTAGGACTCGGCCAGACGTAGGACCTTGGCGACGTACGCAGGATCGTGGTTGTAGCGCAGGAGAGCCTGTTCCAGGTTGGCTGGGGCGCCATTGCGGCGCAGGTGATCGGCTGCGGCCGGGATGGCGTCGGCCGGGTCGTAGACGTCCTTGCGTCCGTCGGCGTTACCGTCAACCCCGTAGGAGTGCCAGGTGGTTGGCATGAACTGCATCGGTCCGGCCGCTCCGGCGTGGTTGGTGCCGTTGAGGATTCCAGGTCCGGTGCCTCGGCCGTGGTCGGATTCGGCCTCGCCGACTGCTGCCAGGACGGTCCAAGGGATGCCATAGCGAGCGGCGGCCTGCTGGTAGAGATCGAGGTAGAGGGGCGGGATGTCGGTGGGCGCGGACGTACCGCAGGAAGCGTTTGGAGCGTCATAACCCGGTAGCGCGGTCGCGAGCACGCTGAGAAGCACGGCGATCAGGGCGAAGGCCCCGATCGCCGTGGCGGTGATGACCGGCATTACGCGATGACGCGGTTGGGGTCAGCGGCATCTACCTGGGCCCATGCGCCCCGCAGGCCGATCAGGCGGCGGCGGGGACTCGCTGATCCGGACGGTAGCCATATGGGTCCAGCGGGGCCGTCAGGGGCTACAGCGGGAGTGTGGACGGCCGTGGCGACGGGCACGCTGGAGGCCGTCAGGAGCTTACGGAAGTTGGCCTCCCGCGTGGGATTCGGAAACCAGAAGAGAACGGGCGTCGTGATTCCGGTTGCTTCGGCGAGGGCGGCGTAGCCGTCGAGTTTAGCCAGGACGCGGGACAGCGGCTCGGTACCGGTGTCGTGTTCAAGGAAGAAGTCGATCGTGTCCGGTTTGCCGGTCGGGCTGGACTCGGTCCAGCGGCCGAAGGCGTCCGGACGGGCAAGATCACCCCATAGGGCGGCGCATCGGCGTTCAGGCCACCATTCGGCCACCTCGGATCCGTCAGCTCGACGGCGGGCCGTGGCGTGAAGTTGAGCGAAGAACTCGTTCACGCCTATCTGGTGCGTCAGACGAGATGAGAAGGCGATCGCGCCGGCCGAATCGGGACGGTAGCGGAGCGCAGCAGGAGTGATGCCGCGCTGGGCGGCCAAGTGATGAGCACCGGTGGTGCCGAGAATCCAGTGCCAGGGGCGGCTCCCGGTAGGGGCCCAGGGACGAAAGCGGTCCAGGGCACGTAGCTCGTAGAGGTCCAGGAGGCGATGACGGGCTCGGTGGACGCTTGGGAAGAAGATCGCGGCGAGTTGGTCGGTGGTGAGGACGCGGTGCTCCCAGACGGCGTCGAGGATCTCGGCATCCCGTGGCGTCAGGCGTTCGGCGAGGCCGGCGATGAGAGCCTGACCAACTCGGGCGCGCTGGTGCCGGGAAGGAAGCAGACGGCGAGGTGCGTTGGGTCGAGTCATTGGGTGCCCTCCTCGTGGGCTCGGCGTGGGTCGGTCGGGATGCGGACCTTCGGCTTGCTCGCGGCGGTGGTCTCGGGGCGGGCATACGCCGCACGCGAAGCGGCCCTGACGGCTTCTTGACGGCCGGGCACGGGATCGGGGAGGGGACGGGTTCGGAAGGTGAACGCCGGTGACGGCCCTCCTCCGCCGGTGATGACTCGTCCAGCGGCCTGGTAAGCGCCCAGGTGGGACAGGTCGTGTGCCGTGAGTATGGGGCCGACGTGGCGGGCGAGGTCGTGGGCGTCTTCCGGAGACGTGGTGAAGTAGACCTTGTTGCGAGCATCGGCGGAAACGGCCTCGCGGAGGTCCTTGGGCAGCTGAGACAGATGTTGGTGGGCGAGGGTGAGCGAGAAGCGGTAGGCGCGGGCCTCGGCCAGGAGATCGCTGACCGATATGGGCATGTTGAGGAAGTTCTGAGCCTCGTCGATGTAAGCGGCGGCGTCTCGGCGTTCGTGCTCCGGCAGGCGAACCCGAGGAGTGATGGCTTGCCAGGTATGGGCGAGAAGAAGCGAGCCGAAGAGACGTGCGGCATCTTCGCCGAGGACGCCCTTCGGGAGGCGGGCGAGGACCAAGCCGCCGGTGTCCAGGGTGCGGGCCAGGTCGAACGTGGAGGTTCCTCCGGAGAGCGCGTCCCGGACGAACGGGCGCAACAGGACGGCTCGGAGCTTGTTCATGACGGGACTGATCACCGAGGCGCGGGCGGCGGGGGACAACTCGTCATACGCGGACCAGAAACCTCGCAGCAGCTCGTCGTCGAGCCGGCCGACGATCCGGGCGCGGAACGGGGTGTCTGTGAGGAGCTTGGGCACGTCGGCGAGGGTCGCGCGCTCGCGCTGAATCCGTACCAGGGTGAGGCAGGCCGAGCGCATGAGGTCGTCCAGGCGCGGTCCCCAGGACGAGGCGAAGCACCGATGGAAGATCGTGACGATCGAGTCGACCGCGAACGCCGGGTCCGGCCCGGCCAGGACGTTGAAGCACGGTGGCTTGCCCGACTCGGCCGGGTCGAACAGGACGGTCCGCTTGATGGCGCGTTCGGGGAGGCGGTCGAGGACGTCGTCGATCAGATCCCCCTTGGGATCGATGACGAGGGCTCCTCGGCCGGCGTGGGCATCGGAAAGGATGAGATTGGCCAGGAAGGTGGACTTGCCGACACCGGTCTGGCCGAGGACATGCAGATGCTGGCGCGCCGAGGCCACCGTGACCCCTACCGGGCGCGGGTGGCCGGTCTCGGCATCGCCCAGGACCCGGACATCATGACCGTACGTGGGGATGTCGGGCGCTGGTGGGATGGGGCGCGCCCCGGCTCGGGCGATGCCTGGAGCGGCTTGGTCGTAGGGCAGGTGAGCGAGTGCGGCCAGCTCGTCGACGGCCAGGAGGTAACCGGAGTTCATACGCCGATGTCTCATGCGGCCAGGGAGATCTGGTCCGCGTAGGCGCCGGAGGTATTGGTGGCCGGAGGCGTACAGCGCGAAGGTGGCGGCGATCTCGTGGGCTCGACCACGTAGACGCTCCCGGGCGTCGGGTCGGTCACTCGTGACGATGTAGGAGATCTGGACGGCGAAGCGTGACTGGCTCGCCTTGGCGAGGATGGCGCGGATCTCCTCTGCGCGCTCGGGAAACATGCGGGACAGCTCGCCAGGCCGGGCGCGATTGAGGCCGCCCGGCGTGATGACGTCGAACAAGTCGGCGCGAAGGCTGCTGGACCTGCCGTTCCTCAGCGCGGAGGCGGCGCGGTGGGCGGCCGACAGCCGCCGCCCTGTCACGGGACGGACCAGAACTTGGACGGCAGCGTGCTCACCTTGGCGCAGCCCCGACAAAGCCCCGAGAAGCGCACGCAACGGGTCGTTGCCATGCGTGGCCGTGAGCGGGTAGTGATCAGGCCGAGCCAGGATCATCCGACCACGCGAAGTCGTGACACCTCGCGGTGTAGGAGGTCCGGCGGGGCTGGTGGTCGCCGCCGCGCCGGGCCAGGCCGACCGGATCGCCTTCTCCACAAGCCCGGGTGGAACGAGACCAGGCACCCACAACTGCACCCGAACGCCAGCAGCATCGGCCACGTACTCCCAGGCGAGGTGAGGCTGGCCGAACAGGACGCGCTTCCAGCGTGGTGCGGTCAGCCCCATCACCTGCGACCACCAGGCAGCGGCGCTGCCGGGCTCGACGTGCGGCGGCACTGCGATCTCGACCAGCCGAGCGTGACGGGCGAAGCGCGCGTTGCGCCATCGCCAGACGATGGCTTCGGCCACGACGAGGGCGATGACACCACCGATCACGGCTCCGCAGAGGGACGGATCCGGAAGGTAGGGAATCACTCGGCCGGGTCCGTGGTGGCGAGCGCGTGCTCCGACGCACTGGCGACAGCGACGAAGGCGGCACGATCTCCAACACCCCCGCAGACCAGGCCCTCTCCCTGGCCGGCCGACAGCAGGAAGCGCCGTTCTCCTTCGGTGAGGTCGAAAGCCTCGGCGATCTCCTCGATGGCCTGCGGAGCCTGCCGCAGCAGGACCTGCGTACTGGCATTGGAGACGACGGCCTTGCCGAGGTTGGAGCCGAGCAGGTCAGCAGCGTCCTGGGTGACGACGGCGAGGCCGGCCCAGTGCTTGCGGGCGGACTTGGCGAGCCGGTAGAGGAACCTCGCGCCCTCGTTCTCGCGCATGAGGGTCCATGCCTCGTCGACCACGACCAGGCGGCGTCGCCTGTCAACGGGATTGGAGACACGCCGCCAGATCGCGTCCAGTGCCAGGAGCATCCCGACCGGTCGGGTCTCCTCAGGCAGGTCCCGCAGGGAGAACACGATCAGGTGGCCGTCCGGGCGGGTGGTTGTCGGACCGGAGAACAAGCTCCGGTAGGAACCGGACACGTACGGGGAGAGTCGTGTGGCCAGTTCGGACGCCTCCGGCGCGTCGGTGGCGTCCAGCATCGTGGCCAGATCGGCGAGCAGTGGCGCAGGACGCTTCCACGTGCGCTGGTCGGAGGTGATGCCGTTGGCGGCGTAAGTGGCGATCACCGCCTTGTCCAGGATGGCCTTCGTCGCGGCGGTGAGTGGCTCGCCCAGCATGGTTCCGACAAGGGTCTGGAGAAACATCGCGCGTCGGTCGAGCGCGTCGTCCTCGGCGGAGGCGGGCAGATCGAAGGGGTTGAAACAGACACCCGGTGTACCGAGACCGAGGACGGTTCCGCCGACGGCCTCCGACAGGCGGCGGTATTCGTCTTCGGGGTCGACGACGCATACCTCTACCTGATGGAACAGCAGCCGCAGCACCTCCAACTTGGTGAAGTACGACTTGCCCGCCCCCGACCGGGCGATCGTCACGGAGTTGTAGTTGTCGTGGGCGAACCGGTCCCACAGCACGACACCGGAGGAGTACGCGTTCAGCCCGAACAGCACCGGCGCATCGCCGAGCCGGGGGCGCAGATCCGGTGAGGCGAATGGGAAGGCCGCAGCGAGCGCCCAGGTGTCGAAGGTCCGGCGCGTCTTCAGCGTGTCGGTTCCGAGCGGAAGCGTTGCCGTCCAGCCCTGCATCGCCCGGAACGTCGTCGGGTGCGCGTCGAGCAGCAGCGAGGCCGCCAGCGCCTTGACGTGCTGGACCTCCGCGTCCAGCTCTTCGGAGTCTGCGGCGTGGACGGTGAGATAGAGGCCGACCCGGAACAGACGCCCGTGTCCCCGGGCGAGGGATGCGGCCAGCTCTGCGGCGTCGTCGGCCGCCGCCTCGGCCGCGAAGTCCGGTGTCCGGGCACCCGCGGAGGCGGACTCCAGACGTGCGAGCTGGCGGCGCAGACGCTGAGCCGCGATCAGCGGAGGTACGGGCTCGATGTGCAGAGACACGTCGAGGTGACCTGGATAGCCGATCAGCGGTTCGAGCCAGCCCGCGCCGACCTCGCGGGGGTATCCGGCGATCGCGAACGACGCGCAGACTCCGTCGGGAAACTCGACCGAGCGGGCATTGATCTTCAACGAGGACGGGCCGGGCAGAGCGGCGGTGGCCTTGGCCAGGTCCGCGGTTGCCTTGGCGAGTCGGGCGAATCTCATCGAGTCTCTTCTCCAAGCGTGATCGGCTCCTCGGGGCGGGCGACTCCGACCGGTTCCGGATGACGAGGCGACAGCGACCGCACGAGCAAGTCGCGAGCCTGATCGGCATCCACGATCGAGGCGTGAACACCGAGACCGAGCAGGAAACGCACGGTCTCCTCCGCGCGGCGAGTCACGATGGCCGCCGAACTGTCCCGACGAGCCGTACGCCGGGCCCTTCGCGCCCACCCGGGTGGTTGCTCGGCGTCTTGATGGCGAACGACGATCAGGACATCGCGGGTCAGCAGATCTCGGGTGGCGCTCAAATCGGTGAGGAACTCGGCGTGCCGGCGTGCCGCCTGCTCCAGCGCTGGATCGGCCAGATTCCCGGCCTCGTCGTTGATCACTCCGGCGAGGGCGGACAGGTCGACCGGGCGGGCCTGCAGAAGGATCTGCACGGGCGAGTCCAGCGAGTTCAGCCACCCGGCGAACACCCCGACCAACGCCGCCTGCTCCTCGCTGGTCCGCAGCCCGAACGCCACGGTCCCGGCACGGACGACCGCCGCGGTTCCGCCTTCGGCCAGCTCCAGGACTCCGTCCTCACGAATCGCCCGGACAGGGAGCCGCAGCGCACCCGGAAGCCGGCCGCGAACTCGGCACCAGGCCGGAGGCGGGAGAACCCCTTCCTCTGCTGAGACGAGCTTGCGATCCCGTCGCAGGTGGGTGAAGGCGTGGAGGACGAGCCGATCGAGACTGAGCCCGTCTCGCCTGCCGAGCGCCAGTGCACATCCACAGGCGATCATCGGCAGGACGATCGCGACGAGCACCGGGACGGGCAATCGGTCACCGGCCATGAGGTACACCCAGGCAGCCAGCACCCCGGTACCGGCCAGGATCGCGACTTGCCGAACTGTCAGATTCGCGAAGAGCTTGTCCGGCATCTCCACATCGGCCGGAATCTTGGCTACCAGCTGTTCTCTACTTGCGTGGCGCACGACGCGCTGCCTTTCCTTGTGAACGAGGCGTTAGGAGCCGCAGCGCGACTTGTGCAGGGCGGCGCGATGAACGACGAGCCGTGGGCGACTCGAACGGGACGGCACCGTTCGGCGGCCGATCGCGACGGACGACAGGCCGGTGAAGCCATACCGGCTGCGGCTGTGGGGGGTCGACGGGGGCCAGGGGGTTTCCCACGCCGTTTCCTGGCCCGTGGGGACGCGCTGGGCGTCCACCCGGGGACGAACGATGAACCCCCGCGCTACGGCCGCCAGGGCGGCCGCTGGCGGCCATCCCCGGTGGCCGACGCGGGGCGCGCGGCGTCCCCGCACGGGGCCCACCCGCGTTCGGCCCCCGCCTACCGGGACCACCACCCGGACCCCCACCAGGGGGACCACTGGGCCCACCTCCGCCGCCGTTGGGAGGAGAAGGGGGCTTCGGCGGCTTGGGACGACGCGCCGCGCGGGCGGCACTGAACCCCTTGCCGAGCAGCATGCCCAGCCCGCGATAGATGATCAGGGACTTGACCAGACGCGAGAGCGTCCGGGGCTTGCTCGCCTGCCAGATGGTCCGCGCCACCCATCCGGGAATCTTGAGCAGGACGAACAGCAGGCCTATGGCCATGAGCAGATCGGTCATGTCCGCCGTGCTCGAGATCCAGAACGAGTCGTCGTCAGCAGGGTTGGCGGAGAACATCAGTTGCAGCGCGGTGACGAGCACGAGCGACTGGCACATCTGAATCGCCAGCAGCCCCGTGAACGCCCGCCACCACAGCCGGGCGAGCCCCTCCGTCATCGGCAGTGCGTGCAAGATCAACGCAAGAGGCGCGGCCACGATCACGACCATCGTGAGCGCGAGGCGGACGATGTAGGTGAACAGCACACCTACCGCCAGGACGACCACCACGAGCGCGACGATCGCGAAGAAGACGCCTTTAGGATGATCCCCGCGAGAGCCGCTTTCTTGATCGCATCGAACACGAGCTCCGGATCGATTCGGTCGGCCCCGTCGGCGAGGAACGCCTGACTCAGCCCGTTCGCCAGAGTGATCGCGTACTTGATCGCGATCAGGCTCAGGTTCGCGGCCAGGAACGCCCACACGAGCCGCGGCAGTAGTTCCCGCGCCGAGATCCCACCAGGCAGTGCCTGCCCGACCATGAGCATCACGCCCGCGATCGTCACGAGCAGCACGAAGCACGTGTTCGCTATCGTCCGCGACAGCTCCCAGAGCTGCTTGGCTCGCGCCATCTGCGGGGAGTCCAGCTCCGGCGTCGCCAGCACGGTCGATCCGAGCATCTCGAACACCGGTTTGGTCGCCGACTCCACGAGATGTGTGAACCACTCGTCCACCGCCTGACGCGTCTTGCACGCCACATCGATGAAGCCGCAGTCCGACTCTGGTGGGCTGACCGTAGAAGGCGCCGGGCTGGGCGTGGCAGAAGGCGTGGGAGTCGGCGCGGGTGTGGGAGGCGCGGCGACCGCGGGCCCGCTGAGCAGCGCCGAGCTGAGTGCCGCGCCGACCGCCAGCAGGGCGATCAGCCCGAACGCTCTGAGGCGGGTGAGGGCCGCCACGTCAGGAGCCCACAATCCGCTGAAGGATTTCCACCAGGACCGGGGCAAGCATCGCCACCCCGAATCCGAGCGCCCCGTAGCGCAGCGTCTTCTTGGCCGCCTCGACCTCTGCGGGGTCTCCGCCGGCCAGGATGTAGCGGACTCCGCCGATGGTGAAGAACAGTGTGGCGAGGCCGACAAGCAGCCCGATCACCACGTTGCGCAGGTTGGTGATGACCTGATCGAGCGAGGCGGAGGCCAGCTTGGTCATCGCCTCGGCGACTCCCGGCACGGTCAGCGCGGCCCCCAGACAACCGGCTGTCCAGACCAACGACGCGGCACCACGCCGGATCCAGCTCGTACCTGCTGGAACCCGGAAAACGAACAACGGACACGGCCGAGACGACTTCATGAGATGGCTCCCCCAGACGAGAGGTCCTGAACGGAAAGCCAGCTGTGATCACGAGCCCGGAGCGGGCCGGGATGGGTGTCCTCCTTCAAGGGACGAGGGACGATGAACTCGATGGGAACGGGCAACCGCCCCCCAGATCTCCGCCCCGAGCCGTGATCACGGCTGACATTGATGAACCACCGACTCAGCCCCCGGAATTGGAGCCCTGCCCGTCGTAGCTGACCGAGACTTGACCCTCCTCGATCGCCCTTGCCAGCCGTGTCTCCGCTGCTCGCCGCCGCTTGTACAGCCGATCCGCCGGCACCCCCAAGCGCCCGGCGTACGCCCGCAACGCCTGGCCCTCCAACCGTGTCGCGTTGATCAGCTTCGCTTCGTCCGCGGTGATGACACGACACCGGACGGCCTCGGCGAGCACCATGAACGGCTCCGTATCCAGGACCACCTGCTCCGGCGTCTCGGCGCAGATCTCGATCGAGGCGAGCTCACGCGCCCGAACCTGAAGCGCGCCCTTCCGCGCCCACATCAGCAGCCGAGGCAGGATGTTCGGCCGGTCGAGATCGATCCGACGGAGCTGCGCGACGAAGTTCGTCACCATCTCAGAGACGATGTCGTCGACCACATGGGCAGGGCAGGCCTGCGTGGTCCTCGCGGCTAGGTTCTTCAGCCCTGGCATCGCCATCCCAACACACCCGATGACCCACGCCGGACCGTCGGATCGTGAACGCCGTACAAGATGCACCCAGACGGCGTCCTTCAGCTCGTCGTCGGCCTGAGGCGTGAGCAGCAGGTTCTTCAGTTCACCGAGATGGATTGGCCGCCGAGGGAGCCCACACCCGATGGAACGGCCATCTACCGAGAGCGGATTTGGATCGGTGACCAGGAGGCGGAACGCCTTGTCCGCCGCGCTGAGAGCGTTCTGACTGAAGCTCTTCGAGGCTGTTGTGTCCTGCAGATCGACGGTCATGGTGTCCCCCGTGGGTCAGGTCGGATTGGTCGATCAAGGTCTCGACCACCGGATGGGAAGAACCGGAACCGCCAGGAGCAGAAGCGCGGACACCATGAACCGCCGCGGGAGCTCCTATCAGGCTTCTGAACAGCGGAAATGGCAAGGCATCGAGAATGCGCTCATAGGTCTCGCCAAGCTGGCGAAGTCGTATCTGACCTGCTGGTATCCGCTCTCCCGAGGAGGGTCGTGCAAGATCAGGTCAAGCCGTCGCGCCCTTGACGGAGCGGGCGAACGGGCGGTCTATCGCCCGCCGTCCACACTCCTCCTTCACCGCCAGAGTGTTGTCACTAGGCATGGGCATTTCGAGGCTGCTGGCGACGTGGTGGTCAGCTTTGGCCACACTCGGAGGATGGATTCGGCTGGCAATCAGTACGCCTTCGTGATCCAGACGAGGGACAAGCTCGACAGGAAGTGGTCCTGGGTCCTCGACTATGGAGCCGCCGATGATGGGGTGGCGGGAAGCGGCGTGGAGGATGACATAGCAGGAAGCCCCCTCAGCTTCGCCCGTGCGACCTTCGATGCGTACTTGAATCATCTGATCGTCGTCGCTCCGGGAGCAGTGGACTACTACCTGTTCGAAGACGAATGCGACACCGAGTGGCGGATCTTGGTGTGGGATGTGCCGAGCACCGAATACAGCCGGTACAGCTCCGTGCCTCCGCCTGGTGACCCGGTTCGTCGTGGGTACGCGCTTGCCATGGCCGTCGAGCGCGTCGAACCTCAAGCAGTGTGCACATGGCCCGGCCATGTGGTGCGCAGGCGACTTCACGATAAGTGGAGGGCAGCGCAGCAGGACTCCGAGACCGTGTCTGGAGAAGACGGCTAAGGAGGCGCGAGCGGTTCCAACTGGCGCCGATCAGCTGGTGTTTCAGTGCATGGGAACGGGTGACCGTCGCGGGTCACCGTAGATGAGCAAGAACCAGGGATCGCGGCCGAGAGGCTCGCGGGCTGCCGAAAGGCGGCTGGTGCCACTCTCGGTGTGGCTGTGTTCTGACACCACGACCGAAACGGCCAGGGCCAAGGACAGCCCGTGTGCGGGCGAAGCAATGTGCGGCCGGCATCGCCAGGCTGTGGGGCGGGAACTGGCGCGGCATTTGATCGACGCCTGCACTCGCCCGGGCGGGGTCGTCGCGGATGTCTTCACGACGGGCGAGACCGTGCTCGTCGCAGCGGCGGAGATGGGGCGGTTGGGGATCGGTTTCGTTCCGCGTCTCCCGGTCGCTCAGCACCTGGTCGGTCGCTTTCGGGAGGAACTCACCGCGGAGCAGCGGGCGGCGGTGAGGCTGCGTCCACACGGGCCGCATGAGATGCGGGAAGCGCTGTCCGGCTTCGAGGGCAAGGTCGAGTTGCTGATTGCAGCTCTTCCGTTCTATCCCGAGGCCGGATGGGCAGTCGGCTCGGGGCCGACGTCATGTCCTTCATGCAGGACGGAGCAGCCTACGTTGGCGATGCCCCAGCTCGGTCGGTTCCTGGAGGATGCACGGTGTGCTCTCACGCCCGGCGGACACCTGGCAGTGATCACGACAGCGCGCCACGAGCGTGGCAGGCTCATAGATTTGGCTCCGGGGATCATCCGGCGCGCGGCCGCTGCGGGGCTTGCCTACGTGCAGCACGTCATCGCAGTACGTGTGCCCGTCGAGGGCGACACGCTAGTTGTTCAGACCGGCCCGGCGGAGCTGGCACAGCTTCGCCGAGCTCAGTCTGCGGAGCTGCCGCCGGTGGTGTCGGTGCATGCGGATGTCTGCCTGTTCGCTCGTCCCGGCGGAGGTGGTCGATGAGCGAGAGTGTCCTGTCGTCGGTGCTGGCCACGGGGCAGCTTCAGTCGCGGGTACAGCGGCGCGGTCGGTATGTCCCAGAGTCGATGAGACATCCGGGCAAGATGCTTCCGTCGATCGCCGCCCATGTCATCTCCGCATTCACCGAGCCGGGGGATCTGGTGCTGGATCCGATGTGCGGAATCGGGACCACTTTGGTAGAGGCGGTGCATCTGGGGCGGCACGCTGCGGGGATGGAGTACGAGGCTGACTTCGCCGGCCTCACTGCCGCCAACGTTCAGCACGCCCGCTCTCAAGGCGCCACAGGATTCGCCCGGGTGGCCTGTGGGGATGCGCGGAACATCGCAACGGTGTTCGGGGACCTTCAGGGCATGGCGGCGCTGGTGCTGACCTCTCCGCCCTACGGGGTGCGGACGCACGGTCATGTCCGGTGCGGAAGCCGGGAAGGCGGCGGGCCGGTGCAGAAGTCGAATCACCGGTACTCCACAGACAAGCGCAATCTCGCCCACCAGCGGTTGCCCCAGCTGATGGAGGGCTTCGGACAGATCCTCGCTCGGTGCGGGGAGCTGCTGAGGCCCGACGGAGTCGTCGCGATCACGGTTCGGCCGATCCGGGTGAACGGACACCTTGTTGATCTGCCTGGACAGGTCATCGATACCGCAGAGGCAGCTGGCCTGGTGCTCACGCACCGCCTGGCGGCACTGCTGTGTGGGGTCCGGGACGGTCGGCTGATCAACCGAGCATCGTTCTTCCAGATGCTGGAGGCGTGGAGGAACCAAGAGAAGGGGCGGCCGGTGTGTGCCGTGGCGCACGAGGACCTTCTCATTCTCCGCACAGGGGATGGCCGGGGATGAGGGCGACCTTCTATGGCGGTAGGGACTGCGGCGAGCGATGCCTGGACTCGTTGTCCACAGGTTGTGTATGGCCGTCAGCGGCTCGAGGGGCGGGGGTTCGTGTCCAGGCGGTGATTGACATCGGTCGTCGAGGCGAGCGGTCATGTAGGGCCGCCGGGGCGGTCGGGCACGTAGGGCCCAAATCGGTCGCCGGTGGGCGCGGGGACTCGTTCCGAGCCGGGGCGGGGCGTGAACGGCGCGGGTAGCGGGCTGCGGTTGGTCGTGCCGGGGGAGGAGCTCAGACTCACCCCCGGCGCGGCGGGCGTATTGCTCCGGATCCTGCTCAAGGCCGTCGCCCGCGTGAAGCAGCCGCACACCGTGAAGGAGCAGGAGAAATGACGATCAGGTTCGGCTTCTACGGCCGGGTGTCGACAGAGGACAACCAGGACCCGGAGGCGTCGCGGGCCTGGCAGCTGCATCGGGCGCGGGCGCTGATCGAGTCGCGGGGCGGCGAGATCGTCGCGGAATTCTTCGACGTCGACAAGTCCCGCTCGATTCCCTGGCAGCTCCGGCCGTACGCGGCGGCGCTGATCGAGGAATTGAAGGACCCGCGTCGAGGCTTCGACGCGGTGGTGATCGGGGAGCCGCAGCGGGCGTTCTACGGCAACCAGTACAGCCTCACGTTCCCGTTGTTCGAGCACTTCGGGGTACCGCTGTGGGTGCCTGAGGTCGGCGGCCCCATCGATCCCGCCAACGAGGCCCACGACATGATCATGGGCGTCTTCGGCGGTCTGTCGAAGGGCGAGCGGAACCGTATCAAGATCCGCGTACGGGCCGCGATGGCGGCGATCACAGCGACTGAGGGCAGGTTTCTCGGTGGGCGTCCGCCGTACGGGTACACGCTCCAGGATGCTGGTCCGCACCCGAACCCCGGTAAGGCGGCCGATGGGCGGAGGCTCCGGCGGCTGGCGCCCGATCCGGTCACCTCGCGCGTGGTGCGGTGGATCTACAGCGAATTCCTCAAGGGGCGCGGTTATCTGGACATCGCCGAGGACCTGACTCTGCAGGGCATCTTGTCGCCCTCGGCCAGTGACCCGGCGCGGAATAAGCATCGGGACCAGCGGGCGTGGTCGAAGTACGCCGTCCGGGTGATCCTCACCAATCCGCGCTACACCGGCCACCAGGTGTGGAACAAGCAGCGCAAGGACGAGGTCCTGCTGGACGTCGAGAACGTCGCCCTGGGGACGACGACCAAGCAGCGGTGGAACGCCAAGGACCAGTGGATCTGGTCGGAGCAGCCAGTCCATGACGCGATCGTGAGCGTCGAGGTCTATCAGCGCGTCCAGGAGATCCTTGCCAAACGGGCGAATGGCCAGTTCAATCACCGCCCACATCCGACCCGTCGGCCGTACGCCTTCCGAGGGGTGCTGTTCTGCGGGTACTGCAAGCGTCGGATGCAGGGCAACTGGAACAACCAGCAGGCCTACTATCGGTGCCGCTTCCCCGCCCAATACGCCATCACCAACGATCTCGACCATCCCAAGGTCGTCTATCTCCGGGAGTCGGAGATCCTGGATGAGGTCGATGGCTGGCTGGGGACCGCGTTCGGTCCGGACAGTCTGGAACGTACGATCGCGGCGATGGCCGACCAGGCGATCGACCCCAGCGAGGCGGCGCTGATCGACCTGCGAAAGCGGCTGACACAGTGTGATCGAAAGCTCAGCCAGTACCGCTCCGCGCTCGACGCGGGAGGTGACCCTATCGAGATCTCCTCGTGGATCAACGAGACGAAGAGCGAACGAGCCCGTCTGGAGGGGGAACTGAAGGCGCTCCCGACCGCGCAGCGCATCAGTGTCGCGGAGATCAGAGCGATGATCGAGGAAGTCGGCGATCTGGTGCGTCTGGTTTCAGAAGCGGACCCGGACGACAAGGCCGAGCTCTACACCCAGCTCGGGTTGAAGCTCACGTACTACCCGGAAAAGCAGTATGTGGAGGCCCGGGTTGAACCGGAACCCCCACATGTGCGATCGGTGTGTGTCCGAGGGGGGACTTGAACCCCCATGCCCATCACTGGGCACTAGCACCTCAAGCTAGCGCGTCTGCCTATTCCGCCACCCGGACTTGGTGCCTGCACGCGAGACCGTCATCCCGCGTCGGCTCAGTAAGGTTAGCAAACTCTGAGGGGTGCGTCATACCAAGAATCCGCGTCCCCGCTACGAACCCCTCCAGAGCCCCGAAATAGGCCCTCCAGGAGCTCCCGATGGGCCTTTCGTGGCCTCCCCGGAAGGGCCTTGTGGCAGTTGGGGCGGGTTTGGGTGGCGGGGGCTTGGCCAATTTCTGGGTCTCGGGTGAAAAGCCCTTGCAGCAACTTTGGGTGCTGCTACGGTTACGGATCGTTGAGGGGTGAGTCCACGGACCGGCCTCACGACGTGAGGCCGGTTCTGGAGCTCGGGAGGATCACGTGGTGCGCAAGACGGTGCAGCAGTCGAGGGCGATCGCCCTCGCTGCGTGCCGTCCACCCGTGGCCACCCGCGAGCAGGACACGAGCACCGATCGGGCGGGCCGGATGGCGCGGTTCGCGGCCGGTGCCCGTCGGCTCGTTGTGCGTGCAGTCGCCATGGGCGCCCTGATGGCCGCCGGTTGGCTGCTCGCCTTCCTGTTCGGCATGCTCACCGCCGCTCCTGCCGTCGCGGATTCCACCGCGGTCACAGGAGCGACCGCGCCGTCCGCGGATCCGTCCGCGGCGGTGCCTACGACCGCGGATCCGTCCGCGGCCGCAGGAGCCGGCACACCCCGCTCCCAAGACCTGGCCGGCCCCGAGCTCTCGGCGTCGGACAACGCCGAGGCGATGGCCGGGCGCACGGTCGACGGGCTCAACAGCCAGCGGGATCCTGGTCTGCCAGCACCATCCACTGCCGGGAAGATCCTGGACACCAACGGTTTGGTGCCCAACGGCGGTGGCAGCGGCCCCTTCGGGCCCGCTTCCGGGGATGTCGCGAGGTCCGTGTTCGACCCGCGGCTCCAGGCCCGGCGCGCCATCCTGGCGTCCGTGCTGCCCCCTGTCGTCCGCACAGCGGCGGACGACCCCTCTTTCTCACCTGACTGATCCCCCCAGGATCCCCCAGGACCCCGTCCAGGGATCCCGCCCAGGACCCCGGCCGGCGCTCTCACGAGCCGCCGGGTCCCTCCAGCAGCGAGCGGCGGAGCGCGGCAAGCATCCCCTCCGCCGACGGGTGAAACAACGTCAGTTCAGCTAGTTCGCGAACGATCCCGAGGTCTCCGCTGTGCGCGTGACCGCGCCTGGCTTCGGGCTGCCGCGAACCGTTCAGGTATCCCCCCAAGAACCACTAGGAGCATTCTCATGCGTACGTGGGCAAAGGCATCTACTCCCGCGGCCCTTCTCGCGGTGGCCGTCATGTCGTTCGGCGGCGGCACCGCGCTGGCCGACACCTCGGGCAACGCGTCCGTCGGCGGCGGCAACCAGGTCGACCTGCCGATCTCGATCCCCATCGACATCAGCGGCAACTCCGTCGCCGCGGCCGGCAGCGCGGACGCCACCTCGCAGGGCGGCGCCGAGGTCGTGAACTCCCGCAGGGGCGGCATCCCCAACAGCACCTCCGGCAACGCCAGCGTGCTCGGCGGCAACCAGGTCAACGCGCCGATCAGCACGCCGATCAACGCCTGCGGCAACGCCGTCTCGCTGTTCGGCAAGTCCGACGCCGGCTGCAAGGGCGGGTCCACCGTCCGCACCCAGGGCAAGGGCGGCGCGGGCGGCAACCGTACCTCCGGGAACGCGAGCGTCCTGGGCGGCAACCAGATCACCGCGCCGATCTCCGCACCGATCAACGCCTGCGGCAACGCGGTGGCGATCTTCGGCGACGCGACGGCGGGCTGCAAGGGCGGCTCCAGCGTCTGGAACACCGGCGTGGGCGCCGGCGGCAACCGCACCTCTGGCGACGCGGGCGTGCTCGGCGGCAACCAGGTCATCGCCCCGGTCAGCGCTCCGATCAACATCTGCGGCAACGCGGTGGCGGTGCTCGGGCACGCGTTCGCGGGCTGCCGGGGCGGCTCGACCGTCACCAACGGCGGGCCCGGACGCGGCTACCAGAGCCGTCACCAGGCCGCCGGGTCGAGCGGCAACGACACCGACGGGCGTTTCGGAGTGGGCAGCGGCAACCAGGTCATCGCGCCGATCAGCCTGCCGGTGGAAGCCTGCGGCAACGCCGTGGGCAACGCCTCGGCCGGCTGCACGGGCGGCGCCAAGGTCGAGAACACCCACGCGGGCTCGGGGGCCGGTGGCAACACCACCTCCGGAGCGGCCGGTGTGCTGAGTGGCAACCAGGCGGTGGCGCCGATCACCGCGCCGATCAACATCTGCGGCAACGCGGCCGCCGTGCTCGGGCACGCGTTCGCGGGCTGCAAGGGCGGCGCCCACGTCAAGAACGGCGGGCGTGGCGCGGGCGGCAACACCACCTCCGGGGCCGCCGGTGTGCTGAGTGGCAACCAGGCGGTGGCGCCGATCACCGCGCCGATCAACATCTGCGGCAACGCGGCCGCCGTGCTCGGTGCGTCCCGGGCCCAGTGCAAGGGCGGCGCCGGCGTCTGGCAGGGCGGTGTGGGCGCGGGCGGCAACCGTACCTCCGGCAGGGCCGGGGTGCTCGCGGGCAACCAGATCGTCGCGCCGATCACCGCCCCGGTCAACGTCTGCGGCAACGCCGTGGCCGTCCTGGGCGACGCCGCGGCCGGATGCCTCGGCGGGGCGAACGTCGGCAGGCCCGGCGTCGAGCGGCCCTCCAGCTTCGACCGCTTCGCCGGTAGCGCCGGTCACGCCTCAGCCGCCAAGAGCGGCCTGCTGCCCGCGCTGCCCGCCGTTCCCGTCCTGGGCGGCCTGAAGGACGTCAGCGGCGTCACCCAGCAGCTCCAGAGCACGAACCTGAGCACGCTGCCCGTGGTCGGCGACACCTCGGCCTCGCTGCCGGTGGTCAAGGACGCCACAACTTCGCTGCCCGGGATCGAGGGCGCCTCCACCTCGGTGCCCGCCGTCGAGGGCGCCTCCACCGCGCTCCCCGCGGTCCGCGACGCCGCAGGTTCGGTGCCGCTGGTCCAGGACGCCTCCACGACGTTCGGCCTGCCGCAGCTGCCCGAGCTGCCGGGCCTGCCCGGCCAGGCGCAGACCCCTGCCCAGCCGAAGAAGAGCGCCCAGTCCGCGTCGGCCTCCAAGGGCGACGGCGCCGGGCGGCGGGCCCGCCCCTCGGGCCCGGTCTCCGCGCTCGACCCCGCGACCTCGCTGGTCGCCTCCACCCCGGTCGGCGGCGCGGTGACCTCCGCCACCCACAGCCTGCCCGTCGGGAACATCGGCCTGATGAGCGCCGCCCAGCCGGCCGGTGTCACCGGGATGAACTCGGGCTCCGTGCTCGCCCTCCTGCTCGGCTCGCTGCTGGCCGCTTCGGCGACCCTGTTCGGGACGGCTCGCCGGTTCCGCTTCGGCCGGAAGTAAGCGACCCGCCGGTTCCGGTTCGGCCGCAAGCAGACGGCCGGCCGGTTCCGGTCCGGCCGCGGACAAGCGGTCCCGCGAGTTCCGGTTCGGTCAGAAGTCAGGAAAACGGATAGCACGAAAACCAAGTACGGCTACTGCTCACAGCCCGTGAGCAGTCAGCGATAGACGCTTTGCCCGTTCCGGGGGCGCGGCCCGGGGCGGGCAAAGCCATGTCCACGTTCAGAGCGTCCTGCGGACCCGCATGACCTTGCGGCGCAGCCGTACGTGCCGGCTGCCGTCCGGATGCACACGGACGCGCGCGAGCTCCCACTGCCCGTACTCTGCGTGTTCGGTCAGCAGTTGACGTGCTGCTTCGCGAGTGAGGTCGCGTGGAATGAAGATATCCATGTAGGAGTAGTCGAGCACAACGATTAGTCTCCAGGGTGAGTCAGGGCGCCATGCCGCTCGATGGGCCTTATTCTGCGTGCTTGCGGGTGGACCCGGAAGCTAGTGGGTAGCCCGGGGGAAGGAAATTTCCGCGAGTCGGGTTACCTTTCAGTCTGTGCCGACTCCCGGCAGGGGGATTTGCAAGCGAACAGCGAGGTAGGAAGCAGCGTGCCAGCCAAGAACGGCAGCGCCGGCGGAACACGCCTGGTGATCGTCGAGTCGCCCGCCAAGGCGAAGACGATTGCCGGGTACCTCGGGCGCGGCTACATCGTCGAATCGAGCATCGGCCACATCCGCGATCTGCCGGAGAGGGCCGACGACATCCCCGAGAAGTACAAGGGGGCGCCATGGGCGCGTCTGGGTGTCAATGTCGAGCACGAGTTCGAGCCGCTGTACGTGGTCAACGCCGACAAGAGGTCGCAGGTCAACAAGCTGCGGCAGCTGCTGAAGGACGCTGACGAGCTCTATCTGGCCACTGACGAGGACCGCGAGGGCGAGGCCATCGCGTGGCACCTGCGTGAGGTGCTCAAGCCCAAGGTGCCGGTGCACCGCATGGTGTTCCACGAGATCACCCCACAGGCCATCCGCGACGCCGTGTCCAACCCGCGCGACCTCAACCTGCGCCTGGTGGACGCCCAGGAGACCCGGCGCATCCTCGACCGCCTCTACGGCTACGAGGTCAGCCCGGTCCTGTGGAAGAAGGTCAAGCCCCGCTTGTCCGCCGGTCGCGTGCAGTCCGTGGCGACCAGGCTGGTGGTGGAGCGCGAGCGGGAGCGGATGGCGTTCACGCCCGCCCACTACTGGGACCTGCAGGCGCTCTTCGACACCAACAAGGCCGAGGAGCGGCCGCGCGACTTCACCGGGACGCTGACGCAGGTCGACGGCAGGCGGGTGGCGCAGGGGCGCGACTTCGCCAGCACGGGCCGGCTGAAGAACGCCGACGTGCTGCACCTGTCCGAGGCCGCCGCGGGCGAGCTGGCGGGCCGGCTCCAGGGGGCGTCGTTCGCGGTCAAGTCCGTGGAGCGCAAGCCGTACACGCGTAAGCCGTACGCGCCGTTCCGGACGACCACGTTGCAGCAGGAGGCCAGCCGGAAGCTGGGGTTCTCCGCCAAGTACACGATGCAGGTCGCGCAGCGGCTCTACGAGAACGGCTTCATCACCTACATGCGTACCGACAGCATCACGCTGTCGGAGACGGCGGTCGCGGCCGCGCGGTCGCAGGCGATCAAGCTGTACGGCGCCGCGTACGTGCCGGACAAGCCGCGCGTCTACAGCAGCAAGGTCAAGAGCGCGCAGGAGGCGCACGAGGCCATCCGGCCCTCCGGCGAGGAGTTCCGCACGCCGGGCGAGACCGGGCTGTCCGGTGACATGTTCCGGCTGTACGAGCTGATCTGGCAGCGGACCGTGTCCTCGCAGATGAAGGACGCGGTCGGCGAGTCGGTCACCGTCAAGGTGGGCGGCAGGTCGTCGTCGGGCGAGGACGTCGAGTTCAGCGCCTCCGGCCGGACGATCACTTTCTATGGGTTCCTGAAGGCGTACGTCGAGGGGTCCGACGACCCGTCGACCGACCGCGACGACTCCGAGAAGCGGCTGCCGAACCTCGCGGAGGGCGACGCGCTGACCGTGTCGCGGCTCGACGTGGCCGGCCACTCGACCAAGCCGCCGGCCCGCTATACCGAGGCGTCGCTGGTCAAGGAGCTGGAGGATCGGGAGATCGGGCGGCCTTCGACGTACGCCTCGATCATCGGGACGATCCTCGACCGCGGTTACGTGTTCAAGAAGGGCACGGCGCTGGTGCCGTCGTTCCTGGCGTTCGCGGTGGTCAACCTGCTGGAGCAGCATTTCGGCAACCTGGTCGACTACGACTTCACGGCCGAGATGGAGAAGGTGCTCGACGACATCGCCAACGACCGGGCCGAACGGGTGCCCGAGCTGCAGCGCTTCTACTACGGCGCCGACGGTGACGAGGGTCTCAAGGAGATGGTCACCGACCTCGGCGACATCGACGCCAAGGAGATCAGCTCGTTCCCCGTCCGGGACTCGGATATCGTTCTACGAGTCGGCCGATACGGCCCCTACCTGGACAGGGACGGCGCACGGGTCAACGTGCCCGAGGACATGACGCCCGACGAGCTGACCGCGGAGAAGGCCGAGGAGCTGTTCTCGCGGCCGACGGGTGACCGGGAGCTGGGGCCCGACCCGGTGACCGGGCACATGATCGTGGCGAAGGACGGCCGGTACGGGCCTTATGTGACGGAGATCCTGCCGGAGCCGTCGGAGGAGGAGACTCCGAAGCGGCGCACGAAGAAGGCCGACGCGCCGAAGCCCCGTACGAGCTCGCTGTTCAAGACGATGTCGCTCGACACGATCACGCTGGACGACGCGCTCAAGCTGCTGGCGATCCCCAGGCCCGTGGGCGAGCTGGACGGCGAGGAGGTCGTGGCGCACAACGGGAAGTTCGGCCCGTACCTGAAGAAGGGCACCGACTCGCGTTCGCTGGCTTCGGAAGAAGACCTGCTGACGGTCACGATCGAGCAGGCGAAGGAGCTGTTCGCGCAGCCCAAGCAGCGGGGGCGGCGGGCCGCGGCGGCCGCGCCGCTGCGCGAGCTGGGCAACGATCCCGCCTCCAAGAAGCCCGTCGTGGTGAAGGAGGGACGTTTCGGGCCCTACGTGACAGACGGGGAGACGAACGCCTCGCTCCGCAAGGGCGACACGGTGGAGCAGATCACGATCGAGCGGGCGGCCGAGCTGCTGGCCGAGCGTCGTGAGCGGGCTCCGGCACCGAAGAAGACCACGCGGAAGGCTCCGGCGAAAAAGGCACCCGCGAAGAAGCCGGCGGCCAAATCCTAAGTAGCATCGTTTATGTGTTCGTTTTGATCTTCGTGGCCGCGGTGCTGCTGGCGCATTACTACCTGTGGCACCGGCTGGTCCGCCGCACCACGGGCCCCGGGCGGTTACGCAAGTCGCTGACCTGGGGTTTGGCGGCTCTGCTCGCGGTGCTCGTGACGACGTTCGTGGGCGCGAGGATGGGGCTGGAGAGCTGGGTGGCCTGGCCGGGCTACATCTGGCTGGCGGTGATGTTCTACCTGGTCGTGATCCTCGCGGTGCTGGAGATTCCGCGGGCCGTGGTGGCGGCGGTCCTGCGCAGGGCCGGGCGTCGGGAGCGGGCGCCGGAAGCGACGCCCGAGCCGGTCGCGGTCCTGGCGGGCACGGCCGCACCGGCGGATCAACCCTCCTCTGGGCCTGCGGCCGGTCTGGAGCCTCCGGCTGGTCTGGAGCCTCCGGCTGGTTTGGAGTCTCCGGTGTCTCCGGTTGGTTCCGGGGAGGACGCGCCCGCCGCGGCCAGGGCGGTGGCGGGCGACATGAGCAGGCGGCTCTTTCTCGGGCGGACCACCGCCGCCATCGCGGGCGTGAGCGCGCTGGCCACGGTCGGGTACGGCATGTCGGCCGCACTCGGCGACCCCGTGATCGAACGGGTCAAGGTCGCGCTGCCCAAGCTGGATTCGCGGCTCGGCGGCCTGCGCTTCGCCGTGGTGAGCGACATCCATCTCGGCCCGCTGACGGGCATCGGGCACACCGAGCGGATCGTCCGCATGATCAACGGGCTCGAGGCCGACGTCGTAGCGATCGTGGGTGACCTGGTCGACGGGTCGGTGGCCCAGCTCGGCGCACTGGCCAAGCCGCTGAAGAGCCTCGAGTCCCGTTACGGGGCCTTCTTCGTCACCGGCAATCACGAATACTTCGCGCCGGAAGGCCCAGGCGAGTGGATCGAGGAGCTCGGGGAGCTCGGTGTCCGCTCGTTGCGAAACGAACGCGTGGAGATCAGGCACCAGGGCGCGGTGCTCGACCTGGCCGGCGTCAACGACGTGGGCGGCGCCGCCACCGGGGACGGCCCCGATTTCGCGAAGGCGCTCGGCGGGCGCGACGCCGGCCGGTCCACGGTGCTGCTCGCGCACCAGCCGATCCAGGTCTCCGAGGCCGCGCGGCACGGCGTGGACCTGCAACTGTCCGGGCACACGCACGGCGGGCAGATCGCGCCGTTCAACCTGGTGGTGGGGCTGCAGCAACCGGTGGTGTCGGGCCTGGCCACGGTCGACGGCGTGCAGGTCTACGTGTCCAGGGGCGCCGGGTTCTGGGGGCCGCCGGTGCGCGTCGGGGCTCCGCCGGAGATCACGCTGCTGGAGCTGCGCAGCTGACCTTCCGCTGTCCGGTGGTCACGCCGTGCCATCGTGGCGTAGTATCCAACCGGATACCCTTCGGAGGTGCAGCATGGTCTCTTCGCCGGTGGAGGAGGCGCTTCAGCAGGAGGTCGCCTTCTGGGCCAAGCGCGGCGGGCTGCTGTTCAAGCAGGCCAGGCATGCCGCGAGTCTCAATCAGAAGGCGCTGGCCGGCGTCAGCGGCACGTCGAGGACGACGCTGTCGGCCTATGAGCACGGCAGGAAGTCGCCGACGCTGGAGACCGCGGGGCGCATCCTCGACGCCGCCGGGTTCCGGCTGGTGCTGGAGGCGAAGGTCGAGTTCGCCGCCCATGCGGGCGCGGACGGCCGGGCGTTCCACGTGCCGAGCCGGCTGCCGCGGCTGCCGGTCGCCGCCGCGCTGGGTGTCGCGCGGCTGGGCGGGCGGGTCTACGATCTGGCCGACAGGGATGAGCGGCGGGCGGCCTACGTCGCGCTCCTACGCGAGGGGAGTCCGCAGGAGCTGCTCGATCACGTGGACGGGGTGCTGCTCGTCGAGCTCTGGGACGAGCTCGTTCTGCCGCCGGAGATCCGTGCCGGATGGTGGCCTTTGGTGGAAGAGGCCCGACATGAGGCCGGAGTTGTGAATTGATGATGTTTTTGGGGGCCTATTCCAGGTGTGTAACCTGCGCACCGGCCCGCGATCGTAATACCCTCAGCCACGTGCAGCCGGGAATATCTGGCTCATCTCTTGACTACCCGCTTCTGGCCAACACCTGGATACGCTGAAATCATGACTGCCCCTGGCCGACGCCGCCCAACTCACGTGCTGGCCAATGCGCCGTTCCGACGGCTCTGGACGGCTATGTCGGTGTGCAGCCTGGGTGACTGGCTCAACATCCTGGCCGTGACCGCCCTCGCCGGAAATCTCACCCAGGGCGACTACCGTGTGCAGTCGCTGGCCGTGGGCGGTGTGTTCATCGCCAAGATGCTGCCCGCCGTCCTGCTCGGGCCGCTCGCCGGGGTGTTCGCCGACCGGTTCGACCGCCGGCTGACGATGTTCGGGGCCGACCTGGCCCGCTTCGCCATCGTGCTGTCGATCCCGTTCGTCTACAGCTACCAGTGGCTGATCGTGGCGACCATCCTGGTCGAGTGCGTCAACCTGTTCTGGGTCCCGGCCAAGGACGCCACGGTGCCCAACCTGGTGCCCAAGGAGCAGCTCGAGTCGGCCAACCAGCTCAACCTGCTCGTCACCTACGGCACCGCGCCGATCGCGGCCATGCTGTTCGCGGCGCTGTCCGTGGTGGGCGACGTGGCCACGAGCATGGTGCCGTTCCTGTCCGGCCGGGACACCACGGGGGTGGCGCTGTTCGTCAACGCCTGCGCCTACCTCGTCTCCGCCTTCCTCATCTTCACGCTGCGAGACATCCCCAAGCGTGACGGCACGATCTCGACGCCTTCGGTGCTCAAGCAGATCATCGAGGGCTGGAAATACGTCGGCGGCAACCGGCTGGTCCGCGGCCTGATCATCGGCATGCTCGGGGCGTTCGCCGCGGGCGGGGCCGTGGTGGGCGTCGCGAAGATCTACGTGGTGGCCCTCGGCGGCGGCGACGCGGCCTACGGCGTGGTGTTCGGCGCGGTCTTCGTCGGCATGGCGCTGGGCATGTTCTTCGGGCTCAGGCTGCTGCACCAGCTGTCCAGGCGGCGGCTGTTCGGGCTGGCGATCACGGTCGCGGGCCTGGTGCTCGCCGCGATCGCGCTCGTGCACAACCTGGTCATCGTGGTCATGCTGACCGTGGTGCTGGGGGCGTGCGCGGGGATCGCCTGGATCATCGGCTACACCCTGATCGGGCTGGAGGTCGAAGACGCGCTGCGCGGCCGGACGTTCTCCTTCCTGCAGTCCACCGCGCGCGTCACGCTGCTGCTCGTGGTCGCCGTGGCCAACCCGCTGGCCGCGCTCTTCGGGGTGCACGAGCTGGGGCTGGGTGAGTTCGCCTACCGGTTCGACGGGACCAACCTGGTGCTGCTGATCGGCGGGGCGCTCGCCACGGCCGTCGGCATCCTGGCCCTGCGCCACATGGACGACAAGAAGGGCGTGCCCCTGTCCGCCGACCTGCTCGCCGCGGTGCGTGGCGAGCGCTTCCCCACGGAGCCGGCCGAGCATGTGCCCGGGCTGTTCGTGGCGTTCGAGGGCGGCGAGGGCTCCGGCAAGACGACCCAGTCGAGGCTGATCGCCATCTGGCTGCGCGACCAGGGCTTCGACGTCGTGCAGACGCGTGAGCCCGGGTCCACGAAGGTCGGCATGCGGCTGCGGGCGATCCTGCTCGACGCGGCCGAGCGCGGGCTCTCGGCGCGCTCGGAGGCGCTGCTCTACGCCGCCGACCGGGCCGAGCACGTGGAGAAGGTCATCAGGCCGGCCCTCTACCGGGGCTCGCTGGTGATCACCGACCGCTACGTCGACTCCTCACTCGCCTATCAGGGCGCGGGCCGGGCGCTCGACCCCGAGGACGTGTCCAAGATCAACGCCTGGGCGACGGGCGGGCTGGTGCCGCACCTGACCGTGCTCATCGACACGCCGCCCGAGGTGGGGCTGACCCGGCTGGGCGGGGCGGCCGACCGGATCGAGGCAGAGCCGCTGGACTTCCACGAGCGGGTGCGCAAGGAGTTCCGGGCGCTGGCGGCGGCCGCGCCCGAGCGCTATCTCGTGGTCGACGGCACGCTGGCGATCAACGCGATCACCCGGCAGATCCAGGACCGCATCCACGAGCTCCTGCCCGACCCGGTGCCCAGGGAGTCGGAGGACGCCACCGGCACGATGCCGGCCATCCGCGACTAGCGGCTGGCCGCCGTGACGGTGCCGGCGCGTGCCTGCCGTTCGCGGCTGGAACGTCACGGGTACGACGCCTGCCATCCGCGGCTAGCCTTACCTCTGTGACAGTTTTCGATGACCTCGTCGGGCAGGACCAGGCGACGGCCGTGCTGAGGCGGGCCTCGGCGGCGGCGCGTGAGGTCGTCGAGGGCGGGCGCGGCGCGGGCATGACGCACGCCTGGCTGTTCACCGGCCCTCCGGGCTCCGGGCGTGAAGACGCCGCCCGGGCGTTCGCCGCCGCGCTGATGTGCCCCGACGGCGGTTGCGGTCACTGCGACCAGTGCCATCAGGTGCTCATCGGCTCGCACCCCGACCTGGAGTCCGTACGTCCTGAGGGGCTTTCCTACAGCGTCAAGCAGACCAGGGAGCTCATCCTGCGGGCGGCAGGGGCGCCGACGCAGGGGCGCTGGCGGGTCATCCTGTTCGAGGACGCCGACCGCGCCACCGAATCCGCCGCGAACGCCCTGCTCAAGGCCATCGAGGAGCCTCCGCCCCGTACGGTGTGGCTGCTCTGCGCGCCCGCTCTGGACGACCTGATGATCACCATCAGGTCGCGCTGCCGCGCGGTCAACCTGACCACTCCCGGCACGGAGGCCGTGGCGCACGTGCTGGCCACCCGCGACAGCGTGCCGTGGGAGACGGCCACGTTCGCCGCGCGAGCGGCTCAGGGGCACATCAGCCGGGCGCGGGCGCTGGCCCTGGACGAGGGCGTCAGGCGACGTCGTGAGGCCGTGCTGGGCATCCCACGCTCGCTGACCGGGGTCGGCGAGTGCATCTCCGCCGCCGAACGGCTGGTGAAGACCGCGGAGGAAGAGGCCGCCGCCGCCACGACCACGCTCAACGAGAGTGAGACGACGGACCTGCGCAGGCTGTACGGCGAGGGATCCACCGGCAAGGGGCTCAACCGCGGGCTCGTCCGCGGCGGGGCGGGAGCCCTGAAGGAGCTGGAGGACCGGCAGAAGTCGCGGGCCACCCGGATCAAGCGGGATTCGCTGGACTCGGCGTTGCTGGAGCTGGTGTCGTTCTACCGGGACGTGCTGGCCATGCAGTTCGGGGCCGGGGTGGAGCTGGCGAACGACGACATCCGCTTTGACCTCGACCAACTGGCCAGGGCCTGCACGCCGGAGGAAACGCTGCGGCGGATCGATGCGATCATGCAGTGCAGGGAACGGCTCGGGGCGAACGTCAATCCGCAGATCGCGGTCGAGGCGATGATGCTCGCGCTGCGTCCCTGACCGACGCGGGGGTGTGGCGGGGGCAGGGACTCGCGGACAGGGTCGTCGAGGGCGGCACCGTCTTCCTGTGTACGCCGTCCATGCCGGGCTGCCGAGAGTCCTTCGTCTCTGAGGACCAGGCGACGGCGTACGAAAACTTCAAGCGCGCTTTCAAGAGCCAGGATGCGCTGGTCAAAGCGACCAAAATAGCGGACATGCCCCAGTCGTTCAGGCTGACCATGCGGCCGGAGAC
Source organism: Nonomuraea zeae (assembly GCF_005889725.1). GTDB lineage: Bacteria > Actinomycetota > Actinomycetes > Streptosporangiales > Streptosporangiaceae > Nonomuraea > Nonomuraea zeae. The sequence continues at coordinate 59,164 of NZ_VCKX01000006.1, forward strand.
GAAGTGGGCGAAGGCGCTGAGCAAGCTCAGCCGGCAGCCCGGGGTCAGCCAGGTCGTCAACCCCGTTTGCGTGGGCGAACAGTCCCGGCTCCGCGATCATTTTCTGCTCCAGCTGCCGGCAGGCAAGGTGTGCCCCACCGGCGGCTGATGCGGCGGGCGCGACCAGGCCCTGCCGAAATGCCGCGCCCACCCCGCGCCGTCAGCGGACGGACACACGTAATGTGGCACCGAAGGCGGTAAGACCCCGAGGCCGTCAGGAGGCGAGCGCGAGCCCATGGGAATGATCATGGCCGTGAGCTTCACCCGTTATGGGAGGCTCTACTACCTCGATCCCGGCGGGCACAGCCCCAAGGTCGGCGACAAGGTGCTCGTACCAACCGATTCCGGGCCAGAGGTGGCGGAGTGCGTGTGGGCACCGCAATACACGAGCGAAGACATCGACGGACTGCCGGTGTGCGCGGGACCGGCGGGCGAGGAGCATCTCACCCGTGACGAGTCCAACAAGCGCCGCAGGGCCGAGGCCCGCAGCGTCTCCAAACGGCTGATCAAACGGCACACCCTGCCGATGAAGGTCGTCGGCATCGACTATCTCGACCAGGACAACGTCTACACGGTCTACTTCTCGGCGCCGCACCGGGTGGACTTCCGCGCCCTGGTGCGCGACCTGGCCCGCAACCTCCGGGCCAGGGTCGAGCTGCGGCAGATCGGGCCGAGGGACGAGGCGCGGCTCCAGGGCGGGATCGGCCCCTGCGGTCGCGACCTGTGCTGCGCCACGTTCCTGAAGGACTTCGAGCCGGTCTCCGTGCGGATGGCCAAGGACCAGGACCTGCCGGTCAACCCGCTCCGGATCGCGGGCGCGTGCGGGCGGCTGATGTGCTGCCTGAAGTACGAGCATCCGCTTTACCAGGAGTTCCGGGCGTCGGCTCCACGGGTGGGCGCGAGCGTGGAGACCCCGCAGGGGGCCGGCACGGTGGTGGGGCACAACGTACCGTCCGACTCCGTGGTGGTGCGGCTCAACGACGGCGGGCGCCGGTGCGCCTGCTCGAAGGCCAGCGTGTGCGGGCCGCGCAAGGCGTACGACTCGACGTACGGCGACTCGGACCCGGTCTGAGGGCGGGTTGGGCGCACGAGGCGTGAGGAGGCGGGCCGCCGCCGCTGTCGTCGTTGTGGCTGTGGCGGCGCTCGGCTCCGGTTGTGCGCCGGGTGAGCAAGCCGCGAGCGGGCTGGCCTGGTCCGAGTGCGGTGGCGGGTTCGAGTGCGCGACGTTGCGAGTGCCGCTGGACCACGCGGCGCCGGGCGGCGAGCGGCTCGATCTCGCCGTGATCCGGTTGCCTGCCGGCGGAGACCGGATCGGGTCGCTGGTGGTCAACCCAGGCGGGCCGGGCAGCTCGGGGGTGGAATACGCGCGGGCGGCCCGGATCATCCTGAGTGCGAAGGTGCGTGAGCGGTTCGATGTCGTGGGATTCGACCCGCGCGGCGTCGGCGGGTCGGCGCCGGTCGAGTGCCTGGATGACGCGCAGCTCGACGCGTTCGTCGCGCTGGACACCTCGCCGGACTCGGCCCGCGAACGCCAGGCTCTGGAGGCGGGGTCGAGGGGGTTCGCGGAGGGGTGTGAGAGACGTTCCGGGCGGCTGCTCGCGCACCTGGGCACCGTCGACGTGGCGCGGGATCTGGATCTGCTGCGGCAGGAGCTCGGGGACGCGAAGCTGACTTATCTCGGTAAGTCGTACGGCACGTTCCTGGGTGCTGTTTATGCGGATATGTTCGCCGGCAACGTGCGGGCGCTGGTGCTGGACGGGGCGCTCGATCCGGCGCTCTCCCGATTGCGGCTGAACGCGGATCAGGCGGCGGGTTTCGAGCAAGCGCTGCGCGCATATATCGCGACATGTCTGGCGGAGGACGGCTGCCCGTTCAGGAGCCGTACCGTCGAGGGGGCGCTGGACGAGGTGACCGGGCTGCTGCGCCGTACGGACCGGCAGCCGTTGCAAGGAGACGGGCGCGAGGTGACGCAGGCGCTGGCCACGCTCGGCGTCCTGACCCCGCTCTACGACCGCAACTCCTGGCCCGAGCTGACCGAAACGCTGCGCCAGGCGTTCAAGGGAAACGGCACGCTGCTGCTCCGCAACGCCGACCAGCTCACCGGCAGGCACAGCGACGGCACGTACTCCAACCAGACGGAAGCCAACACCGCCGTCAACTGCGTGGACGGCGCCTACCCCCGGAACGCTGCCGCCTACGGGCAGGGCGCGGCCGAGGCGTTCAGGCGGTCGCCCAGATTCGGCCCGTACATCATGTGGTCGTCGCTGCCCTGCGCCTACTGGCCCGCCGCACCCACCTTCAAGGCCCACCCCCTGAAGGCGGAGGGCGCCGCCCCCATCCTCGTCCTCGGCACCAGCCGCGACCCGGCCACCCCCTCCCGCTGGGCACGGGCGCTGGCGGGCGAGCTGGAGTCGGGGGTGCTGCTGGAGTACGACGGGGACGGCCACACCGCGTACTACAACGGGTCGGGGTGCGTGGACGACGCCGTGGACCGATACCTTCTGACGGGCACGGCACCGGCGGACGGCACAGTCTGTCCTGGCATCGGGTGATCGGCGGAGCGAGAACCCCTTGGGCTCCTGTAGACTCTTTCACGCTGCAACAGCACGCCGCCTTAGCTCAGTCGGCCAGAGCACTTCACTCGTAATGAAGGGGTCTGGGGTTCGAATCCCCAAGGCGGCTCCCAGCTCAAAGGCCCTCCCGGTTCGTCCGAGAGGGCCTTTTGCGTGGGCGTACAGCAGCGAAGTACAGCTACGGGTTCTCACCATCGAGGCTGTCGTTGAGCTGGTCGTGGGCCTTGCGGGTCTCCGGGCTTGCGATCTGGGTGTAGACGTTCATGGTCACGGAGATCTGCGAGTGCCGCAGGATGCGCATGGAGACGCGCGGGTGGACGCCGAGGGCGGCCAGCATCGAGGCGCAGGTGTGGCGGGTGTCGTGGACGCGGATGCGCGGCAGGCTGGCCTTTCTGGTGTGGAGCTCGAAGGAGCGGTTGAAGTTGCGGGGTTCGATCGGCGTACCCCACTTGGTGGTGAAGACGAGATCCGAGTCCTGCCACTTGTCGCCGGCCTCGCGGCGGGCATCGTCCTGGACGCGGCGACGGTGCCGTAGAGCGGTGGCGCACAAGGCGGGCATGGGGAGGGTGGCGTCAGAGTCCGCTGTCTTGGTGGTGTCCCGGTGCAGCAGTACGCCGTGTACGCGGCTGAGCTGATGGCTCACCGACAGCTCTTGGCCGGCGAGGTCGATGTCGCCCCAGGTGAGGCCGAGGACCTCCCCGCGACGTAGGCCCAGGACCAGCAGGAGCACGAACGCGGCGTACGGGGCTCGTCGGCCGCCCGGAGGTGCTCCAGGAACGTCCGGGCCTCCTCGACGCCCCACACCGTGCTCTTGCGCTTCCTGACGGATGTCTTTGGCAGCGTGGTCAGGGAGACCACGTTCTTGCCGATCAGCTCTTCTCGGATGGCGTGGCTGATCGCCGAGCGGAACACGCGGCGGACGCTCTCGATCGTGCCCCGTGACGGGTAGTCCTTGCAGCACTTGCCGATGGCGCAGCAGGGCTGCTTGCGCTTCCTCTCTTGCGCGCAGCAGGCGCACACGGTGGGCAGGGTGTTCAGCCACGCCTGTACGTCGCGGACGGTCAGCTTGTCGAGACGCTTCTTGCCCAATCCCGGGATCAGGTAGAGCCGCACGAGCGCCTCGTACCCCGCGTAGGTGGTCGGCTCGCGGTTGGGCTGCACCACATCGGCGAGCCAGCGGGTCAGGAACGCGGCCACGGTCTCGTGCTTGGTGGCCACGGGTCCCTTGCGAGCCTGCTCGTGGAGCTTGAGCCACTTCTCGTGGGTCTCCTCGCGGGTCTTGCCGTAGGCCCACTTGCGGGTTTTCTTGCCTTCTGGGGTGGTGACCCAGACGTAGCCTGCCCAGCCGTTCTTGTACGGGAAGATCGAGCCTTCGTTGTTGGCCCGGGTTCGCCGGCTCTTGCGAGGGCCGCGCTCGGGCTCGTCGAGTGTCGCGAGGGTGGTCTTGGCGGGCATCAGGCGGCCTCCTCACAGAGCTGGGTTACGTACGCCTCCAGCGAGGAGGCGGGGATACGGCGGCACCGGGCCCCGACGACGATGGACTGAGGCAGGGATTCGAGGGGCTACATACAGGCGATCGGGGAATGGCTATGTCATTTTCCTTGGCGACGCCTCATTCTCCATCAGAGGGCCGAAAGCATGATTTCCGGTATCCCGATCGAGTTTTTGAGCATTCTGCCTTCATGGATAATCTCATTGCTGGCCGTCACGTCCACTGCAGGATGTATTCTGATTCGAATCCGCAAGGCGCTATTGTCGACGGACTCACGGGATCGCTTGTTGTGGTGTGGAGGGAACTTTTCGCCTATCGACGTGACGCCTCTCAGTAGAAGTATAGAAATCGTCGTCTGACTAAGCGGAAATAATGCCATCACGCTGGGCTGTTTTCATTCTCGGCGGGCATCTGCTGATCACAGCATGATCGCGAGCCCGGCGTTCGCCTGATAACGCGAAGAACCCTGGTAGACGGGTGGATCACCACAATCAACGCCGTCACCACCAGGGGCTCGGATGCTTTTCTATCGTGCTGCCGTCGATTTATCGCGCCCAACGCTGAACTACGTGGCCGGCATCATCCCCCGCCACCGCAAGGCCATCGGGTCCGTCTGGCGGCGGCTCAACCCCGCCTAGCATGCCCTGCTGGTCCTGATCTACCTGCGCAAAGGCGAGACGTACAACGAGCTCGCCTCTGGGTTCGGCGTATCGGTGGCCACCGCCTGGCGGTACGTAGAAGAGACCGTAGCCCTGCTGCGCGCCCGCGCCCCCAAGCTTGACCACGCCTTACGCAACGCCGCGCAAGACGGCCTGCACTACCTGGTGCTGGCCGGCATGCTCATCCCCATCGAACGCGTGCGCGCCGACCGGCCGTCCTACTCGGCCAAGCACCGCATGCATGGGATGAACATCCAGGTCATCGCCTCTCCAGACGGCACGATCATCTGGGTCTCCGGCTCGCTGCCGGGCAGCACCCACGACCTGACCGCCGCCCGCATCTGGGCCGTCCTCCGCGCGCTGACGCAGGCTGGCATGCTGACCCTGGCCGACAAGGGCTACCAAGGCGCCGAAGGCCCGGTGGCCACACCGTAGAAGGGCCGCAACAAGCCCCTGTCACAAAAGGCGGCCAATCGCTCCCACGCCCGGCTCCGCGGGCCCGGGGAACGCGCTAACGCCCAGCTCAAAGGCTGGCGCATCCTCCGCAAGCTTCGCTGCTGCCCGCACAAGGCAGGACAGCTATGCAAGGCGATCGCCGTCCTGCAAAACTACGAGCTCACCCACGGATGAAAGGCCTCAGTGAAGGCGTATCCCAATTCGTCCCTGGCCGGCAAGCTGGATGCGCAAAATCCGCGTTTCGCTGGTAGGGCATGACGAACAACCTGGTGCTGGGCCAGCTCAACGTGGTGCAGGCGGCGTTGAGCCTGCTCTCACCCAGGCGTGCAGCGGGACGTGATCAGACCACGTGCTCCGGGCATAATCGACGAAGCATTTCCGCAGGCGGCCCTCGCCGGCGAACACGTAATCAATCTTCCGCTTGCGGGTCACGTAGGTCCAGCGCCGGCGCGGGTCGCATTCGTCGCGGCCCTTGTAGGCCGCCGCGGCGTCGCGCGGCACAAGGTTGAGGTCGCCGCCGATCACACCCCGGCCGAGCTTGAACAGCTCGCGCAACTGGATGTGCCGGTAGGGCCTGCCCTTCTGCCTGTCGTCGTAGCTCGATCCCGACGAGAAGTGCGCGGTGCAGAACGCCCGGTCGGCCGTGCAGACGGCGTACCTGCGGGCTCCCCACGGCGGCGAGGTCAGCGCGTGCACGACGAGGCCGGTGTCCGCTCCGGCCACGGCCAGGGTGACGCTCAGCACCCCCCGCGGCCTGCCGTTTCTGTCGGGCAGGCACTGGTACGGGGAACCGTCCGAGTACATCAGCCCAGCCGACCGGACGCTCCAATTCCGGCCGGTACGGCGTTCGAGCTCGTGTTCCAGGTCGGCGTCGGCGTCCGTGCAGAACTCCTGAAGGAAGACCACGTCCGCCTCGGTCGCCAGCACTGCCACGTGCCAGGCCAGCTCGGCGTTCGAACGGCGAAAGAGCGCGCACCCAGCGTTGGTGCCCGCACAGACGTTCCACGTCATCACGTGGAGGAGAGGGGGCTGTGCCTGTACGGACAGGTTCGGGAACAACAGCCCGGCGATCACGAGCTGGCTGATCATCATCACCGAGATCCCTCCACACATGATCCGAGCCGTCAAAAGACCGCTCAACCGGCACATCTGGCAACCAGGAGCTTATTGGTCTTCATGGGGTCAGACCCGGGCGTACGAGCTGCCGAGAGCCTCTTCTCATGCCAACCCGTCCCGGTTCTCTCCTGCTGATCAGCCCGATCAGGTGGGAAAAGCCTCACTGATGCCGTCGTGGACGTGCGAAAAGCGTAACTGCCGCGCCGCTTCCGGTGCTCGGGCCTGGCGGCCCTGCGCTCCGGGCCGGGTTGCCACCGGATAAGTGGGTTGCTGTGGTCTGCCGTACAGCAGGGAAGTACAGCAACGCCGCCTCACGCAGCCTGATCGTCCCGTACGGCGTCACACGGTTGACCAGCGGCGCCAGGCCCCGACCACGATGCTTTGCTTCACTCGTAATGAAGGGCTCTGGGGTTCGAATCCCCAAGGCGGCTCCCAGTTCAAAGGCCCTTCCGGTTCGTCCGGGAGGGCCTTTTGCGTGGGCGTGGAGGAGTGGAGTGCAGTCACGGGTTCTCACCGTCGAGGCTGGTGGTGGGCTGGTCGAGGGCCTTCCGGGTCTCAAGGTGGCGATCTGCGTGTAGACGTTCATCGTGACCGGGATCCGCGAGTGCCGCAGGATGCGCATGGCCACGCGCGGGTGGACGTTGAGGGTGTCAGAGGCCCAGCAGCCTCGTTCGGGCAGTTGCTTCCACATGGCGGGCGGGCAGAGGACCGGCCGGGTGTAGGTCGGCACGGTACGGCGTCGAGGTGGCGTCGGCGGGGTGGGCGATCGTGGAGGGGCTGTTGTCCGACTTTCGGGCGTGCCTTTAGTGAGGGTCGGGCAGCGTCTTCGGTATGAAGGGTGAAAGACGGACGAAGACCATCGTCGGCATCATTTTCGGTGGCTCGGCCTTGCTCGGGGTCGCGGCCTGCGGGGGCGCCGATACTCAGTCCGGTGCCGTCAAAGTGGCGCCCGCGGGGGGTGCTGCCGCCGGCCTCATGTCACCGTCGGGGCCGCCGGCTGACCCTAGTGAGGCGCCTGGCGATGCGGTGAGCCTTGAGAAGGTGAGTGCTGCGGCCACGAACGCCGTCAAGGACTCCACGGTGCTCTCGGTTCAGTCGGAGAACGGTGGCCAGATCTGGGAGGTTCAGCTGGCCGGATCCGACGGCACAGAGCGGGTGCTGGAAGTGGACGCGTCTGGAAAGGTGGTCTCAGGGCCCAGGGTCAAGGACACCGGTAAGGAGGAGAAGTCCCGGGTTGTGGGCATCGCCAAGGATGCCAAGGTGACCTTCAAGGAGGCGGTGGAGAAGGTGGCCTCTTCGGTGCCGCAGGGCAAGATCATCCATATGAGTCTGGACAGGCACGACAACAACCTTCTTGTCTGGGATGTCGATGTCGTCACCTCGGACGGCGCGTGGCAGGGGGTCAAGGTCGATGCCAAGACCGGGACCGTGACCAAGAACGGCTAGAGGAGCAGCGGAACTCGCGCTTGCTGCTGTGGCCTGTGGGTCGATCGTCGGGCCCGGGGTGTGGGGTAGACGCACTTCGGCGGACCGCTTCGTGTCCTGTAGGTGGTCGGTCGAACAGTGAGTTGCGTCGCGTCGGCTGCCGGCGAATGTAGGGGCGGTGGCGCGTGCTGTCGTTTCGCGAACGGGCCGAGCCCGGCTCCGTCCTTGAGGTGTGCGGGACGCGAGCGGGGGATCAGATGTCGAGGAGTTCGACGGTTACGCTCGCCACGTCTCCCGCGTCGAGACCTTCGGCCTCGCGTACGGTCCGCTTGATCGGTAGTGCGTAGCTGCCGCGTTCCTTGCTCGGGAAGATGGAGGTCTTCCAGCTGCTCCTGCCGATCGTGACCCGCACCCGCAGCGAGCCGAACCCGCGCCGCGACCCGCCGGTCATGTCCTGGATCGCCTCGGACTCATCGACGGGCAGGCTGACGAAGGTCCAGCTGTCAGCCCGCCGGGCATCCCAGATCCACAACTCGGCATCGAAGACGACCATCACGGGCACAGCATGGCACGCGCCTCTGACATACCTGCGCCATACCGCCCCTTCCAATAATGGTGCTTCACGACCTACGGGAGGGACACCATGAGGATTCTGCGTAACGTGGCTGTTGTCGCCGCCATGGGTCTGGCCACGTCGATCACGGCCGCGCCGGCCACGGCATCGGCCGACCAGTACCTTGTCGCACGCTGCAAGGACGGCAACTTCGGCATCGAGATCACTGCCCGTTACCGGACGTCCGGGACGCATCACTTGTTCAACCAGTTGTCCTGGCGGATCGCCGGCAATGTCGGGAGCAAGAACACCGTCCGCTTCTATTTCATGCAGGACGCTCGGCCGGACATCGTGTTCAAGGCCTTCAACTATCAGGGCGGCAGGACGGGCTCGCGGAACGTCTGGGTGATGAGGCCGAAGGCGCACCAGGTGTTCGTGAGATTCGGTGCCCGGTTCGACACGAGTGCCTCGTCCGGCCCGGGCTGCACGTACCAGACCCGTGGTATTTGATCAGCGTGATGGGTCCCCCGTATCAGCTGCCTTTTCAGGGGCTGGAGTGTGCTCTCAAGTGTTTCAGCATTCGGTGGTAAATGGCCTTGCGGATGCGTTCCCTCAATCCGGCGATCCGGAGGTGGTGCGGGCGCTTGGCGGTGGTGGGCTTTTTGGGGACGGTCACGTGCCGGGGGGCTTTGGCGGGTTGTATGCGTTGCTTCGCGGGTGCTGGGGGACTTTTCGCCTGCCGGGTTGATGCGGGGTTTGTTGCGGCGGTCGGCGTCGGGGTGGGTGGCGGTGGCTTCGGTGCTGGGAGTGCTGGGGGAATCGCAGCTTGCAGGGCCAGGGGTGGGTTCAGCGTGGCGGGTGGAATGGCGGGGCTGTGCGTTTGGATGGCGTGGCCGGCGGAAAAGCCGGCCCCGGCCCCGAATCCCATGGTGGCGGTGAGCACAAGTGCCATTCTGAGCGGCACACGGGCTCGTCTGGGGTTGGACGGTGCACTACGGATGAACGCGGACGGTGGAAATTCACACATCTTGCCCCCCGAGATCGTTCCCCCTTGAAGGTGCTGATCACAGCGCGCTGTGTTGCGTAGATCTCCGTATGTGACCTGGCCCAACCATCGTTTGAGAACGTCCATACGAGACCGAAGCAAGAGTTTCACTCGGCTGCCGGTTCTTACCGGAATGTGAATCTCGGGGAGGGCACGTCAGCGGGTGGTCGGTGCCGGGAAAGCGGCGGCCGGGGCGGTGAGGCTGGACAGGAGCCGGAGCGAGGTGGCGGCGTCGGATCCGGGGGGCGCGCTGTAGATCATCAGCGTCAGGTCGGGGTCGTCGGGAGCCTTCATGGCGACGTAGTCGAGGGCGAGCTCGCCGAGCTGGGGGTGGGCGAAGCGCTTGCGGCCACGGGTTCTGCCACGGACGTTGTGGTCGGCCCACAGGCGGCGGAAGTCGGGGCTGCGCAGGGACAGGTCGCCGACCAGGCCGGCCAGCTGGGGGTCGTCGGGGTGGCGGCCGGCGTCCAGCCTGAGGTTGGCGACAGTGTCGCGGGCCTTGGTCAGCCAGTCGGGATACAGGTCCTTGGCGGCCTCGTCGAGGAAGACCAGGCGGGCCATGTTGCGCTCGGCCGCGGGCAGGGCGGCGAAATCGGTGATGAGGGCGCGGGCGAGGTCGTTCCAGGCGAGGATGTCCAGGCGGCGGCCGATGATGTAGGCGGGCACGCCGGCCAGGGCGTCAAGGGCCTGGCGTAGCTCCGGGCCGACCTGCTGGGGACGGCTGGGCCGCTTGCGGGTGGAGGCGGGCTTGGCCAGGTTGTGCAGGTGGCCGCGTTCGTCAGGGTCGAGGCGCAGCGCTTCGGCGACGGCGTCCAGGATGTCGGGCGAGACGTTGCGGGCCCGGCCCTGTTCCAGCCGGGTGTAGTAGTCGACGCTCACCCCGGCCAGCAGGGCCAGCTCCTCGCGCCGCAGACCGGGGACGCGCCGCTGGCCGCCGAAGCTCGTGGTCCCGACGTCGTCGGGGTGCAGGCGGGCGCGGCGAGCCTTGAGGAACTCGCTGAGCTGTTGGGCGCGATCCATGTCGTTCAGTATTGCGATGTTTGGTGCTTTGTGCCTGGTCCTGTCAGACCCAGGCACGGCCTGCCGGGGTGGAACGGGGCTCTGGGTGGGCGGTGGCGGAGTGCGCAGGATGGACATCGTTCGCCTCGGCGGACACCGTCGATCGCAACCAGAGCAGGAGTCTTGAGCATCATGCCGAACACGCTCACCATCGTGGCCACCTTCGTCGCCAAGCCTGGGGAGGAGGGGCGGCTGCGCGAGGAACTGACCGCCATGATCGCGCCGCCCCTGGAAGAAGAGGGGTGCCTGGGCTACCAGCCCTATGCTGACCCCGGCCGGCCTGGCCGGATGATCCTCCTGGAGGAGTGGACCGACGCTGCGGCGCTGGCGTACCACTTCACGTTGCCGCACTTCGAGCGCATTGCCGGGGTGCTGGAGGAGATCTTGGCCGAGCCGTTCGTGCTGCGTCGCCTGACCGATATTCCGGCCTGAGGCACACCTTGTTCCGGGCGCGAGCGTGGCCGGGGAGGTGTGGCGGCCTCGGCTCCCTCCGGTGTGGATGGGGCCGTGGTCGTCGGCGCCCAGGGTGCGTGAGCGCGCGGTGGTGGACGTCCCTGCGTGGTGGTGCCGGGCGGGGCTAGCATCCGGCTCGGGGATCTCACCGGCAGGAGGCAGCGATGATCGCGAGGATCTGGCACGCGACCGCCACGGCAGAAGGGGCCGCCGCGTACGAGCGGCATTTCGCCGAGTCCGTCCTGCCGGCGCTGCGGAGCGTCGAAGGGCATCGGGGCGCGTACCTGTTGCGCCGCGACGGTGACGGCCAGGTCGAGCTCCAGGTCATGACCATGTGGGACTCGTGGGAGACGATCCAGGGGTTCGCCGGGGCGGAGGTCTCGCGTGCGGTGGTCGAGCCCGCCGCCGAGGCGGCTCTCACTGGATTTGATACGACGGTGAGCCATCACACCGTCGTCGCGAGCGGCTGAGGCCGGCGGGCCGGGGTTCGGTGGGGCTCAGGTGTCGAAGGTGCGGCGGTACTCGGTGGGTGTCACGCCGACGTGCCGGGTGAAGTGGCGGCGCAGGTTGGTCGCCGTCCCCAGCCCGCTGCGCTCGCTGACCTTCTCGATCGGCAGGGAAGTGGTTTCGAGCAGCGTCTGCGCGTGGGCGATCCGCTGGTTGAGCAGCCACTTCAACGGGGTGGTGCCGGTGACCGACTGCAGGCGGCGGTAGAAGGTCCGGGTGCTCATCCCGGCGCGTCTGGCCAGCTCGTCGACGGTGAGCGGCTGGTCGAGGCGTTCGACGGCCCACTGGAGCACGGGGCCGAGGCTCTCGTCGTCCGTGACCGGGACGGACAGGTCGATGAACTGGGCCTGCCCGCCCGAGCGGTGGGCCGGGACGACCATCCGCCGGGCCAGCTGGTTGGCCACGTGCGCCCCCAGGTCGCAGCGGACCAGGTGGAGGCACAGGTCCAGCGCGGCTGACATGCCGGCGCTGGTGAGCACGTCGCAGTCGTCGACGTAGAGCACCGAGTCGTCGACCTGCACCTTCGGGTAGCGCTTGGCCAGCTTCCCGGTGTACATCCAGTGCGTGGTGACCCGGCGGCCGTCCAGCAGGCCGGCTTCGGCCAGGGCGAAGGCGCCGCAGCACAGCGACACCATGCGCGCGCCCGCGTCGGCGGCCTGGCGTAGCGACTCGACCAGCCCCGGTGCGAACGGCTGGCCGTAGACGACCGCTTCCGGCACCGCGGCGACGATCACGGTGTCGGCGGCGGCCAGGTCGGTGAAACGGTGGCGGGTGCGGAGGGAGAATCCCTGGTCGGCGACGGGGGCCGAGTCGGCCGTGCACACCCGCAGGTCGTACCAGGGGTCGGCCAGATCGGGCTGCGGCATGCCGAAAACCGAGCAGGGGATGGCGATCTCGTACAGATCCCACATGCATGCGCCTATGTCGCCCGCCATGGCGATCGCGACGGAGCCGGTTGTCATGACCGTAAGGGTATGGCAGGAAACGTTCGAAGATGGTCGCTCCTGCCACTGTTGAGGGTGGTCCAGCCGATGCGAGCGTGGTCAGCGGATACGGACCACTGGTGCAAGGGGGCACAAGATGCGCGAAATGTCGGAAGTCACGGTCATCGGACTGGGGTTGATGGGGCAGGCACTGGCCCAGGCGTTCCTGGCGAAGGGGCATGCCACGACCGTGTGGAACCGCTCGGCGGGCAAGGCCGAGCAGCTCGCCGCCCAGGGCGCGGTGCGCGCGGACTCGGCGCGGGCGGCGGCCGGGGCGAGCCCGCTGGTCGTGGTCTGCGTCTCGGACCACCAGGCCGTGCGCGAGCTGCTGGACCCGCTGGAGGACGTGCTCGCCGGCCGGGTGCTGGTCAACCTGACCTCGGGTACGTCCGAGCAGGCCAGGGAGACGGCCCGCTGGGCGGAGCGGCGGGGGATCGACTACCTCGACGGTGTGATCATGGATGTTCCCCAGGGCATCGGCACGGCCGGCGCCGTGCTCTACTACAGCGGGCCGCGGCCGGCCTTCGACCGGCACGAGCCGACCCTGCGGAGCCTCGGCGAGGGCACCGTGTACCTGGGTGCCGACCACGGCCTGTCGTCGCTGTACGACATGGCGATGCTGACCATGATGTGGAGCATCCTGAACGGCTTCCTGCACGGCGCCGCCTTGCTGGGCACGGCGGACGTGCCTGCCGCGACGTTCGCCCCCGCCGTGGTCAAGGGGATGTCCACCGTGGCCGAGTGGCTGCCGGGCTACGGGGCGCAGATCGACAGCGGCAAGTATCCGGCCCTGGACTCCACCGTGGACACCCATCTCGCGGCGATGGAGCACCTCGTCCACGAGAGCGAGGCCCTCGGCGTCAGCGCCGAGCTGCCCAGATTCGTCAAGGCTCTCGCCGACCGGGCGGTGGCCGGGGGACACGGCGGCGAGGGCTACGCGGCCATGATCGAGCTGTTCAGGCAGCCCGCCGCCGCCGGGGGATGACCGGACGCGTACGAGAGGGTCGCCTGCGGCGGCAGGCCGTTCTACGGTGTGGCCATGGACGAGCTTGGCGGGTCGTTCAAGATCTGGCCGCCGCCACGGATGCAGGACGTGGACCCGCACGACTTCGGCGTCATGACCGGAGCCGCCGGGCCGCGTGGACGCGACCTGAACCCCTACATCCCGCGAGATGTGGACCAGGTCATCCAGGAATGCCTGCGCAAGGACCGGGCGGTGGTCGTCGCCTGCGAGCGGGGCTCGGGGGCGACCCGGACCCTGTACGAGGTGCTGAACCAGGTGCTCCCGCGCGAGCACGTGCTCATCGCCAGGAGACCGGGCGAGTTCGATTCCGCCGATCTGGGCAGGCTGGACCACAGTGGTTCCGCCGTGCTGTGGATCGACCAGTTGGGCGCCCATTACGGAGTGCTCGGACCTCGGCTGCTGCAGGCCCTGGCGCAATGGGTGCGGGGCGAGAAGAGGTGGCTGGTCGCCACCGTGTACGACCGTGACCTGCTCCGGGACAAGGAGTTCGCCCGGCTGGACGTACCCGTGGTGGAGCTGCCCAGCGGCCTGTCCTCCGCCGAACGGGCCGCGGAGCGCTCTCTCTACGGGCATGACGACGTACGCGAGATGATCGGCCTCACCCCGCCGGAGCGCCCCCGGTCCGACCTGTTCTCCGGGTCGGTGCGGGCGGCGGCCGGCTCGTTCACCGGGGATACCGCCATCACGGCCGCCGCGCTGGCCGAGCGGCTCGTCCAGAGCCACCCGGAGTACGCCGGCGGCCTCCTCCGGCAGGTGACGTTCCCCGTGGGGAAAGGCGAGCGCAGGCCGGTCACCGGCTGGCTGGGGGCGGTCCGCGACCGGTCGGGGCCGCCGGCTGAGGGCGAGGTCATCGACGGGCGTCAGGTGCTGCTGGCGCTGGCCGGGCTCGACCCGGCACTGGGGCGCAGCATGGGCGACAAGGCGCTCTCCGCTCTGCGGGCGGAGTCGTCCTCGTCGAAGGCCCCGCAGGAGGAGTCGCTCGCGGCCTCCCCGGAGTCGTTCGCGGTCTCCCCGGAGTCGTTCGCGGCCTCCCCGGAGTCTCTCGCCACCTCGCAGGAGTCGTTCGCGGCTTCCCCGGAGTCCCTCGCCGCCTCCCACGAGTCGCTTTCGCCCCAGCGGGAGGAGTCCGGGACGGCGCCGGGCGGCGAGCGCGAGCAGCGCAAGCACGTCCGCCTGCTCGTGGACGACACCGTCGGGACGGACGGCGACGAGCTGGGGCGGATCGGGGTCGCCAGAGCGTTGCAGACCCAGCTGCGGTCCCTGGTCCAGGAGCTGCCGGGCCGCTCCTTCCTGGTCCACATCGACGGCGCCTGGGGCACCGGCAAGAGCACCCTGCTGCGCTTTCTGCGCGAGCTGGACGCGGAGGACGACGATCCGTGGCTGGTCGTGGAGTACGACGCGTGGCGGCAGACCCGCGGCGGGCCGCCGTGGCTCTCGCTGCTGCAGGCCCTCCGCAGGGCGGTGCGCGCCGAGCGGAACGGGCCGCTGTTCGCACTGCGGGAACGCGCCCGGCTGATCGACGCGCGGCAGTGGCTGGCGGCCGGCCTGATGGCGGCGGTGGGCGTGCTCGTGCTGGTTCCCCTGGCGGGGGTCAGCCTGACCACGTGGGGTGACCTGGCCAAGCTGGCCGGCGGCCTGGTGCCGCTGCTCGCGGCGCTCTGGCTGTTCGCGAAGGCGGCGGCCCGGTTCGTGTCGCTGGATTCG
Organism: Nonomuraea zeae; assembly: GCF_005889725.1. Classification (GTDB taxonomy): domain Bacteria; phylum Actinomycetota; class Actinomycetes; order Streptosporangiales; family Streptosporangiaceae; genus Nonomuraea; species Nonomuraea zeae. The sequence goes on from NZ_VCKX01000006.1 coordinate 74,252, forward strand.
CGGCGCTCCGCGCGCCAGTTCGTGGACACGAGGGCCGATCCGATGGAGGACCTCGCGGTGCACTTCGACTGGCTGCTCGGCCAGGCGCGCAGGCCCGTGCTCCTGCTCGTCGACGACCTCGACCGGTGTCCGGAGCCGTTCGTGATCGAGCTGCTCGACGCGGTGCAGAAGCTGATGCGCGAGCGCGGGCGCAAGGAGGGCGCGCACGCGCTCATCGTGGTGGTCGCGGCCGACGGGCGCTGGGTGCGCAGCAGCTACGACGACGCCTACCAGGCCCAGTCGGCGGCGATCGGCCAGCCGGGGACCACGGTGGGCTCGCTCTTCCTGGAGAAGCTGTTCCAGATCAGCGTGCCGGTGCCGCGGCTGTCGGAGGAGCTGAAGTCGCAGTACCTCACCGACCTGCTGGCCAGGCAGCCGGGGAAGAAGCGGACGGCGGGGGCCACCGAGCTGACCGAGCGGCTGAAGAACGCCACTCCCGCCAAGGCGCTGGAGATCTACGCCGAGGCCGAGCCCATCGAGCGGGTCCAGGCGGCGGACATGGCCATCGAGCGGCTCGTCACCGCCAAGGACGCCGCGCGGGAGACGCGGCATGTGCTGGAGCCGTACGCGCCGCTGCTGCCGCCCACGCCCAGGGCCATGAAGCGCTTCGTGATGGCCTACAGCATGCTGCGGGCCGTGCGGACCGCCGAGGGCTCGGTGGTGGGCGTCGGGCCGCTCGCCCTGTGGACCGTCCTGCAGACGCGCTGGCCGCTGCTCGCCGAGTACCTCCAGGCCACGCCGGAGTCGGTCGGCCTCTTCCACGTCGGCGCCGACCGGCTGCCGCCGTCGGCGCCCGCCGGGCTGGCGCCGCTGTTCACCGACCCGCCGCCGGAGCTGCGTCTCGTGATGAACCATCCCGCGGGGCCGCTGAACGAGAGCGCGATCAGGGAGTGCTCGGGCCAGGCGATCGCCGGACGGCGCGAGGCGTAGGGGAGTTTGCCAGGAATTGTGGAGGGCGAATCGATTGATGGGGTGGTTTGCCGGGGGTTAGCGTTCGACGCAACTCTGATCTCCCATCAGTTGTAAAAGGGGCAGTCATCTCCATGACCCGAAATATCAGGAGAATTCTTGCGGTGGCGTTAGCCCTCGTCCTGGGCCTGGCCACCGCCTCCCAGGCGGGCGCAGGCACGGCCTCCCAAGCGGGCACGGCCTCCCAAGCGGGCACGGCGGCCAAGCCGAAACAGCCGAACATCATCTTCTTCCTCGTAGACGACATGTCAGCCGACCTGCTCCCGTACATGGACACGGTGCGCAGCCTGGCCGAGGACGGCACCACGTTCAGCGACTACTACGTCTCGAACTCCCTCTGCTGCCCGTCCCGGGCCTCCATGTTCACCGGCCAGTTCCCGCACAACACCGGCGTGGCCACCAACCAGGGCTCCGACGGCGGCGGCTACCAGGCGTTCGAGCCGCACGAGAGCAGGACGTACGCCGTCTCCCTGGACCAGGCGGGCTACCGGACCGGCTACCTCGGCAAGTACATCAACGAGTACCTGGTGCCCGCCGACTACAAGGTGCCACCCGGATGGGACGAGTGGCACGTCGCGGCGGGCGGCGGCTACAGCGAGTTCAAGTACCAGCTCACCCGGTACGTCAAGGAGGCCGGCGACGGGAAGCCGATCGACCCGTCCGGCGGGAAATACCTGGTGGACGAGCTGGGGCAGCGGGCGGTCGACTTCATCGCGCGCTCCCGCGAGTACGCGCCGGACCGGCCGTTCTTCCTCCAGGTCTCGCCGTTCGCGCCGCACTCCAGGATCGGCGCCCAGCCGGGCGACAAGGAGCCCCGGTTCCCGCCCGCGCGGCGCGACCGGCCCAAGACCCAGTGGCCCGCCGGCGAGTTCCCGCACGGCGACTGCGGCGGCCCCGACTGCACCTCGATCGACGTCGCCGCGCTGCCTGCCGTCAACGAGGACACCACGGACAAGCCCTCCTGGGTACGGCGGGAGCCGCTCGGCGCGCCGATCATGAAGGAGCTGCGTAAGGACTTCCGCGACCGGATCCGCATGGTGCAGTCGGTCGACGACATGGTGGAACGCGTCCTGGCCACCCTCACCGACGCGGAGAAGCGCAACACCTACGTCGTCTTCACCAGCGACAACGGGTTCCACCTGGGGCAGCATCGCCTGGTGCGCGGCAAGTCCACCGCCTACGACCACGACGTACGGGTGCCGCTGCTGGTCAAGCGCCCGGCCGCGGGGCGGCACGGCAACCTCTCGACCAGCGCGATCGCCCAGAACGTGGACCTGTTCGCGACCTTCCTCGACATGGCCGGGGTCGACGCCGCGACGCGGGACGGCCGAGACGGACGCAGCCTGCTACCCATCATCCAGGGGCACAAGGTCAAGGACTGGCGCAAGGCGGCGCTGATCGAGCACGTCAAGCCGGACCCGGGCGCACCCGGCGAGCCGGACCCCGACGCCGACACCCTCCAGGCGGGCAACTCCCAGCCGCCGTCGTACGCCGCCATCCGCACGGCCGGCGACCTGTACGTCGAGTACGAAGGCGACCCCCGGCCGGAGTACTACGACACCGTGGCCGACCCGGCCCAGGAGAGCAACGACCCGGACAACGCCCGCACGGCCGGCCTCGGCCAGGCTCTCGACGGCCTGGTGAGCTGCGGCAAGCCCGGCGCGCTGGATTGCTGGAGCGCCGCCCGGGCGTCCTGATGACCCGGTGGACAGTCCGTCGTCCCCGGGTCCGACCCGGGGCACCGTACGCGGCTGGACGCCGGGAGGCAATGCCCGGCGAACTCGGTGACCGATACCGGACAGCCGGGCGAATCCGACGTATTCATCGGGCCACAACCGTCTCTGACCAGGATGACCTGACCCGGAAGCCGCCGAAGAGATCGTCGCAGTCGTGCGCGATCCCGTGAAATCGCCAGGTGAGGGCCCTCATCGCCAGGTGGGGCCGCCTCATGGAGATCGGCAGGCGCCGGCGTTCCTGAGGGGGGACACGTGGCGAGGCACGATGCGTTACCGAGCTATGAGCAGTTGTTCGACGTCGATCTCGACTACCGGCAAGAGGACGAGGCCCGGTCGGTGTATTCGCCGGGCGCCTATCTCGCCGATCTGCTCGGGCTCATGGAGGAGGTCTTCGAGCAGCCGTCGCTCCTGGGGGCGGAGCGGCGGCCGGACCTGAAGAGGATCCTCCTCGATGCCGAGAACACCTTCGCGGAGTCGCCGTACCTCGACATCGTCATCGAGGTGCTCGAACAACTCGTCGGGGACGAACCCTACGAGGTGCTGCGCCGGCTGGAGTACCCGTTCAGCCTGCCGTTCTCGCTGCACGAGGAGGAGCTCAAGACCTACCTCCGCCACCTGCGGGTCGGCCCGGACGAGCTCTACCGCTTGTTCGCGCCGCTCGCGGACGCCGGCACCGTCGCCAGGCTCGCTCTGGGCCTGTCGGCCGAGGACGTCGCGAGCGCGACGGCGGCGGCCGGCGAGGCGCTGGTCAAGAGCCGCTACGGGCTCGCCGCGCAGGACTCGCTCACCCCGCTCGCCGAGGTCGAGCGGTTCAAGCAGGTCACCGGGCTGAGCGCGCTTGAACTGCGCGAGCTGCTGGTGCAGGCGGAAGATCCGGATCGGCCGCCGTCCGGGTTCTTCGTCAACCTCGGCGCCACCCCGGTGACGCTGTCCGAGGACGGCGCCAGGCTGGTGGCGGGGACGGGGCCGGTGCCGCTGTCCTGGTACGACCGCGTCAACCGGCTCGTCCGGCTGGCCCGCAGGACCGGCCTGACCACCACGGACCTCGACCGCGTGCTGACCACGTGCTGCGGCGGCACCCTCGACGCGGCCGCCCTGCGCACCATCGCGGTGGTCGTGCACCTGCGCGGCAGCTACGACCTGACCATCGACGGCGTGTGCGGCCTGGCCGTGCCGATCAGGCCGGCCGAGCTGGAGGACCTGCCCGACGTGTCGGGCGACCTGCTCGCCACGCACAACAAGGAGTACCGGCGCAGGCTGGCACGTTCCATCCAGACGTCGGAGAGCGATATAGCCGAGGTCGTGCGGCGCTTCCGCGACCGGTACAGCGCGCTGGAGCCGAGCCCGTTCGACCGCGGGGAGATCGGGCTGCCCGCGATCGCGCTGCTGCAGCGGGTGGGGCGGTTCGTCGCGGTGCTGGGGATCTCGGCAGGGGAGTTCTTCGACCTCCTGGAGATCCTGGAGAGCGACCCGTCGGTGCAGCGCTACTCCACCTTCTCCATCCTGGGCGGGAACGAGCCGCGCCTCCAGGACTGCTACCGGATCCTGGAGGGGGCGGACGCCTCCAGGACGGCGGGGGCGGACGTCGCCTCCTGCCTGTGGCTGGCGCAGATCTCGCTGGCCGTGACGCGGTGGATGCAGGCCGCCGGCTTCAGCGGCGCCGAGCTGCTGGACATCCTGGGCGGATCGCCGGGAAGGCCGGCCGAGGAGCACGCGGAGCAGGTCGCCGCGCTGGACAGCCTCTATCAGCGGTTCGCCGCCCTGGAGCCGGACGCGTTCGAGGGCGATCGGTTCGGCGAGCGGGCGGCGCAGGTCCTGCACGGCGTCCTGGCCGGCCGCACCGACGGCGTCGTCTCCGCGCGGGACGACCGGCTGCTCCGCCTCGACCCGGACAAGGCGGCCGTGGCCGCGTACGACGCGGTCACCAGCCTCGGGGTGATCGTCGGCGACGACTTCATCGGGCTGGGGCTCGGCGAGCGGCTGGCCGGGAAGATCCACGCGGGCCTGGTCCGCACCGGCCGGCTGGCGGCCGACGGCCGGCTCGTCACCGACGGGCTGCCGGACACCTCGCACGGGCTGCGGCTGGAGCGGGACTTCGGCTCCTACAAGGAGCTGCTGTTCAAGCTGATCAACAGCGTCGGCAACGGCACCTCGGTCTTCTACCCGTCCGACCTGTCGGCGCTCGGCGACCTGACGCCCGAGCAGCAGGCCGAGCTGTACGACAACCTGATCTACCACGGGTACGTGGACGAAGAGGGCACGGTGTCCGATCCCGGGTTCTTCGCCGACGAGGCGAACCTCGGGCGGTTCACCGTCAACGCGGGCCTCACGGACGTGGCGCCGGCCGTGCTCGACGAGCTGCGCGGCCGGGTCGCCTGGTTCCGGCGGCTGCCGCTCGCGCTGGACCCCGGCATCTTCGCCGAGCTGCGGCTGAGCGATGCGCGGACGGCGGAGCTGACCGAGAGCCTGCGGTTCAACGGCTACCTCGACGAGCACGGCGTCTATCTGGACAAGGTGGCGCTGGCCGGGCTCAGGCTCGACGAGCTCGCCCTGGCGCCGGAGTTCCATCCGTACCGGCGGGCGATCCTCGACGCGATGAAGCAGCAGATCGCCGCCCTGGAGACCGAGCTGTACACCTTCACCCCGGAGGACTTCGCCGACGTGGCGGACCAGGCGGTCGCGCAGCGGGTGATGGAGGCGCTCGAAGGCGTCTACCTGAGCGACGGCCGGGTGGCCGCCGATCTGGCCGAGCTGACGCTGGACGACCGGTTCACGGCCGCGGAGACGGCGACGGTCGCCGCGCGGATCGCCGAGTGCGTCGCGGACGAGCGGCCGTACCGGCTCGACCTGGGCCGGGTCGCGGACCTCGGCTTCGACGAGGAGGAGCAGGACGCGCTCGTCGAGAACCTCGTCGCGGCCGGGCATCTCGACGAGCGGCTGGCCGTGCCGCGCACTGCCGTCGGCTACTTCCGCAACCCCGGGAACGCGGTCGGCTTCGTGCTCCCCGGGCTGGAGGACTTCGCCAAGGACCTGTTCTTCCTGCTGCACGCCGTGGCCGTGGAGATCGCGGCGGCGACGAGCGAGATCACCGCCGCGCTGGAGAGCACGGAGCGCCGGCAGCAGGCGTCGCTGACCGCCGCGCTCGCAGACGCGGCCGGCGTGCCCCAGGCGAGCGTGGCGGCGATCTGCGCCGGGGTGGCCGGCAGCCTGCCCGAGGCGGTCGAGGTGCTCGTGCCGCCCGTCCTAGCGGCCGGAGACGAGAGCGGCGAGGTCCTCGACGTGCCGCGGGACCCGCACCTGCGGGCCGCCTACCGGCGGATCAGGCGCTTCGCGCTGCTGGCCGGCAAGCTGGGGATGGATCCCACCGAGATCGCCGTCGCCTTCCAGGACCAGGACCTGACCGGCAAGCATCCCGAGCCGCTGGCCCTGCCGCCGGGCGTGGAGCGCATCGACGCCCTGCTCAGGAGCGCTGACGGCAACATCTACCTGTTCGCCCCCGGCGGGTACTGGGTCTACTCGGCGGCCACGTACGAGCTGATCGACCCGCGGCCCAAGCCGCTGGCCGAGCTGTCGCCCCGGTTCGAGGGGCTGAGCGGAATCGACGCCGCCTTCGCCTATCCGGGCGGCGCGGAGTGGATCGTCGGCAGGGGCGCCGACGGGGCCTCGCGCCTGTTCGTGAAGGAGCCGGGGAGCCTGCGCTGGGCGCCGCGCGAGCAGGTGTGGGGGAAGGTCAGGAACAACTTCGACGCGCCGCGGCGGATCGACAGCGCGTTCGTGGACGAGGACGGCCGGACGTTCCTGTTCTGCGGCAACCAGTACGTCCGGTACCAGGGCTCCGACTACAGCGTGGTGGACGAGGGCTACCCGCGCGGGATCGCCGAGTGGTGGCAGGCGGAGGGGCACGACACCCCGCTGCCCCCGGCGTTCGGCCGGTCGATAGACGCGTCGTTCCAGGACGTGGACGGCCGGACCCACCTGTTCACCGGCGGCCGCTACCTGGCCGTCGGCGTGGGCGAGGAGCCGATCTCGGCGCGGTGGGGCCGGATCCGCAACGCCTTCGACGGCACCGAGCGCGTCGACAGCGCGTTCACCGCCGCGGACGGCCGGGCCTACCTGTTCCGCGGCAACCAGGTGATCGGCTACTCCGACAGCCTGGAGAACGACGGCGTACGCGTGGACGACGGCTACCCGCGGCGGATCGGGGCGCGCTTCCCCGGCCTGCCCGGCGAGTTCGAGAGCGGCATCGAGGCCGCCTTCACCGACTCCTACGGGCTCGTCCACCTGTTCAAGGACGGCAGGACGGTGGCCGGCGGCACCTCGGGCGTCGGCCGGCCCCAGGCCACAGCCGAGCGCTGGGGCACCCTGGCCGAGGTGCTGGCCGGCGGCACGGTAGACGCCGGCATGGTCGGCCTGGACGGCAAGACGTACGTGTTCAGCGGCACGAAGTACATCAGGTACTCCAGCGCCGACTACTCGGTCGTCGACCTCGGCTACCCGCGCGGGATCGCCGGCGACTGGGGCGGGCTGCGCCGGGTGGACGCCTCCTTCGTCATGGACGGCATGACCTACCTGTTCGGCACCGGCGGCCGGCTCTTCGACCTGCCGCTGGACCAGGTGCCCGAGCTGGACGCCGGCCGCCTGTCGCCGGCGCTGCGGCGCCGCTTCCTTGAGCACGGCCTGTCCTTCGCCGAGGACGCGGCCGTCGGCGGCCGGACCACCGAGTGGCAGCTCACCACGGAGCAGGGCGTCACGGTCACGCTCAGGAGCAACCCCCTGCACGTCCAGGTGCACGCCGACGGGGGAGACTTCTACGTCCGCTACTCCACCAGGGACTACACCCGCCCGGACCCCGGCTACCCCAAGCCGGTCTCCGACAACTGGTGGAACCTGCCGGCCGCGCTGGCGGACGATCCGCGCCTCGCGGTCATCGACGCCGTGTTCACGGGCGCGAACGGGCAGACGTACCTGTTCGCCGGCGACGTGTTCGTGGTGTTCGACAGCAGGCACCGCTGGTGGTCGGAGCCGCGCGCGATCGATGAGCACTGGGACAGGCCGCCGCTCCGGAAGGTGGACGCCGCCTTCATCGGCAAGGACGGCAGGACGTACGTGTTCTACGGCGACCTGTACGTGCGCTACTCGACCGGCGACTACACCAAGATCGACGACCGCTTCCCGGCGAGCGTGCCCGCCTACTGGGGCAACGTGGTCAGCCGGATCGCCAGGACGGGACGGGTGGACGCGGCGCTGGTCACGGACGCGACGGAGCTCGTGGACGGCTCCGAGGTGACCACCCGCCACACCTACCTCTTCTCCGGCGACCAGTACGTGCGCTACTCGGGCGACGAGCTCACCCACGTGGACGACGGCTACCCGCGTGCCCTGTCCGACCTGTCGAAGGAGCCGCGGCTGGCGAGCCTGGCGAGCCTGGACGTCACGTTGGACGGGGTCGACGCGGCCTTCGCGGACCGGCGCAACGTCTACCTGTTCCGCGGCGGCCGGTGCCACGTCGTCTCCGACGGCCTCTACCGGCGCTACGACGATCTCGGCCTGGCCGGGACCGGCTGCGCGTACATCGAGGACGGCTCGGTGCTGGCGGAGGACGCCGACGGCTGGCACCAGCGCTCCGCGATCGAGGCGACCGTGGTGAGCTCGGCGCCGGTCAGGCCGCGCCTGCTGCGCGGGGTGCCGGAGGGGTTCAGGACGGGGCTGGACTCCGTGCTGCGGGGCGCGGACGGGAACACCTACCTGTTCAAGGGGCCGTACTGCTTCAACACCCGGCTGAACAGGGAGTACCTGCTGGCCGAGGAGTGGGGCCGGCCGCGTAACACGATTTATCAGGACAACCGGGTGGATGCGGCCTTCGTTGGCCGCGACGGGAAGACGTACCTGTTCAGCGGCGACCAGTTCGTCACCTACACGGACGTGGACGGCACGATCGACGGCGAGCCCAGGTCCGTCGCCGCGCACTGGGGCGGGCTGGACAACGTCGCCCTCGCCTACGTGCGCGGCACGAAGACCTACCTGTTCGAACGCCCGGACGCCGACGGCGTCATGCGGCACCTCGTCTACTCGGGAGAGGACTACGCCCGGCCGGACGACGGCTACCCGACGGCCGTGGACGAGGGCTTCTGGGAGGTGCCGGACGCGTACCGGATCGCCGGGCACGCCAGGCCGGACGCGGTGCTGTTCGAGGGCGACACCATGCTCCTGCTGTACGGCGAGCGCTGCGTGCAGTTCAACGAGACGACCCGCGAGTGGTCCTACCCGCGCCCGGCCGAGCGGATCTGGCCCGGCTTCGGCCGCGGGCTGGAGCCGGGGGACGCCCTGCGCACGGCGTTCACCGCGCCCGACGGATCCACCTGTTTCTTCTTCGCCGAGCAGTACGCCAGGTACGCCGGCCGGGCCTTCGCGCCGCTCGCCGCCATCCGCGACAGGTGGGGCAGGTCGCCCAACCCGTTCGTGGCCGACGACGGCACGGCCAGGATCGACGCCGCGTTCGTCCACCAGGATGAGCAGACGTACCTGTTCTCCGGCGACCACTACGTCCGCTACTCGGGCTCCGAATACCGCTACATCGACCCGGGCTACCCGAAGAAGATCATCGGCAACCTGCGTCACGAGGCGGCGTTCGCGAACCTGCCGGAGTCGTTCGACGACGCGATCCAGGACCGGGGGCAGACCCGGCGGATCGAGGCGGCGTTCGCGAACCGGCGCACCGCCTACCTCGTCGTCGGCGGCTCCTGCCACGTGGTCTCCACCGCCGCGACGGCCACCTACGACCTGAGCGGGATCGGCCGGGTCAGGAACACCGTCGTGGACCGGGAGCAGGTCGACGCGACGCTCGTCGCGGGCCCGCACACCTTCCTGTTCTCCGGCGACCAGTACGTGCGCTACACCGGCACCGAGTACGAGTACGCCGACGACGGCTACCCGCGCACCATCGGCGGCTCGCTGCCCGGCGAGCTGGGCATCCCGGCGCTGCCGGACGAGTTCGCGGACGGGCTCGACGCGGCCTTCCGCGCGGCCGGCGGTGCCACGTACCTGTTCAAGGGCGCCCGCTACCTGCGGGCGGGTGACGAGCCGCAGCCGATCGAGAGCCTGTGGGGCAAGGTGCGCAACGCCTTCGCGGAGGGCGCGGTCATCGACACCGCGTTCGCCGCGCCGACCGGCGAGCTGTACGCCTTCAGGGCGGGGCAGTACGTCCGCTACCGGCCGGGCGAGACGGAGTTCGTGGCGGAGGGCTACCCGCGCACCGTCAAGGACGACTGGGGCGACCTGCCCGGCCGTTTCGAGGAGGGCCCCGACGGAGCCTTCGTCTTCGAGGGGCGCACGTACCTGTGCAGGGGCGAGGAGTACGTCCGCTACTCCGGCGGCTACGACAGCGTGGACCCCACGTTCCCGCAGCGATTCAGGCACCGCTGGTCGGACACCGCCGAATACCGGCTGAGCGACGTCCACACGATCGTCAGGTTCGTGGACCTCGCGCGGACGCGGCCCGACGGGCTGGCCGCGTTCCTGCTGAACGGCCCGACGTCGGTGCCGGATCCGTACCGGTATCTGGCCGACCTGTTCGGCTGGGACGTGGACGAGATCAGATGGGCCAAGCGCAACGCCGCGCTCCTGACCGTCGCCACGCCGGAGGAGGGCCGCTTCGAGATCGAGTTCGTGCTCAAGCTGGTCGAGCTGTTCGCCCTCACCGACCGGCTGGGCGCCGCGCCGTCCACGCTGTACACCGACGTCTGGCACAACGCGTACGAGATCGCGGACGGCCAGGCGGCCGGCGCGGCCCTCCTCGGCGTCATCGAGCGCAGGTACGGCCCGCAGGAGTGGGAGACGGTCGCGGCCGCCCTCCACGACGAGCTCAACGTGCTCAAACGGGACGCGCTGGTCGCGGTCGCCCGGGGCACCGGCTCCTCGCAGGAGCTGTACGACCGCTTCCTGATCGACGTGGAGACGGGCGGCGCGGGCCGGACCTCGCGCGTGCGCGAGGCCATCGCGGCGGCCCAGCTCTACCTGCACCGCTACCTGCTCGACCTGGAGGCGGTGACGCCGAACGACAAGCGGGAGCAGGACGAGACCAGGCGGCGGGTGAAGACCTGGTGGGCCTGGATGAAGAACTACCGGATCTGGGAGGCCAACAGGAAGGTCTTCCTCTACCCGGAGAACTACGTGCGCCCCGAGCTGCGCACCGCGAAGACGCCCGCGTTCGAGGCGCTGGAAGAGGACCTGCTGCAGGGCGAGATCACGCGGGAGAAGGTGGAGCGGGCCTACAAGCGCTATCTCGACGAGTACACCGAGGTCTCCAGGCTCGCGATCGCCGGCGGCTACGTCTACGCCGAGGACGGGGCCGGCGCGGGTGTCCGCAGGCTGGTGCTGTTCGGCCGGACCAGGACCGAGCCGCGCGGCTACTACTGCCGCGAGGCCGAGTTCAGGGACGGCGAGCGGCTGTCGGCCAGCTGGGAGCCGTGGCTCAAGGTGGACGTGGCGATCGACGCCGAGCTGGTGTACCCGGTGCACGCGTTCGGCCGGGTGTTCGTGTTCTGGCCGGTGGTCGAGACCGTCGCGCCGGAGAACGCGGCCGGCACCGTGATCAGGGCCGAGCGGACCGGGGACACCCAGAAGGTCTCCGCTCCGGAGGCGGCCGCCCACCGCGTGCGCATCTACTACTCCTTCCGCAACCTCACCCACGACTGGGTGCCCGCGCAGGTCCTCCCGGTGGAGGAGCGGCAGGACGCGCCGATCTCCGAGGTGAGCCTGTACGTGCAGGCGTCCGCCACGGTCCCCACCGGGCCGGGCGAGTCCAGGGACGTCCACGACTCGATCATGGTCACCTGCTCGTACACGGTGACGCGGCCGAATGACAAGGAGCGGGTCAACGCCGCCTTCGCCCTCACCCCCGAGCTGTACGCGGTCCGGGCGCCGGAGCCGGCCGAGCCGCCACGGGGCGGGCGGCTGGATCGGATCTTCGCCAAGGCGGACGCCGACGCGATCGCCGAGTCGTCGGTCGTGCGGTTCGCCATGCCGGTCGGTGCCGAGGGCGGCGTGTGGCTGAGCGTGGACCACAAGGGCGGCAGCTTCCTGTGCCGCCCGGTCATCCCGCCCGGCGGCCAGGAGCGGCGAATGCCGCTGAGCGGCAACGAGGACCTGCTGCCCGTCGCCTGGTCGCCGATCGACGCCGCCGTCGAGCTGCCCGTCATCGGGACCCGGTACTACTTCAACACCAAGGACCTGTTCTACGTGGAGGTGGGGAAGGACAAGACGGCCGCCCGGCTGAGCAGGCCGGCGATCTCCGACCGATGGGGTTACGTCCCCACCCCCCTGTCCGCTTCCGGCACCGTGGACGCGGTCCTCGTGCGGGAGGAGCAGACGTTCGTCTTCTCCGGCGCCCTCTACTACCGCTACTCGGGGCGGCCGCTCGGGGTCGTCGACGACGGCTACCCGAAGGAGATCGCCACCAACGGCGACCGGCTGCCGAAGTGGCAGCAGGTGGACGCGGCCGGCGTCGGCCCGGACGGCAAGGAGTACTTCTACGCCCGCGACGTCGGCTACACCGACTCGTCGAGCCTCGGCTCGCCGCCGCGCCAGGTCCCGTGGCAGCTCCCCGCGAAGGTGGACGGGATCGCGGCGCTCCACGGCAACGTGTACGCCTTCGTCGGCAACCAGTACTACCGCTTCAAGCAGGACGGCACCGTCGACAAGGACCAGCCGCTCCCGCTGGACAAGAACACCGAGGGCCTGCCACTCGCCGGTCCGGTCAACGCCGCCTTCCCGTACGGGGACGGCGCCGTCTTCTTCGACAACACGGCCATGACCTACGTCACGATCACGCCGAAGGAACCCGCCGAGGACCAGAAGGACAAGAAGGACGGTAAGGAGTGGGTCCGGAGCGAGCCGTCCGACACCAGGGGGCTCGGCCGGGCAGGGAGCCAGATCACCAGGGCAGGCGTTGACGCCGCGTACGTCGCGGACGGCAAGCTGTTCCTCACCAGGGGCCTGGAGTACGTCCGCTACACCCTCGACAAGGACCACACCGTCCCCTTGCTGGCCGACGCCGGCTATCCGAAGCCCATGCACCGCTCGGTGCGGGCCGTCTTCAGCCGCGGGGGCCTGCGCTACGTCCTCAGCGGCACCGACTACGCCGTCCTGGAGCCGGAGCAGGAGCTGGGCGAGGAGCTCGCCTTCGCCCCGGTCGCCGGCAACTGGGGCGGGCTGCCCGCCGGCTGGGAGGAAGAGCTGACCGGGGTCCTCAACACCGGCGACCTCTACCTGTTCCTCGGCGCCGAGTACGTCAAGTTCCCGGCGGGCGAGGGGGCGCAGCGGCCGTACGAGATCGCGGGGCTGGCGCACCAGGTCGTCCGGCTCACGTCGAGCACGGCGTACCGGCTGAACAAGGCGCTGCTGACCGGCGGGGTGGCGGAGCTGCTCGCGCCGCGGACGCAGGAGATCGACGAGCTGCCCGCGTTCAGCGTGGACGTCTCCGACCCGACCACGATCAGGGTGCTGCCGGACGTGGCCGAGCAGGGCATGCCGGCCAGCTCGCACCTCGACTTCCAGAGCGGCAACGGCATCTACTACTGGGAGGTCTTCTTCCACGCCACCGTGCTCATCGCGCAGGCGCTCAACGGCGCCCAGCGCTTCGACGACGCCCGCACCTGGTACGAGTATGTCTTCGACCCCACCCAGCCGAGGTACTGGCGCTTCCTGCCCTTCCTCGCGGTGGACGTGGCCGCGCTGGTCGCCGGCTGCCGCGACGACCTGGCGGAGCTCGAAGCGCTCCGCGTGGACGCCGGCCGGGCGGGCGAGCTGCTCGGCCGAGAGCTCGACCGGCTGGAGGCGCTGGCCCCCGCCTTCCTCCAGGTCCGCGAGCTGACCGGCGACGAGGCCGCCTACCTGTCCGGCCTGGCGACTGGCGGGCTGTCGGAGATCGAGGCGGCGCTGCGCGCGGCGAAGGTCACGCCGAAGGCCACGCGCCCGATGGACAGCCTGCTGGAGCGGGTCGCCATGATCGGGCGGCTGCGGCTCCAGTACGACCTGATGGGCGACCGGGACACGCTGATCAGGACGTACATGGAGGATCCGTTCGACCCGCACGCGATCGCCGAGCTGCGGCCCTCGGCCTACCGCCGCGCGGTCGTGATGGCCTACGTCGACAACCTGCTCGACTGGGGTGACCTGCTCTTCCGCCAGTACACGGCGGAGAGCGTGGACGAGGCCAGGATGCTCTACATCTTCGCCTACGACCTGCTCGGCGCGCGGCCGGAGGACCTCGGCCCGCGCGCGCTGAGCGCCGCCAAGAGCTACGAGCAGCTCGAACGCGCTCCGCGACCGGCCCAGAACGCCGAGCTGACCGGCGGCGGGGCGCTCCTGGACGGGCCGGGGGCGGTGCACGGCAGCGTCGAGAGCCCCTACTTCCACGTCCCCGGCAACACCGTGTTCCTGGACTACTGGACCAGGGTCGAGGACCGGCTGCGGAAGATCAGGGCCTCGCTCGACATCATGGGCGTCAGCCGGCCGCTGCCGCTGTTCGAGCCGCCCGCCGACGTGATGGCGCTCGTCCGCGGCGTGGCCGGGGGCGCGGGGCTGGACCAGCTCGCGGCGGCGGCCATGGCGCCGGTGCCGCACTACCGCTTCTCCTTCGCCTTCAGGAAGGCGCAGGAGCTGGTGGACCGGCTGCGGCAGTTCGCGGGTGACCTGCTCAACGTGCTGGAGCGGCGCGACGTCGAGGAGCTGGCCCTCCTGCAGAACCGGAACGAGGGCGCGATACTCGCCATGACCCTGGCCATCAAGGAGGCCCAGGTCGAGATCGCCACGGAGGGCCTGCGCGAGGCCCAGGCGGGCAGGGACGGCGCCGGCGAGCGGGTGCGCCACTACGAACGGCTGATCGCCGAGGGGCTGACCGAGCTCCAGGAGGCGCAGATTGAGGCGATGACGGGCGCGGCGGCCTCCCAGTTCGCCGCGAGCGGGCTCCAGGTCGCCGCGGCGATCGCGTCCGGCGTCCCGGAGGTGCTGGTCGGCCCGTTCATCATCGGCACGAAGCAGGGCGGCGTCCAGGTCGGGTCCGTGCTCGGCCACAGCGCGGACTTCGCCGCCTCGCTGGGCCAGGGGCTCAGCCTGCTCGGGGAGCTGCTCGGCATCAGGGCCGAGCACGAGCGCATGGCGGAGGACTGGGCGCTCCAGCTCGCCACCGCGCACAGCGACGTGGCGCAGCTGGAGCATCAGGTGGCCGGCGCGGAGCTGCAGGTCAAGGTCGCGCAGCGGGAGCTGGAGGTGCAGCGGCAGGAGATCGCCAACCTCGACGCGGTCGGCTCGTTCATGAAGAACAAGTTCGCCGGCGCGCAGCTCTACCACTGGATGTCGGGGCGGCTGTCCGGCATGTACTTCCAGACCTACAACATGGCCTACGAGCTGGCGCTGTCCGCGCAGCGGGCCTTCCACTACGAACGCGGCATCCCCGAGGGCGAGGCCGGCTTCATCCAGCCGCTCTACTGGGAGAGCCGGCGCAACGGCCTGCTCGCGGGCGAGAGCCTGGGGGCCGACCTGGACCGGCTCGGCAAGGCGTACGCCGAGACCGACGGCCGCGGGCTGGAGATCACGAAGAAGGTGTCGCTGCTCGCCCTGGACCCGCTGGCCGCGCTCAGCCTGCGCAGCACCGGGCGGTGCGAGTTCGCCCTGACCGAGGCGCTGTTCGACCGGGACTTCCCCGGTCACTACCGGCGGCGGATCAAGACGCTGTCGGTCACGTTCGAGGGGGCGGAGGAGCCGCTCGGGCTCAACGCCACGCTCACCCAGCTCGACAGCAAGACCGTGCTGGCGGCCGACCCCAAGGCCGTCAAATACCTGATCGACGCGAAGGGCCCGATGCCCGGCACGCTTCGTGCCAACTGGCGGCCGGGCCAGCAGATCGCGCTGTCGGACCTCGAACCGTACAAGGACAACAACGGGCTGTTCGAGCTGCGCTACGACGACGACCGCTACCTGCCCTTCGAGGGCACGGGCGCCGTCTCCAGATGGCGGCTGGAACTGTCGGCCAAGGGCGCGCCAGAGCTGCGCGACGTCACCATCACCGTCAAGTACGCCGCGGAGCAGGGGGGCGAGCCGTTCGCCAACGCGGTGAAGGGCATGCTCAGGCCGTATCCGGCCGCCCGTTTCCTCGACCTCGCCACCGCGTTCCCCCAGCTGTGGACGGACTTCGTCGAGGGCGACGCCGACCGGCTGACGCTGCCGCTGACGCGGGAGATGTTCCCCGGCATGGTCGGCCGCCAGATCACCGGCGTCTACCCGCGCTACGAGCTGACCGGCGACACCCCGGTGCGCTTCCTGCTCAACGGGGACCGGCAGTTCGCGCTGGACGAGGGCAGGCTGCTGCCCACGCCCGGCCTCGCGGTCGGCGGCGCCGGCTGGACCCTCGTGCTGGAGGGGGACAAGGCGGAGCTGGCCGGCGCGGGACTGGTCCTGACCTACCGGGCCGGCGTCCAGTAGCGGAACTCACGAAGGAGAGCAGGGCACGTGAAGAGAAATCAGCCGGAGCAGGGCCCCAAGCGGGCGCTGAAGCGACGGCGGTCGGATCCGGACGTCAGGCGGGGCGCCCAGCAGGACGACGACCGGCTGCAGGGTCGCTCCCCGATCAGGCCGCGACAGCTGGTCAAGACCAGGCGGCGCTCGGTGCAGCAGCCTCGCCCGCCGCGCCGGCCGAGCGCCGCGGGGGACAACCAGGGTTTCCTGAACGACGTCTACCGGCGGTACTACCGCAACAGCAGGAGGGTGGAACAGGGCGATCTGAACAACAGCGTGTACCGGTTCTCGGGGTACGGCTCCTCCGAGTACACCAGCAAGCCGCTCAAGGAGGGCGACGTCCTCCAGCTCGCGCAGACCGTCGCGCCCCTGTGCGAGGTGTTCCCCCAGGGCAAGGGCACGATGTCGGAGGCCCTGGCGAAGGGCGACTACTTCTACTTCGACAGCAAGATCCGCCAGAAGACCAGCAGCAAGGGAGCGTACGGCGGCAAGATCCACGAGCGGCGCCTCGTCGTGAACCTGAAGAGCCAGCAGGCCGCGCTGAGCCTGGCGGGCAAACTGGTCAGGTTGTTCGACCTGACCGACTCCCGCGCGGTCGCTCCCTATTTCAGGCAGTTCAAGGTGAAGCTGTCCACGAAGGCGGGCGGCACGGAAGGGCCCGTCAAATACGACAAGCTCGTCCTCTACTACGGGACCGACGAGCGGGACGTGGACGGCGACAGGGTCGGCACCGAGATCGCCGAGTTCCTCGACGACACGGTTCCCGACGCGGATCGGGACGACCGGTTCGGCGCGTTCTACTCCAAGGTCGTCAAGGGGGTCGCGTGGGCCGAGGAGCCCGACCACATCGACGTGCCGAAGCCGCGCAGCTTCACGGACTCGCGGACCAGCGCGGTGGTGAAGGTCATCCAGGACAACCGGTACGTCAGCAGCCCGGCCGACTTCCGCTTCAAGGTCTATGACGAGTTCGAGCGCTCGAACATCGCCTGGCCGGACCCGCACCGGAACATCGAGCCACCGGATCCGCCCACGACCTGACCGATGAGTTCCGCCGGGCGGCCCTGTCTAATGGGATATGCGCAAAGTCATCTACTCGATGCTCATCTCCCTCGACGGTTACGTGGAGTCGCCCGGCGGCGACATCAGCTGGACCGCGCCCGACGACGAGGTCCACGCCTTCATCAACGACATGTCGCGCGACATCAGCGGCGCGCTGTACGGCCGGCGACTCTACGAGAACATGTCGGCCTTCTGGCCCACCGCCGACGCCCGCGCGGACGCGCCCGCCATCGAGGTGGACTTCGCCAGGATCTGGCGGGCCATGCCGAAATACGTCTTCTCCTCCACGCTCGACAAGGTGGACTGGAACAGCACGCTCGTCACCGGCGACGTCGAGACGGAGGTGCGTGCGCTCAAGGCGCGGGGGGACGGCTACCTGGAGGTCGGCGGGGCCACTCTGGCGCACAGCCTGCTGCGGCTCGGCCTGGTCGACGAGCTGCGGATCTTCATCCATCCGCTCCTGGCCGGCCGGGGCAAGCCGTTCTTCCCCGAGCTCGACGCCCTGGTCAGGACCCGGCTGATCGAGACCCGGGCGTTCGCGTCCGGCATCGTCTATTTGCGCTACGGAGTAGAGTCCGGCAGGTGACGGCGAGCCCTTGCGCGACTCGCGGAAATCGTCAACTCTTAGGAAGGTTTCCTATTAGTTGAAGGAAGTGGCCAGGTGCGCGGAGTCTTGGCGGTCCTCATCCTCCTGCTGACCGCGGCCTGTGGCGGGGTGGAGCCCGCGGAGCCCCCGGTCAACGCCGAGGACGTGATGTTCGTGCAGATGATGGTGCAACATCATCGGCAGGGGATCGAGATCGCCAAGGTGGGCACCGCCCGCGCCACCACACCCCAGATCAAGACGCTGACCGCGGCCATCGAGACCACCCAGCAGGACGAGGTCGAGCGGATGCTGCGCTGGCTGCACTCCTGGGACCAGCCGCTCACCCCCGCCACGGGCGCGCACGACCACCATGGCGGCATGCCGGAGACGGACGTCAAGCGGATCGAGGCGCTGAAGAAGTCGAAGAACTTCGAGTACGACCTGCTCAACCTGCTCGTCGCGCACCAGGACGACGCCATCCAGATGGCCGCGGGAGAGGTGGCCGGCGGGGTCAACCCGGCGGTGCAGGAGTGGGCGGCCCAGGTGCAGTCCTCGCGCAAGGCGCAGGTCGCCATGATGCTGGACCTGCTCAAGCGCTGACCTTCCCGGCGGAGCGGGCGGCTCCTCACTTACCTCATGTCGCGAAAACCACTCTCCTCATAGACGCCCATGGGAATAAGTGATTAGATCACTTGATATGTCCGAGGTTACGCGGCCCACGCTTTCCGACGCTCTGACCGAGCGCATGCTGGAGCTCATCCGTACTGGGGGGCACCGGCCGGGCGACAGGCTGCCCTCGACCAGGGAGCTCTCCCAGCGCTTCGCCGTCACCACCCCGACGCTGCGCGAGGCGCTACGCAGGCTCGAGGCCACCGGGGCCATCGAGATGCGGCACGGGTCCGGCATCTACGTCGGAGCCGACATCGAGCGGCTGGTCCTGCCCAACCCGAACATGCGCGAGATCCACGCCGCCCAGCTCCTGGAGCTGCTCGGCGCGCGAATCGTCATCGAGCCGCCGCTGGCCGCCCTGGCCGCGGAGCACGCCGGCCGCGAGGAGCTGTCGGCGCTGCAGCGGGTGCTCGACGAGGCGGGCAGGCATCTGCGAGGCGAGGACGCCGAGCTGCACGATGCGAACATGACCTTCCACCGGGCGACCGCCCGGATGGCGGGCAACAGCGTGCTGCACGAGGTCGTCGACTCGCTGCTCACCGTCCACGGACCGGAGCAGCGGGAGATCCTGCAGATCTTCGACGACCGGCGCCGCGACTACGAGGAGCACCTGGCGATCCTGGAGGCCATCGAAGCACGCGACGCGGCGCAGGCCGAGTCGCGCATGCGGGCCCACCTGGTCGACGTGAAGACGGTAATAGAGCACAGGTTGCAATCCCCCCGATAGAACCAAGGAGGCCGGCCCATGTTCCGGTCACGTGTGGCCACGCTCGGCGTGGCGGCGCTCGTCCTGACCGCCTGCGGTGGAAACGGCGCGGAGGCGCCGCAGAAGAAGACCGAGCTGACGCTGTACAACGACAAGGGTGCGTGGACGAAGTACTTCGATGAGATGGGCGCGCTGTCCAAGCAGAGCATCGGCCTGGGCATGAAACCGACGGGCTACACCGACTCGGCCCAGTACCAGGCGTTCATCAAGGCCTCGTTCCGCACGAACGTCAAGCCGGACCTGTTCACCTGGCAGACCGGGGGGATGCTGGAGGAGATCGTCAAGCAGAAGCAGGTGGCCGACACCACGGCCGTCTGGCAGGAGGCGATCAAGGCCGGCGACCTGTCCCAGGATCTCGCCCCCTACTACACGATCGGCGGCAAGCAGTACTGCGTGCCGATGAACGTCGCCTACTGGGGCATGTTCTACAACAAGAAGATCTTCGACAAGTACGGCCTCACGCCGCCCGCCACCTGGGAAGACCTGATCAAGGCGGCCGAGACGCTGAAGAAGAACGGCGTGAAGGCGTTCTACCACACCAGCGTGCTGTTCTCCTTCGTCTGGTTCGAGCAGCTCATGGCCGGCACGGACCCGGACCTGTACGACCGCCTGTCCACCGGCAAGGCCAAGTACACCGACCCCGGCGTGGTCCAGGTGATGGAGAAGTGGAAGTCGCTCATCGACGCCGGCTACTTCATCAACCCCGGTGACAAGACCGACCCGGGCGACGTGCTGAAGAACGGCAAGGCGGCGATGGTCTCGTTCGGCAGCTGGTTCAACACCAGCATGACCTCGCGGGACATGAAGGCGGGCACCGACTACGGCTTCTTCGCCATCCCCAACGTCAACGCCTCCCTGCCCAAGACCTCGATGATCTTCGAGAGCGGCCCGCTCTGCTCGCTGACCAAGGCCGCCGACCCGGACGCCAGCATGAAGTACCTCAAGTGGTGGACGACCTCGCAGGCCCAGGAGAAGTGGGCGACGAGCAGGGGCGACGTGAGCGCCAACCCCAAGGTGAGCATCCAGGACGAGGCGCTCGGCACGGTCACCAAGGACGCGGGCGGCGGCAAGTACCGCCTGGTCAACCGCTACTTCGAGGCCACACCGCCGCCCGTGCTGACGGCCGCGCTGGACGGCTTCGGCAAGTTCGTGACCGAACCGGCCACCTACAAGGAGGTCCTGGAGACCATCCAGAAGGCAGCCGACGAGTACTGGAGCACCCACCAGTGAAGCGAGGGAGCCCGCCTCACGGAGTGAGGCCATGAGCACGCGGGCGCCCATGCTCGGCAGGTTCAGGTATGGGTACGTGGCTCCCGCCGCCTTGCTGGTCGCGGGGTTGCTGTACGCGCCGTTCCTCTGGACGGCCTACCTGAGCCTGACCCGCTACGACGGACTGGAGCCGCCGGCCTGGATCGGCCTGCGCAACTTCGCCAAGCTGTTCGACGACCCCGCGCTGCTCACCTCGACCCGCAACACGCTGATCTGGGTCGTGGGCACCATGGTGCTGCCGGTCGGGCTCGGCCTGCTGGTCGCGGTGCTCTCCTACGACATCAAGGGCGGCGCGTGGTTCCGCGTGCCGTTCATGCTGCCGTACGCGCTGAGCGGCGCGGGCCTGGCGATGGTGTGGAGCCCGATCCTCTCCCACGACGGCATCGCGAACCTGCTGCTCGGCGTGGACACCGCGTTCCTCCAGGAGGCGCCGGCCAACACGATCGCGATGCTGCTGGTCTGGACCTGGCAGCAGCTCGGCGTCAACACGCTGCTGTTCGTGGTGGGCCTGCAGTCCATCCCGAAGGAGCCGATCGAGGCGGCCAGGATCGACGGGGCCTCGGGGTGGCGGCTGTTCCGGCACGTCATCTGGCCCCTGATGCGCCCGCTGACCGCCGTCGTCGTCGGGCTCGCGCTGGTGGCCAGCCTCAAGACGTTCGACATCGTCTGGGTGCTGACGCAGGGCGGCCCGGGGCGCAACTCCGAGACGCTGGCGGTGACGATGTACAAGGACACGTTCGTGGCCAGCGACTACGGCTACGGCTCGGCCGTCGCCGTGATGCTGACCGTCGTCACGGGGCTGGCGTCCTACCTCTACCTCAAGAGGCAGGTGAGCACCCCGTGATCAGGCGTGCCGTACTCGTCGTGCTCGGGCTGATCTGGCTCGGGCCGACCTACCTGCTGCTCGTCAACGCCTCCAGGCCGGCGAGCTCGTACGATCCGGGCCACGCGTGGGTGCCCTCCGGCGACTTCGCGCTCTTCGAGAACTTCGCGAAGGCGCTGGAAGGCGCGAACCTGACCCAGAGCCTGGCCAGCACCGCGCTCTACAGCATCGTCTCCCCGCTGCTCGGCGTCCTCATCGGCGCGCTGGCCGGCTACACGATCGTGGTGCTGCGGCTGCGGCACGGGTTCTGGTGGTTCCTGCTGATCTTCGGCGGCACCATCTTCCCCTCGCAGATGCTGCTCGTGCCGCTGTTCGTCGGCTACAGCGACGCCGGCCTGTACGACAGCCGCCTCGGCATGATCCTCATCTACACCGCGATCAACGTGCCGCTGGCCGCCTTCGTGCTGCGCAACTTCTACACCGGCGTGGCCTTCTCCATCTTCGAGGCCGCCCGGATGGACGGCGCCTCCACCTGGCGCATCTTCTGGCGGATCTACCTGCCGATCTCGCTGAGCGCGCTGACCGCCGTGTACATCCTCGAGTTCACCTTCATCTGGAACGACCTCATCTTCGGCCTGACCCTCACGCAGACCGAGGAGGTAAGGCCCGTGATGACCGCCATCGCCGGCCTGATGACCGACGTCTACGCGGGCACCCCCGTGCCCGTCGGCCTGGCCGCGGGGCTCGTCGTCTCGCTGCCGACCGTCTTGCTGTTCCTCGCCACCCAGCGCCTCTTCGCCAGGGGCCTGTCTCTAGGGAGTGTTTGATGACGAGCCGGTTGCTCCAGCGGAGCCTGGGGAGCCCCGACTACGACGGGATCCGGCAGGCGCTGCGCGACGACACCTCGACGCCCGTGATCAGCGTGCGCGGCGTGGAGGTGCGGGTCGCGGTGCTGCCGCTGTTCACCCATGACGGCCGCCAGGCGGTCCGGGTGTCGAGCACCGAGCCGCTGACGCACGTGCTGGTGGGCGTGGACAGCGCCTCGGGCAAGGACGTGACGCTGCTGGTCCCCGAGGTGGACGCGCCGCGCACGTTCACGCTGGAGTGCCGCGACGACGCGGGAGTGGTCGGCACCGCCCAGGTCACGGTGACGCCGCAGCGCAAGTGGAGCGTGTTCGTGGTGCACCACTCGCACCTGGACATCGGCTACACCGACCCGCAGGGCACGGTGCTGCGCCACCACCTCGACTACCTCGACGCGGCGCTGCGGCTGGCGGAGGAGACCGCGTCCTGGCCGGACGACGCCAAGTTCAGATGGTCGGTCGAGTCGTCGATGCCCGCGCTGAAGTGGCTCGACGCCCGGCCGGCCGAGATGGTGGAGTCGTTCGCCGCGCGGGCCCGCGAGGGCGTGATCGAGGTGACCGCGCTGCCGTTCCAGCTGCACACCGAGGCGTGCTCGACCGAGGAGCTCTACCGGCAGCTCCGCTTCACCACCCAGCTCCAGGAGCGCTACGGCTTCGCCACCAAGTCGGCCATGCACACCGACGTGCCCGGCGCGGTCGTCGGCCTGGTGGACGCGCTCAACTCCGCGGGCGTGCGCTACCTGGCCGCGGCGCACAACTGGGCCGGGCGCTCGGTGCCCTACCTGCACGGCGGCGACAAGCTGACCAGGCCGTTCCGCTGGCGGGCGCCCAGCGGGAACGAGGTCATCGTGTGGTTCACCGACACGCCGCACGGGATGGCGTACATGGAGGGCAACACGGTCGGGCTCACCGACTCCTACGAGCTGGCCGACGACCTGCTGCCGCGGTACCTGTCGGCGCTGGCCACGCGGGGGTATCCGTACGGGCCTGGGACGTTCGGCTGGCAGGGGCCGGACGCGCCGCGGGAGCCGTACGAGCTGGACGTGCTGCACCTGCGGGTGCAGGGCGCGCACGCCGACAACGCGGGCCCCTCGATCGTGCCCGCCTCGATCGCCCGCAGGTGGAACGAGCAGTGGGCCTACCCGCGCCTGCGCTCGGCGGTCAACAGCGACTTCTTCGAGCACGTCGAGGAGCGCTACCACGACCGGCTGGCCGTGCACGAGGGCGACTGGACCGACTGGTGGGCCGACGGGCTCGGCTCGGGCGCGCGCCCGCTCGGCTACGTGCGGCGGGCGCAGTCCGCGCTGCGGGTCGCCGAGACGCTGCACACGCTCGCGGGCGCGGACGCCACCGAGCAGATCGACCTGGCCTACGACAAGGTGGCGCTGTTCAACGAGCACACCTGGGGCGCGGCCAACCCGTGGGAGGACGCCGAGGAGGCCGGCGACTCCGGCGGCCTGCAGTGGACGCGCAAGTCGTCGGGGGCCTACTCCGCCCAGGACGACGCGGCCGACCTGCTGCACGCCGCGACCCGGAGGTACGCCGCCGCGCTGTCGGAGTCGGGCACCGAGGGCGGCGCGCTGGCCTCCTTCGCCGTCTTCAACCCGGGCACCTGGACGCGGACCGACGTCGTGCGCGCGTTCCTGCCGCGGGACGTGGTGGGCGTGGACGTGCCGATCGCGCTGGTCGACTCGCGCAGCGGGGAGACGCTGCCGCACCACGAGGAGTTCGTGGACCCGGTGGACTGGCCGACCCGGCCGATCGGGCGGCACATCCACGCCGTCGTCCCGGAGCTCCCCGGCTTCAGCTACGCGCGCATCGACGTCGTGCCCGGCCAGAGCCAGGCCCCCGAGCCGGTCGAGCTGGACCTGGGCGGCGTGATCGAGAACGAGTTCTACCGGGTGGCCTACGACGTCCGCGAGGGCTACATCAGCTCCGTCTTCGACAAGCGGGCAGGCCGCGAGCTGGTCAACAGTGACGCCGCCGCGGGCTTCGGCCAGTACGTCTACGACCAGTACGCCACCGCCCCCCACTTCAACCACCTGTCGGGACACGTGGGCGCGCACGACCGCACGCTGCTCGGCGACCGGGCCATCGGCAAGCACGCGACCGTCGTCAAGGCCCAGCGCACGGCCGCGGGCGAGAAGCTGGTGGTGGAGCTCCAAGGCAAGGGCGTCGACTGGCTGCGCACCACGATCGAGCTGCACTACGGCGTGCCCAGGGTGGACCTGACCTACCAGCTCGCCAAGCAGGGCACCCCGGCCAAGGAGGCGGTCTTCCTGGCCTTCCCGTTCGCCGCGGGCGAGCCCACCGCCTGGGAGCTGACCGGCGGCGTCGGCGGCCCCGGCGTGGCACGCGTGCCGGGCTCGGCCGAGTACATGCTGCCGATCAGGCACTGGATCGCGTTCGAGGACGCCGAGCTGACCATCGCCTGGGCCACGCTGGAGGCGCCGCTGGTCCAGCTCGGCACCATCCACATGCCGTACGCGCCGTTCCCGCCGACCCTGGACCAGGAGGACGGCACGGTCTACTCGTGGGCGCTGAACAACATCTGGGACACCAACTTCCCCGCGCAGCAGCAGGGCGAGACCACCTTCCGCTACGCCGTGACGAGTGAGCCGGCGGCCCAGGGCCGGCGGCTGGGCGCGGCGGCCGCGTCCGGGCTGACCGAGCCGTTCGTCGGCGCGCTGATCAGCGACAGCCCGGCGGTCACCGAGTCGTACGTGTCCGTCGACCACCCCGACGTGCTCGTCACGTCGATCGGGCAGGACGGCGGCGAGCGGATCGTGCGCCTGCAGTCGCTGGCCGCGGAGCCGGTCGAGGCGACCGTGCGGCTGCCCGGGCTGCGCTCGGCCAGGGTGAGCGCGGGGCTGGCGCGCGACATGCGGCCGCTGGAGGTCACCGCGGAATCGGTCAAGGTCCGGCTGCCCGCCTGTGGGGTGGCCGCCGTTTGGGGGACGTGCTCGTGAAGATCGTTGACATCCGGGCCACGACGGTCGCGGTCCCGCTCGAAGCGCCGTTGCGGCACAGCAACGGCGCCCACTGGGGCAGGTTCGTCCGCACGATCGTCGAGGTCGAGGCCGACAACGGGCTGGTCGGCCTGGGGGAGATGGGAGGTGGGGGAGAGAGCGCGGAGTCGGCGTTCCGCGCGCTGATGCCGTACCTGAAGGATCATGATCCCTTCCAGCTGGAGGCGCTGCGGTTCAAGATCGCCAACCCGACGGCCTCGCTCTACAACAACCGGACCCAGCTGCTGGCGGCGATCGAGTTCGCCTGCATCGACCTCATCGGGCAGCACCTTGGCGTGCCCGCCTGCGACCTGCTCGGCGGGCGGGTGCGCGACGCCGTGCCGTTCGCCTCGTACCTGTTCTTCCGCTACGCGGCCGAGGGCCACGCCGAGATCCGCACGCCCGACCAGCTCGTCGAGCACACCGCGCGGCTCAAGGCGGCGCACGGGTTCACCGTGCACAAGCTCAAGGGCGGGGTCTTCCCGCCCGACTACGAGCTGGAGTGCTATCGGGCGCTGGCCGAGGCGTTCCCCGGCGACCGGCTCAGGTACGACCCGAACGCCGTGCTGTCGGTCGCCGAGGGGCTGCGCTTCGGCCGGGCCATCGAAGGGCTGAACAACGACTACCTGGAGGACCCCGTCTGGGGGCTCGAAGGGCTCAGGATCGTCCGCGAGCAGGTCAAGGTGCCGCTGGCGACCAACACGGTCGTGGTCAACTTCGAGCAGCTCGCCTCGAACGTCCTGCGCAGGGGCGCCGACGTGATCCTGCTGGACACGACGTTCTGGGGCGGGATCAGGCCGTGCGTGAAGGCCGCGGGCGTGTGCGAGACGTTCCAGCTCGGGGTGGCCGTGCACTCGTCGGGTGAGCTGGGCATCCAGCTGGCGACCATGCTGCACCTGGGCGCGGTCCTGCCGAACCTGACCTACTCCGCCGACGCGCACTACCACCAGCTCCGCGACGACGTGATCGAGGGCGGCAAGCTGGCCTACGCGGACGGCGCCATCGCGGTGCCCGACGGGCCGGGGCTGGGCGTGCGGCTGGACAAGGAGCGGGTCGCCCGGTACGCCGAGCTCTATCGCGAGATGGGCGGCTATCCCTACGACCGCGACCCGGGGCGGCCCGGCTGGTACGCCACCGTTCCGAACGAGCGCTTCGCCGACCCGACCGTGTCCTTGGAAATCACACCATAATTGGGCGATATGTCGGAAGTAACACAGCCAGCCCCGCCCGCGGACAACCTCGTCACCACCTCGCACACCCTGCCGTCCGGCCAGACCTACACCGCCACCACCGGCACCATGGTGCTGCGCGAGGAGGTCGTCACCGACGGCAAGTTCGACGGCCTGCGCCCCAAGGCCGAGATGTTCATCACCGCCTACACCCTCGACGGGGCCGAGCCGCTGAGCAGGCCGGTGACGTTCGCGTTCAACGGCGGGCCCGGCTCGTCGAGCGTGTGGCTGCACCTGGGCGTGCTCGGCCCGCGCCGGGTCGTCATGGGGGACGCGGGCTCGCTCCTGCCTCCCCCGTACGGGCTGGCCGACAACGAGGAGAGCCTGCTGGGCGTGAGCGACCTGGTCTTCATCGACCCGGTCTCCACGGGCTTCTCGCGGGCGGCCGAGGGGGAGAAGGCGGAGGCGTACCACGGCTTCACCGGCGACCTCGAGTCGGTCGGCGAGGTCATCAGGCTGTGGACCACCAGGAACGGCCGGTGGATGTCGCCGAAGTTCCTGGCGGGGGAGTCGTACGGGACCGTCAGGGCGGCCGGCCTGGCCGATCACCTGCAGTCGCGCTACGGCATGTTCCTCAACGGCGTGATGCTGATCTCCTCGATCCTCGACTTCGCGACCGTGCGGTTCAACAAGGGCAACGACCTGTCCTACGCCCTCTATTTGCCGACTTATGCGGCTATTGCGCACTATCACGGGTTGCATGGTGACCGGCCGCTGGCCGACGTGCTGCGCGAGGCGGAGGCGTACGCCGAGCGCGACTACCCGTGGGCGCTGGCCCGCGGCAGCCGCCTCACCGCCGAGGAGCGCTCGGCCGCGGTGGCCAGGGTGGCCGCGCTGACCGGGCTCAGCGAGGACTACGTGGACCGGGTGGACCTGAGGATCGAGCACCACCGCTTCTTCACCGAGGTGCTGCGCCCGCGCCGCCAGACCGTGGGGCGCCTGGACGGCCGCTTCACCGGCTGGGAGCCCGACGCGGGCGGCGAGCGCTTCTCCACCGACCCCAGCATGAACGCGATCATGGGCCCCTACAGCGCCGCGCTCAACCACTACCTGCGCACGGAGCTGGGCTACGCCAGCGACCTGCCCTACGAGGTCCTCACCTCGCGGGTGCAGCCGTGGTCGTACAAGGAGTTCGAGGGCGCGCACGTGACCGTGGTCGGCCAGCTGGCCGGCGCCATGCGGGCCAACCGGCACCTGCGCGTGCACGTGGCCTGCGGCTACCACGACGGGGCGACGCCGTACTACGCGGCGGAGCACGCGTTCGCGCACCTGCCGGTGCCCGCGGAGCTGGCGGCCAACGTCGAGTTCAAGTACTACGAGGCCGGCCACATGATGTACGTCCACGAGCCCAGCAGGCTGCGCCAGTCGGCGGACCTGGCCGCCTTCGTCGCCGGCCAGGAGGCGTGACAGGGCGCCTCAGTCCGCGGCCGAGAGGTGCGAGGCCCGGCTCAGGCGCTGCTTGAGGTTGTCGCGGAGCGCGGCGAAGCGGTCGGGGTTGTCGCGGATGACGGCCCGCTGCAACGCCGCGTCCGCCGCGTACCAGGCGGCCACCAGGCCCGACGACCACTTGCACGCGGTGTCGGCGGTCGCCGTCTGCTTCTCGTCCTCGCTCACCTCCGGCTTGTCCAGGTCCCAGCGGCCGTCGGCGATGGCCGCCTCGGGCGAGGGGTAGGAGTGCCCGGCCTGGCTCATGCACGACTGCCAGCGCTTGACGGCCCCGGTCACGGCCGGGTCCTTCGCGGACTGCTCCAGCGTGAGAGAGTCCTGCAGCCCCAGCCACGACCAGTCGGCCTTCGGCGCTCCCTTGTCCAGGAAGAGCGTCGCGCGGTCGAGGCAGCCCCGGTCGGCGGCGGTGCCGTACAGGCGGTGGCGGGTGCGCTTGGGCAGCTTGCCGGCCCAGGCGCCGGTCGTGTCAGGGGAGGGCGGCCTGGCCAGGTGGTAGCCGTGGCTGCGGGCCGCCTCGGTGTCCGCGACGCCGTAGCGGCGGGAGTTGCCGGGATCGATCGCCGCGAGGGTGTCGGGATCCTCGGCGGGTGGGGCGAGCGTGATGCCCCGCTTGCGCATGCAGCGCACGAC
Source organism: Nonomuraea zeae (assembly GCF_005889725.1). GTDB lineage: Bacteria > Actinomycetota > Actinomycetes > Streptosporangiales > Streptosporangiaceae > Nonomuraea > Nonomuraea zeae. Next base: position 102,856 of record NZ_VCKX01000006.1, read on the forward strand.
GAGAGTGTTGTGGGCGTTGCCCAGGACGGCCCGCTGCTCGGGAGTGGTCTTGTAGGCGTCGAACGGCAGCACCAGCTCCGACACCGACGCGACGCCCTTCGCGGGCGTCTGAGGCGTGGGCTTGTCGGCGGCGCAGGCCGTGCACATCAGCAGCACGGACACCAGCGGTACGGACACCAGTGGTACGGACACCAAGGGCACGGACACCAGCGGCAGTGCGCTCGCGTCGAGTCCGCGCCAGCCGGTTTCCGGCGGCCAAGCCCGGAAACCGGCACTCCCGTTATTGCTCAGCGGCACCAGATGTCGATCGCGCTGGTGCGGTTGTTACCGATGGCGTTGTTCGACAGGAAACCGTCGTTCGAGTTGTGCGTGAACGTGCTGTGAGCGCCCGTGTAGCCGGCGTGCTGCCACAGGGTGGCGCTGCAGCCGACCCGGTTCCTGACGGAGCTGGTCTCGTTGTTCATGCTGTGCCAGCTGTTGCTGAAGTCCCAGTTCAGCCAGTTGTTGTCCGTCAGGTCGGAGTCGTCCTGGACGAAGTCGCGCCAGTGGTCGGCCTGGCCGCGGTTGTAGTCGAAGCCGGCGTACAGACAGACTCGACCGCCGTAGCAGGTCGAGCGGGGGCTTGCCACCGCGGCGGTGGCGGGGGCGACCACGGTGAACATCGCAGCTGCGGCGATGAAACCAGCGGCCTTTCTGGATAGCCTCACAGGTCTCTCCTCGATCGGTGAGTCGTTTCGACCTCGTAACTTAGCGCGCCTGATCGAATGCGAGTCGTGATGACTCGCCGATCCCGTAAGGGCTCCGCGCCCCAGGAAGGGGTCGCGTGCCCCGGCTCGCAGACTCACTGGTATCAGCCCTGTGAGCTGGGTGTTCGCCGCGTTGACGCAACTGTTGCCAGCTCAGGTGGGCGACTGGAGGAACCCGTGGGGTGCGCTCGACCTACTCGGGCAGTGCCGCCGGGTTCTGTGCCAGCAGGCCGCCGTCCACGCGGTGCTCGGCCCCGGTGATGAACGAGGAGCGCGGCCCGGCCAGGAACGCCACCAGCTCGGCCACCTCCTCGGGGCGGCCGACCCGGCCCAGCGGATGGGAGCGGCCCCACTGCTGGATCTGCTCCTCCTGCGACAGGTCGCCCCGCCACAGGTCCGCCGCCCAGCGCAGCATGGGGGTGTCCACCGAGCCCGGGCAGACCACGTTCACCCGGATGCCGTCGGAGGCGTGGTCGAGCGCCATGGCCCTGGTCAGGCCGTTGAGCGCGGCCTTGCTCGCGGTGTAGGCCGCCACCTGCGCCTGCGAGGAGAACGCCTGCACCGACGACATGATCACGATCGAGCCGCCGCCGCGGGCCCTGAGCCGGGGGACGGCCGCCTTGCAGGCGAGGTAGACGCCCTTGAGGTTGATGTCGAGCACCTCGTCCCAGACCTCTTCCGGCGTGTCCTCGACCGTGCCGTAGCGCTGCACGCCCGCGCAGGTCACGACGATGTCGAGCCCGCCGTACCTGGCCACGGCCAGGTCCACCAGGTCGCGCATGTCGCCGGCCCGGCGCACGTCGGCGACCACCCCGGTGACGTGCTCGCTGTCGAGCTCCGCCTCCTTGCCGATCCCGCAGAAGACCACGGACGCCCCGCCGTCGGCCAGCCGGTCCACCACCGCCCGCCCGATGCCCATCGAGCCTCCGGTGACCAGGGCCACCTTGCCGTTGAATTCGCCACTCACGCCAGGACCTCCGCGCGCAACTGCAACACCTTCGTCTCATATGGCCCCAGGGGCAGGGCCGTGCCGTTGGCCACCGCGGCGGCCAGGCCGTCGGTCGGCATGCTGGAGAACGGCTCGAGGCCCACCGTGTAAGCCCGTCCCCACCAGGGATAATCCGTGGACGCGCCGAGCTCCTGCCACATCCACAGGTATGGCAGGACGGCAGCGTCCCACATCACCCGAATACCGATATCCCCCGAAATTTCGTACCAACCCTCGTTAAAGCCGGTCAGATAGACGATGTCGCTCGGCGACCCCGGCTCCTGCACCACGCTCAGATCCGTCTCGCCCCCGCCGTCGGCCGGCACGACCGGCCACGACCAGGGGCCGCCCGCCCTGACCCGGCGCCCGGCCGGGTTGATCGCGCTCTCGTGCGGGATCACGGTGACGCCCTCCGGCAGCCGGATCGTGGCCCCAGGGCGCAGGAACGGCCGGCCGTACACGATGTGCTGGCCCCACATCGCGTGCAGCGGGAGGGGGGAGTCGTTGGTGGCCCGCCCCTCGATCTCCAGCGCCGCCGTGCCCGACCTCAGCCTGAAGATCTTCTCCATCCGGTACGGCAGCCGCCGCGTGCGCACGCTCAGCCGGACCGCGACCTCCGACTCGGAGTCGGCCACGACCTCGCACTCCCACGGCAGCCCGGAGACCTCCCCGTGCTGGGCCAGCCGCGCGCCGCGATACTCGCTCGGCGCGCCGCCGCTCGGGAAGATCTCCTGCCAGCCGCCCTCGTAGTGATCGATGAACTGGGCGACGTCGTCGGCCGCGCCTTGGAGATGGTCGTGCGGGTCGCGCAGGCCCTGCGGGGAGAGCCAGACGAAGTCCGTGTCGGTGGGCTTGTGCAGGAACTCCACCACATCGCCGCCCTTGTCCGGCACGACGGTCACGCGCAGCCGCTCGTTCTCCAGGACGACCGCCCGCAGCCCGCCGATCGTGACGTGCCGCAGGCGGGCCGCCCAGTTGCGTCTCACTCGAAAGTCACGTCCAGGAATCGGGGCCGGTAGATGGACACGTCACGGTAGTGGTCGGTGTTCACGAAGCTGTTGACGTTGTACGAGACGACCAGCCCGTCGCCCGCGACGTCGGGATGCGCGTGGGCGTTGTAGGTGAAGATGTTCCCGCTGGTCTCGGGGGTCGTGTAGACGTGCTGCTTGCCGGTGAACGGGCCGAAGGGGGAGCAGGAGGAGTAGGCCACGATGTTCGGGCTCAGCACCTCGGTCGTGTCATGCGTGATCAGGACATATCCGGATCCGACGCGGCTCACGCTGTACTCGTTCGCCACCCCGCTCATCACCCGCGCCGAGTCGGCCTCGTCCTGCGACCAGGTGCCGTCGGCTTTGAGGTACTCCCAGCGGCCCAGCAGGCTCTGCCCCTTGACCCTGGCGATGTGCATGTACTTGGGGGAGCCGAGGTCCTCGACGCCGTAGACGTAGGTGTAACCGCCGTCCTTGAGCGTCGCCGAGGCCCAGGCGACGCCGTGCGCCGAGGGGAGGTCGTGCACGCTGATCGGCCGTTCGAGCCGGCCGGGGGCGAACCTGGCCACCACGTTCCGGTGCCAGCGCCAGTCCCACGCGCCGGTGCCGAAGCGCTCGTACTCCTGGTAGGTCACCTCCACGATCCCGCCGGCCAGCGTCGCGTCACCGGCCCAGTACCAGTGGCTGGAGTCGCGCGGCGGCATCACGGCGGTCGGCTTGGCGGCCGTGCCGTCGTGGATCGTGGACAGCCGGCCGTTCCGCTCGACGGCGAAGGAGTTGTTCAGGAAGACCGTCGTCCCGCCCTCCTCGACCACGGGGGGCCGCGAGCCGTCGGGGTTCACCTGGCCGAGGAAGGTGTCGGAGAACACCCACAGCTCCTTGCCGCTGGGCAGCTTGAGCGAGTAGGTGCCGTCGGCGCCCGTCCAGTCGTCCAGACGGCTGTTGTCGTTGCCGTAGTTGGTGAACAGGCTGGTCAGGCGGGCGTCGGTGGTGGCGCTCTTGACGGCCGGGGCGCACGCGGAGGCGGCCGTGGCCGGCGACTGCTGCTGCTGTGCCACCGAGGGCACCGGTTTGGGAGGTGCCGCCCAGGCCGGCTGCGGTGCGGCAGTCAGACCGAGCAACGCGATGGCCAGGGGTGCTAGGGCGGAGCGGAATCGCGTCATCACTGTTCCTAGGGGTGGGGGTTCCCTACAGTTCTAGTCATTAGATCACTTGTTGTCTAGAGCCCTTGTGAGTACGTGCCGCGGCTATGGTGATGATCGCGAAATTCCGCCAAATGGAACGGATGTGGAAATGTCATCTCATTCCCCCGTCACCCGCCGAGGGCTGCTGAAGCTCGGCGCAGGAGCCGCCGCGACCGCCGCGCTGGCCGCCGCCGAGCCACTGGCCGCCTCCGCCGCGGAAGGGAGGTTCGAGCTGACCGCCCCGGCGACGTCGCTGCTCTGGAAGAAGGCGATGTACGACGAGACCGTCCTGCAGTCGTTCGCGATCGACAACGCCAACGGACACATCTACACGATCCAGGTGCGGAACGGCGGCGGCTCCGACGCCGCCGGCAACCTGTGCCTGACCAAGCTCAGCCTGACCGGCACGATCCTCGGTCACATGTACCTGACGGGCTTCGGCCACGGCGTCCAGATCGGGGTCGAGCCGTCGGGCTCCTCCGCGTACCTGTGGACGGAGACCGACGGCATCAGCGACGGCGAGACCTCCCGGGGCTCCAGGCTGGCCAGGTTCAAGTTCGTCAACGGCCAGACGCTGACCACGTCGTCATCGGCGCTCACCAAGTATTCGCCGATCGCGGGCGTGGACAACACCACGTGCGCCATCGACCCCTCGACCAACCGGCTGATCATGCGCTACTACGGCTCGACCGGGTTCCGCATCGCCGCATTCACGCTCGCGTCGGTCAAGGCGGGTGCGCCCAGCAAGCTGTACGACATCGACCAGCCGTCCGGCCTGGGCACCTTCCAGGGCTACGCGGCGTACGGGAACTTCGTCTACATCCTCACCGGCAACTCCTACGAGATCGCCCCTGAGGGCAACACCTACATCACGTGCGTGGACCTGCGCACGGGCGAGCAGGTCCAGCGGGCGCGCAGCGTGGCGGGCAAGTCCCTGGACTTCCGCGAGCCCGAGGGGATGGCCATCCAGATAGTCTCCGGAGCCCCGCGGCTGTGCCTCGGGCTGGCCTCGGGCGTCGAGAAAGCGCGCAAGGCCAGCATCTTCTACAAGACCCAGCTCGTCTGAGCCACCGGGCCTGAGCGGAAATCCGAATGACCCGGCCGCAGGCGGGCGGATACCCTGCGAGCCGGGGTTCGGAGGGATGAGTCGTGGGACATGTTGAAGTAGGGCACCTGACATACGTGCTGCCCGACGGCCGGCCGTTGCTCAACGACGTGTCCTTCAGGATCGGCGACGGTGTCAAGGCGGCGCTGGTCGGCCCCAACGGCGCGGGCAAGACCACGCTCATGCGCCTGGTCGCCGGTGACCTCCAGCCGGTCGAGGGCAGCGTGGCCAGCTCCGGCGGGCTGGGCGTGATGCGCCAGTTCATCGGCAGCGTGCGCGACGGGAGCAACGTACGCGACCTGCTGCTCGGCGTCGCGCCTCCCGCCGTGCGCCAGGCGGCGGCCCGGCTCGACGACGCCGAGCTGGTCATGATGGAGCGCGACGACGAGAAGACGCAGATGCGTTACGCGCAGGCCATCAGCGACTACACCGACGCCGGCGGCTACGACATCGAGGTGCTCTGGGACACCTGTACGGTGTCCGCGCTCGGCGTGCCGTACGAGAAGGTGAAATATCGTGACGTCTCGACGCTGTCGGGCGGCGAGCAGAAACGGCTGGTCCTGGAGGCGCTGCTGCGCGGCCCCGACCAGACCCTCCTGCTCGACGAGCCCGACAACTACCTCGACGTCCCCGGCAAGGAGTGGCTGGAGCAGCAGCTCAGAGACACGCCCAAGACCGTCCTGCTGGTCAGCCACGACCGCCAGCTGCTGGCCAACGCGGCCGACCGGATCGTCACCGTCGAGTCGGGCAACATCTGGATCCACGGCGCCGGGTTCGCGACCTACGCCGAGGCCCGCAAGGCCCGCAACGAGCGGCTCGACGAGCTGCGCAGGCGCTGGGACGAGGAGCACGCCAAGATCAAGGCCCTGGTCAACATGCTGAAGAACAAGGCGCGCTACAACGACGGCATGGCCGCCCCCTACCACGCGGCCCTGACGCGGCTGCGCAAGTTCGAGGAGGCGGGCCCGCCCGAGGTGGCCCCGAGCGAGCAGAACATCAAGATGCGGCTCAAGGGCGGGCGCACCGGCAAGCGCGCGGTCATCTGCGAGAGCCTGGAGCTGACCGGGCTGATGCGGCCGTTCGACCTGGAGATCTGGTATTCCGAGCGGGTCGCCGTGCTCGGCTCCAACGGCTCGGGCAAGTCCCACTTCCTGCGGCTGCTGGCCGGCGAGCCGGTCGCGCACGCGGGCGTGGCCCGGCTGGGCGCTCGCGTGGTCCCCGGTCACTTCGCCCAGACCCACGCCCGGCCCGACCTGCTCGGGCGCACGCCGGTCGAGATCGTCATGAGCGAGCACGCCAAGCTGAAGAACGAGGCCATGAAGACGCTGGCCCGCTACGAGCTGGCCGGGCTGGTCGCCGAGCAGCGCTTCGACACGCTCTCCGGCGGGCAGCAGGCGCGGCTGCAGATCCTGCTGCTGGAGCTGTCCGGGGCCACGCTGCTGCTCCTCGACGAGCCGACCGACAACCTCGACCTGGCCAGCGCGGAGGCGCTGCAGACGGGCCTCGACGCGTTCGACGGCACGGTCATGGCGGTCACCCACGACCGGTGGTTCGCCGCCGACTTCGACCGCTACCTGGTCTTCGGCTCCGATGGCGCGGTCTACGAGTCGCCCGAGCCGGTCTGGGACGAGGCCCGGGTCGTGCGGCCCCGCTGATCAGCCCCGTTAAAGAGTTGGTACGGCAGGAGCGTGTCACCTGCCTGCCGTGCCCATCTACGGGTTATCACGGCAAAGTGATCCCGCGTAGCCGAACCGTCAGCCTCCTCGCACTCGGGGCGATCTGCCTCTCCGGGTGCGCGAGCGAGGACCGTCCTGTCCAAACGCTCAAGCCGCTCGCTCTCAAGGAGCAGGTCTCCAATATCGTCAAGTCGTCCGACGGATACGCCGTCAACTGGGCGGGCGTGCTCAGCAACGCCAACCCGTGGCACTTCGGCGAGCACGTGGTGGCCACGATCGTCGGGCACGACGCCGCCGGCGCCGAGGTCGTCCGGATGGACCAGCCGCTCGACGCCGTACCGCCGGGCGGCTCGCTGGCCTTCACCGGACAGGCCAACGCCGCCCAGAAGCCGGCCAAGGTGACGATCCAGTACCGCCCCGCGCAGTGGCGCCCCGCGGCCAGGATCGCCTCGGCCTTCCACCGGTTCCCGATTTCACGTTCTCAGACATTGCGCCAAAAGGACGGCTCATATCTTATTACGGGATATGTCGGAAATCCCTATCAGGAGGCGGCCAGCAGCCTGGTCGTCAACGCATTGCTCCGTGACAGCGCGGGCAAACTGCTGGGCGGCGGCAGCACGTTCGTGGACGACGTCAAGGCCGGCAGCCCGCCCCGGTTCATCCTGACCGTCACGGGGCTGCCCGCGGGCGCGAAGGTGGCCAAGACCGAGATCACGGCCAGGACCTGGGGCTCGACCGGCCGCCCCTTCGAGGAGCTGGCGCTCGGCGGCGTGATGCCGGTGCACACGGTCGCGCCCAAGACCGAGCCGTTCGCGGAGGACCGGAGCACTCAGGTCATTTCCGAGCACAAGCAGTAAGACTCCGAAATTTCAGGGCAAATGGTGGTTTCTGTCCTTATATGAGGGCGGAAAACAAGCCCGCGACCCCGACAACCGATGCCATCGGCGTGAATAGGTGGAACTACTAGTTACCGATCCATTACCTTCAGTTACATGAATGACCGCGTCCTGGTAGAAGCACTCCGCGCGCGCGAGCAGGGGGCCCTCGCCGCGCTTTACGACGCGTACGCGGAGAGCGTCTACCGCTACTGCTGGTCCCTGCTGCTGAGCGCCGACGGCGCGCAGGTGGCGCTCCGCGACACGCTGATCGCCGCCGAGGCCCACGCGGGCGCGCTGTCCGACCCGGACAGGCTCCGCACCTGGCTGTACGCACTCGCCCGCGTCGAGTGCCTGCGCCGCCGGGCCGCCGCGCCGCCGGGCGCCGACGAGGCGCTGGCGGAGGCGCCGCCGCTGGACGACCAGGCCGACGCCGATCTGCGGATCATGGCCTGGAACGCCGTCCACGGCCTGCCCGTCGCCGAACGCGAGGTCCTGGAGCTCTCCTACCGGCACGAGCTGCCCGGCCCCGAGCTCGCCCAGGTGCTCGGGATCCCGGCCCGCCACGTGGAGCCCGTCCAGGACGCGGCGCGGGCGCGGCTGGCCGACGCGATCACCGCCGAGGTCCTGGCCAGGAAGGGCTCCTTGGACTGCGGCCCGGGGTCGCGCATCCTCGCCGGGCTCTCCGGGGAGCTGACCCCGGAGATGCGCGAGCACCTGGTCAGGCACCTCGCGCGCTGCGAGACGTGCGCGCCGCACCGCAACCGGCAGGTGTCGGCCGCCAAGGTCTTCGAGCTGACGCCGCTGCCCGCGCTGCCCGAGTCGCTGCGGATCAGGGTGATGAGCTGCTTCATCGACCCCGAGCTGCTGCCCTACCGCAGTTACGTCGCCAGGCGTACGGGCGCACTCGGGGCCGCCGGGTTTCCCGTTTCCTCGGGGAAGGGCGTTCGGGCGTGGCCTCAGGCGCTGGCAGGCGCGCTGGCGGCGGTCGCGACCGTGGTGGCGATAGCGGTGATCTTCCAGCAGATCGGCCGGGACAACGGCGGCGCGTCGGGCATCGCGACGGCCGCCTTCCCCGCGACGGGTGAGCCGCCCGGCATCCGGCTGCCCTGGCAGGCCGAGCCCCAGGATGTCCCGTTGACCGTGGAGCCCGTACTCGACAGCACGGCCACGCGGCCGCTGGGGGTGACCGGGGCGCCGGTCACCGGCGTGCCCGCCGTCGTGGCCACCCACATCCCCGGCGTCGCCGTCACGCCCACCTGGGCCGCCGCGTCCGGCGGCCCGCGGCCCGAGCCGACCCCGCCGGCGCAGGAGGTGCCGGTGGAGGACCCGCCGCACGCCGAGCCTCCGCCGCCGGAGAAGCCTGTCTCTTATACTCATCCG
>NZ_VCKX01000688.1 GCF_005889725.1 Nonomuraea zeae
GATCTGCGTTGGGGTGGAGTGGGGTCGGAGATATGTATGAGAGACAGGGATGCGGCAGCAAGGGGTTTGCGCAGAGTTTGATGTCGCGAGTCCTTGCCATTCATGTCGGTGCGGTCGACTAGCGTGGCACCTAGAGGGAGGCCCCACGATGTCCCACAAGACTCTCCTCCGCACGGGCCCGCTCATGCCGGGTGGCGCCAGCCCGTACGGTCCGCTCGGCCCGCCGGGCACGGGCGGTCTCGCCCTGCCGCTCGGGTTCACCGGCCGGGTGGTGGCCCGCTCCGGCCAGAAGGTGGCCGGGCTGACCTGGCACGCGGCGCCTGACGGCGGCGCCTGTTTCCCCGACGGCGCGGGCTGGATCTACGTGTCCAACTCCGAGCTGCCCCTGCTCGGCGGCGCGTCGGCGCTGCGCTTTCGGGGTGACGGCTCGGTCGGCGACGCCTACCGCATCCTGTCGGGCACCGATCTCAACTGCGCGGGCGGCGCCACGCCGTGGCACACGTGGCTGTCGTGCGAGCTCGGCCACCGTGGCCGCGTCTTCGAGTGCGACCCCTACGGAGCGCGCGCGGCCCGGCCCCGCCTGTCCATGGGCCGCTTCAAACACGAGGCCGCCGCCTGCGACCCGGAGCGGCACGTCATCTACATGACCGAGGACGAGCCCGACGGCTGCTTCTACCGGTTCAGGCCGGGCGATTGGGGCGACCTGACCGAGGGCACGCTGGAGGTCCTGTGCGACTCCGGCCACTGGCAGGCCGTGCCCTCGCCGGCCGCGCTGCTCAAGGCCACCCGCCATCAGGTCGAGGACGCCCGCCACTTCGACGGTGGCGACGGCTGCCACTACGCGGGCGGGGTCTGCTACTTCACGACCAAGGGCGACACCGCGCTGTGGGCCTACGACGCCCAGACCTCCACACTCGACCGGCTGTGCGAGGGCGTGCGCGCCATCACCGCGGCCCCTTCCGGCGACCTCTACGTGGCCAGGGAGACGACGGAGATCGACGTGATCGCGCCCGATCGGGCGGTCACGCCGTTCCTCAGGCTGGAGGGGCAGGCCGGGGCCGAGCTGACCGGGCTGGCCTTCTCGCCAGGGGGCGAGCGGCTCTACTTCTCGGCCAGGCGCGGCCGTACGGAGGGGCACACGTTCGAGGTGGCGGGCCCCTTCCGCCGCTGACCCCGTCGGGCCCCGCCGGGACGAACG
>NZ_VCKX01000689.1 GCF_005889725.1 Nonomuraea zeae
ACCCCGGAATCGCCCCCAGCCCCTGAACCAGGAGTACCGATGAAGTTGCCCTCATGCGCCGCTGCCCTCATGGCGGGCGTCCTGTTCGCTTCGCTGGCTGAAGTGTCCGGGGCGCCGGCGGCACAGGCGGCCGACGCCAGGGCCCTTCCGAGCGTGAACATGGAAGCCACCGTCAAGGCGGCCCAGATCGACCCGCGGCGGCCTGACAACACGCTCACCCCCGGTGCCAAGGCCAGCGTGCTCCTCGTCGAGCAGGCGCTGCGTGACCAGCGCTTCCTTGAGGCGAAGTGGGTGGACGGCTACTTCGGCAGCACAACGGTCACCGCCTACGCGAACTACCAGAAGTCGCTCGGCCTGACCGGTCTCGACGCCAACGGCCTGCCGGGCAAGACGTCGCTCACCAAGCTCGGTGCCGGCCGCTTCAAGGTCACCGACGTCATCAGCCCGGGTGCCCGGGTGTCCACCGGCGGTTTCGTCGTCAACACCCGCACGCGAAACATGCTGGCGGAGGCCAAGCGGCTGCTCGGCCGCGACTTCAAGCTGGATCAGGGGTCGTACAACCCGGGCGGCGACCCCACCTCGGCGGGCACTCACGACGGGGGCGGCGTCGTGGACATCTCGGTGAAGGGGATGAACGCCGCCACCCGCACCTCGGTCGTCCGCGCGCTGCGCCTCGTCGGCTTCGCCGCCTGGCTGCGCAACCCCCAGCAGGACGACTGGCCGTGGCACATCCACGCCACCGCCATCAGCGACACGGACCTCGCCGGCCAGGCCCAGCACCAGATCGGTGACTACTACCTCGGCCTGAACGGGCTGGCCGGCCGGGGCCCGGACGACGGCCCGAAGGTGACCATCCGCACCTGGGAGGAGTACCAGCGCCGCTGACCCGTCCCGAGCCCCCAGGCGCCGCAGACCATTCCGAGTGCCAGAAGTACCAGAAGTGCCAGAAGTCCCAGACTCTGCAGTCATAAGGAGAACAGCATGAGAACGCTCACCAGGATCATCACCGCGACGACCGCCGCGATGGCGCTCGGCGGGGCGGTTCTCGCCACCGCGGCGCCGGCCTCGGCCGCAAGCCGCGACGGTGTCTGCGATACCGGCGAGTTCTGCTACTACTTCAACAGCGACAACCAGGGATC
>NZ_VCKX01000690.1 GCF_005889725.1 Nonomuraea zeae
ACCCCCAGCTCGTACGCCCGCCCCGCCTCCGCCCACCGCACCTGGTCGGCCAGGGCCTGGCCGAGCGCGTCGAGGGCGCGGACGAGCTGGGCGGGCAGCGCGGAGCCCGCCTCCCGGGCCAGCTCCACCGCCTTGGACAGGTGCCCGACGGCCTCGTCGGACCGGCCGAGCCCCCTGGCCGCCAGGCCGAGGTTGCGCAGGTGCTCCACCGCCCGGTCGTCGCGCAGCTCGTACCCGCCGGCGGCGTGCTCGTAGGCGGCGGCGAAGTCGCCCAGGTCGTGGCAGCAGGCGGAGAGCTTGGCCAGCAGGTACGACCGATCCGCCGCGTCCCTGATGAGGCGGCGCGCGAGCGAGTCTTCCGCGAGCGCGCGCACCCGTTCGAGATCGCCCGCCGCCTCCGCCTCCTCGATGCGCAGCCAGCCCGCCAGCCGCTCCACCGCCTCCCCGCGGAAGCCGCCGGCCCGCAGCACCGTGAGCGCCTCCGCCAGGCTGGCCCGGCCGCGGGTCAGGTCCCCCAGCGTGAGCTGGATGGCGGCCAGCCGGGACAGGACGGACGGGTCCCGGCCCCCGCCCGCCGCCACGATCAGCTCGAACGGCGCCTGCGACCCCTCGTCCCCGGCCCTGGCCAGCCCTTGGAGCCCTTCTTCCAGCGCGGCCCTGGCACGGCGGAACTCGCCGCGTTCCTCCAGCGCGAAGCCGAGCTCGATCGAGGCGAGAGCGGACAGCCGCGCTTCGCCCGCCTCGCGGAACCCGGCCACGGCCGGCTCCAGCTCCGCCACGCGCGCCCCGAGGTCCCCGGTACGGCCGGCCAGCCAGGCCAGCCGCTCGTGCACGACGGCCTCCCGGAGCGGATCCCCTGACGCCAGCCGCAGCGCCGAGCCGAGCCGCTCCCCCGCCTTCTGGAGCTCTCCCAGCTCCACGTCCAGGCGGGCCCGGCCGAGCGTGGCGGCGAGCAGGGCTTCGAGGTCGCCGTCCGCGGCGGCCAGCTCGATCGCCCGGTCCGCCTCGCGCGTGGCCTCGTCGAACCGGCCCAGGACGGCCAGGCAGGACGCGCGCATGGTCAGCGCCGCCGCCTCCTTGCCGTGCGCCCGCAGCCCGGCGAACGCCTCCCCCGCCGCCCCGAAC
>NZ_VCKX01000691.1 GCF_005889725.1 Nonomuraea zeae
GGTGGGGGTGGCCATGGTGGCGGTCGCTCTGCCGTTCTGGCGCCGCCGCCCTCCAGCCCCCGAGACGCTGCCGCTCTCCGTACCGGTGCCGGCGTCGGTTGCGGAGGCAGGGACCGTTCCGGCGTCGGTCCCCGTTCCGGTGCCTGAAACGGCTCCGGCGTCTGGAGTGATCCCGGCGTCTGGGGTGAATCCGGCGTCTGGAGTGATCCCGGCGTCCAAGCCGGTCTCGACGTCCGGAACCGTCCCTGTCTCCGAGCCGGCCCTCGTCGCTGCGACGCTCCCGGCATCGGAGGGTTCCGCCGCCCGAGACGCCACCGGTACGGGGGACGGCCTGGGCGGCAGGGATGGTCTCGACGCTTGACCTGGGTCCGGCCCCTGAGATCGCCGAGACCGCCGAACTGGCCGGGGTGGTCAGGGTGTCCCCGGCATCTGGGGTGGCGGGCGTGGAGGAGCCGGCTGCGGCCCAGGAGCCTCCTCAAAGGGGGCACCGCCTACGACGTGACCGTCATCGGTTCGAGGCCGGGGCTGATCAGACGCGGCAAGCGGTTCTCGGGCGCGCCGCTCCTCGTGGCCTGTCGGGGAGGTTGGCGCGCTTGGCCATGTCGTGCCTGCCAGGCGAACTACCTCTCAGGCAACTACCTCTTGGATCGGACGAAGTGCCATTCGGGTGAGTGGCGTGTCGGGTGAGTCGCCGTTCGGGCGAGTCAGCCGTCAGGCGTGTTTCACCCAGGCGTCCCCTTAACAGGCTGCCCGGGGCTCGATGCGGACCGAGGGCGTCGCGTTGGCGCACCTCGCCGTCCGCCGTCCGCTGGACGTCGGCGTCAGGCATGCGCATCACGCGGCCACATCGTCTTGGGCGCTTGTCACGCCCGGCGCACATCGCGCTCGGTCATGTTGACGTCAGGGCCCACGGGTGCGCTGGCTAACTCGGAGTCCGGGGTGGGGCCTGCCGGAAATGAGTCGTGTCTGAGGCGGGTCGTGCCCGAAGTGGGGCGCGGATACGGGGCAGGTCCAGGCTCAGGCCAGACCCTGTCAGGGGTGGGGCGCGTGTACGACGGGTTGCGCACATACGAGGCGCGCCCCGTCGGGGGCCGGTCCTGCCCGGGTGGGGCG
>NZ_VCKX01000692.1 GCF_005889725.1 Nonomuraea zeae
CGGTGATGGCGTTGTCGGCCTGGAAGGCGCCGGCGAAGGTCAGGCCGCCGTCCGTGCTGACGCCCCGGGCGAGGCCGTGCACGGAGGTCTGGTCCGGGACCGTGCCGTTGCGGGCGATCACGAGGATGCTGCCGTCCGTACGCTCGACCAGCGTCTGCTCGCCGAGCTTCAGCACGGATTTGTCGTAGGTCGCGGTCGCGCCGATGTGCCAGCTCGTCCCGTGGTCGTCGCTGTAGATCAGCCGTACGCTCTGCCGATCACCGGCGGCGAAGTAGACGGGCACCACGAGCCGTCCCGCGTGCTCGCCACGGGTCAGCTGGATCCCGTGCCCCGGCCCGGTCGCGAACCAGTCGTCCGCACCCGCCGGCGCCTTGATGACGCCCGACAGGTCCTTGGGCGCCGACCAGGTCTGCCCGTCGTCCCGGCTGACCTGGACCTTGGGCGTACGCGGTGTGGCCTGCCCGGCCGCCGGCTCGGACGTCGTCAGCAGGAACACCGGACCGGTCGAATCCGCGACCACCGTCGCGTTCCCCTGGAGGACGGCCCCGGCGGTGCCGGCCAGGACCGTCTTGCTGGCCTGCCAGGTGACGCCGTGGTCGATGGAGCGCCGCATGACGACGTCGAACGGGCCGTGGTCGGCACAGTTGTTCTTGTTCCGCCGCTCGGCGAAGGCCAGCAGCACGTCGTTGCTCGTCTTCACGACCGCGGGAAGCCGGAAACAGGTCGTCACCGTCGACCCCGTGGCCGGGTCGGTCGTCGTGTACTGCTTCCACAGTGTCTGCTTGTGGAAGGTGTAGGTGGGCGCCTGTGCCGCTGCCACAGGCGACGCGCTGATCGACATTACGATGACCGCGCCCAGGGCGACGCCGAAGGTCCGGGCTAAGCGCATGAATGGCCCCCATTTCGCGTTCCGCGGCCATCATGATCTCATCGCCCACGTCCGCGATCTAGGACCAGACCGCCCCGTCCAGCCCCACACAGGGCCACCGCCCCCATCCAGCGTTCACCCGCCCCGGCACAGGACCGCCACCCATCCAGCGTTCGCCCACCCCGCACAGGGCC
>NZ_VCKX01000693.1 GCF_005889725.1 Nonomuraea zeae
AAGCCGTACCGGGCATCGTTGTCGGGGCGGGCGCGGCCGGTGAAGGCCCCTCGGGCGTGGTCGAGTCGCGCCCGGGCACGGGCGGTAGGCTCGTTTTGTCCTGAACCACTCCGAGGTCTCCTCGCCAACTCGCAAGCCTGCTTGCGAAAACGCTACCGCCCCGTCGGCCACGCTCACGCCAGCGCGGCGCGGGAAGATCGGAAAATCCGCGCCAGGCGACCCAGGCGGGCCGGACGGCGCAGGAGCCCCGGCGCCGGAAGCAGCCGGAAGCAGCCGGAAGCAGCCCATGGCGCGCCAAACCCCGGCCGAGCGGGTACAAGGCCCGGCCGGCCCACGCCACGCGGCGCGAAACACCCAAATCAGACGAAACCCGGGCAGCCCACGCAGAAGGGCCAGGCAGGGTGATCCCGCGACCGACGGGACCACCCGGCGCACTGGCGGTCCAGCGCACGAGAGCGGGAAGAGGGCCCGGAAACCCTTCGGACCGGACCCGTCTCGTCGGCGGCGAGCTCGGAATTCCGTTGTCTACTGGGCTCCCGGACCCGTCCCGGGTCCAACCCCCCGCCCGGTTGGGGTGCCCCGACTCGACGGACCGACGGCCCTGCACCTGGCTGTGTGGACGAAGCCACGCTCCGTCACGGACGCAGGATCCGGCGATGTCAGAGACGGCCAACCGGCCAAGTCCCGTGCTGGACTGCGCAGCAAACTACCGACTCCACCTCAGATGTCAACCGTGTCCCGATCAGCAGAAACATCAAGTTTTCGCAGGTAGGACATGTTTCACCAGGCACACTAAAGCCGGTCAAAGCCCATTTGCCGGTGCGGGCGAACGGCTTGGCAAGCCCTGCAGAGCCTGCGACAGCGGCCGCTCGTGTACGACCCCGAGCCGTTGCGTGGCACGGGTGAGAGCAACATACAGGTCGCTCGGCCCTCGCGGCGACTGGGCGGCGATGAGGTCCGGCTCCGCCACGATCACCGAGTCGAACTCCAGCCCCTTCGCGTCCGTCACCGCCATGACCGCCACCGGCGCGTCGAGGGCCGCCGCCCCCTTGGCC
>NZ_VCKX01000694.1 GCF_005889725.1 Nonomuraea zeae
GGGTTGCCGTTGGCGGCTTCGTCGGGTTTTCCGGCTGATCGGGCTGATCAGCTGGCTGCGATCGCGTCGGGGTTGGTGAGTTTGACGCAGGGTGCGGCCAGGGTGTTCGAGGGTGGTGCGGTCAATCAGACGATCGTGGAGATGCAGCGTGGGCTGATGCTGATCATGTCGATCAGTGATGGTTCGTGTCTTGCGGTGCTGGCGGCTCCGGACTGTGACATGGGTTTGGTGGCGTACCAGATGACGCTGATGGTCGATCGCGCCGGTCAGGTGCTGACTCCGGCTGTGCGTGCGGAGTTGCGCGCCAGCCAGACCAGGTGATGTAGGTGACAGACCCGAGATGGAACAGCGGCGGTTGGGCTCCTCCGCCTCAACCCCAGTCCCAGTCGCAGCTGAATCCCGACCCCGCTTCGCCCGTCCGCCCGTACGCGGTGACAGGTGGACGGACGGCGCCGCGGGTCAAGCTGGCGATGGAGGCCCTGGTGTCATCGGCGACGGCCGAGCAGCGGGAGTTCTCGCATATCACGCCGGAGTACCAGGCGATCAGCCAACTGTGCCGGCAGGTCCGGTCCGTCGCGGAGGTGTCGGCCCTGCTGCGGATCCCGCTCGGCGTCGTACGGGTGCTGATCGCTGACATGGCCGCCGAAGGTCTGGTCCGGGTGCATCAGCCGCAGCTGGACGCCGGGCGGCCGGACGTAAATCTGCTCGAAAGGGTGCTCAGTGGACTTCGCAGGCTCTAGCCCCGGTTTGACCTCGACGAAGATCGTGGTCGCCGGTGGCTTCGGGGTGGGCAAGACGACGTTCGTCGGCGCGGTGTCGGAGATCATGCCGTTGACCACGGAGGCCGTCATGACCGACGCCTCCGCCGGGATCGACGATCTGGGCATGACGCCCCTGAAGTCGACCACGACCGTCGCCATGGACTTCGGCCGGGTCTCCCTCGATCGCGACCTGATCCTGTACCTGTTCGGCACCCCCGGGCAGCACCGGTTCTGGTTCATGTGGGACGACCTGGTGCGGGGTGCCATCGGCGCGGTCGTGCTGGTGGACAC
>NZ_VCKX01000695.1 GCF_005889725.1 Nonomuraea zeae
CCAATGACGGCCTGCCGCCCGTCACATTCGAACGTCACATGATCGAGAAGAGACAAGCCTCATCGGCCCTGCTGAGGACCGCTGTGGCATAGACCGTCTCCACGATTCCATTCCAGGGGATTGACAGGCACTCACCTTCTGGTTAACACGCAGGCGTACGGCCAGCCTGTTGGCGACCCCCGTTCTCCATCTGCGACGGGTAGCGGGTGGAGACATGGTCGACACCTACGAGCCGAGCTTCGAGAGGACTTGGACGAAGCGACGCCGCTAGCCAGGTAATTCCTAGCGGCTTGAAGGACGACGCACGAAAGTAGGAATCTCCGTCTTGTTACCAGTCTGTCTGCCATGATCCGCATATGGCAGATTTCAAGGTTCGAATCCGCGGTTACAGCAGACGACAGGTCGACGAACTGGAAGAACGCATTGAGCGGTCACTGGCCGGCTCTGGTGAGATGACAGCGGATGATTTGCGCGCGGAGATGGACCAAGGGCTTTTTGACATAGTGATCAGAGGTTATGACGCAGACCAGGTCCACACGGCTCTACAGGAGTGGATCCTGCGGCTGGAAGGCTTGAACTGACGTCATTCTCGATGCGTCGCCTTAACCTTCGTCGTCACAAAGGTGCCCCAGAGTCCTGGTCGCGTCCGAGATGCGGTGTAAATGTGAACGAGCGTAGGTTGCCGTGCTGAACCGTCCAAAGTTCGCACTACGCAAGGACCTACGCTCGTGGCACGCACACTACCGCCCGTTCAGGCCATCCGCGCCGAGATCGACGCCCTGTTCACCGACGGCCGTGACCTGGTCGAGGTCATCGAGGACGTCGCCCGGCTCGGCGCCCGCCTGATCATCCAGACCGCCGTCGAAGCCGAGGTGGACGCCTTCCTCGGCCGCGCCCGCTACCAGCGCGCCACCACCGTCACCCGCGTTCCGCAGATGTGTAGCAGGAAAGACACATAGATCTGGGGTCTGAGCTGGGGAAACGCTTGCGGGCGTGCTGATGCGGCGTGTCACTAGGCGTGGGGGTTGTGCCTGGTCAGGCGTCTGCG
>NZ_VCKX01000696.1 GCF_005889725.1 Nonomuraea zeae
GGTCTAGGGCGGGTTTCCGGGCCGGGTTTCGGTCGCTTTGTTCAGCGGTCAGTCGCCTCCCCGCCGAAGTCGCGTGTTTCGAGGGCCGAACCTTCATCTGTTCCGCTTCCCCCGTCGAATACGTACCGTGCTCGTCATGGTTCCTGACACCCCAGAAAAACTGGGGTGGCAATCCCCGCAAACCATGCTCAAATGGGAGATTACGGATTTGCCGCGCTCCAGGTGATCAAGATTCGGAAACACAGTCCGCGTCGGTCAGGCTCAGGGGGTTGTGCATGGCAAACGGCCTGTCGTTTCGGATTCTCGGCAGCCTGGCCGTCTTTGTGGGGGATAGACAACTCGCCGTCAACGGCATGCGCCAACGCGTGATCCTCGCCGTTCTGATCCTCAACGCGGGCAAGGTCGTCTCCATCGAGCGGCTCGCCGAGGCGATCTGGGGCCCGCACCAGCCGCCTACTGCGCGTAACCAGATCGTCATCTGCATCTCGGGGTTACGCAGGGCGCTGACCGAGGCGGGCGCGTCGGCAGATCTGCTGGGCACCGCCTCGCCCGGATATGTGCTGCACGCCCTGCCCGAGCAGGTGGACGCCCTGGAGGCGGAACGGCTGGCCGCCGAGGGCCGCGCGGCCCAGGCCGCCGGCGACCTGGAGCTGGCGGCGAAGCTGTTCAGGCAGGCGTGCGACCAGTGGCGGGCGCCCGTGCTGGCGGGGGTGGAGAGCACGTACGTGGAAGGCGAGGCGCACAGGCTGGAGGACCGGCGGCTCACCCTCACCGAGGAACGCATCCAGCTGGAGATCGCCCTTCGACGGCACAGTGACCTGATCCACGAGCTGACCGCGCTCGTCGAGACCAACCCGCTGCGCGAGCGGCTGCGCGCCCAGCTCATGCTGGCGCAGTACCGCAGCGGTCGCAGGGCCGAGGCGCTGGACACCTACCGCACGGGCCGCACGCTCCTGGTGGACGAGCTGGGCATCGACCCGGGCAGCGAACTGCAGAGCCTGCACGACACCATCCTGCGCGACGAGCCCGAACCGGTCGTCGTGGAAC
>NZ_VCKX01000070.1 GCF_005889725.1 Nonomuraea zeae
CTCCAGGCCCACGAGCTCCACGGCCTGGTCGTCGAGGAAGGCGTGGAAGATGCCGATGGCGTTCGATCCGCCGCCGACGCAGGCGCACACGACGTCGGGCAGGCGGCCCGTCAGATCGAGGACCTGCTGACGCGCTTCGACGCCGATGACCTGCTGGAACATGCGGACCATGGTCGGGAACGGATGCGGCCCCGCCGCGGAGCCGATCAGGTAGTGGGTGTGCTCGACGTTGGTCACCCAGTCGCGCATGGCCTCGTTCATGGCGTCCTTGAGGGTGCGCGAGCCGGAGGTCACGGGGACGACCTCGGCGCCGAGCAGGCGCATGCGGGCGACGTTCAGTGCCTGGCGCCGCATGTCCACCTCGCCCATGTAGACGACGGCCTCCAGCCCGAGCAGCGCGGCGGCCGTGGCGGCGGCCACGCCGTGCTGGCCGGCGCCGGTCTCGGCGATGATCCTGCGCTTGCCCATGCGCACGGTGAGCAGCGCCTGGCCGAGCACGTTGTTGATCTTGTGCGACCCGGTGTGGTTCAGGTCCTCGCGCTTGAGCAGGACGCGCGCGTTCCCGGCGTGCGCGGCGAAGGACGGCGCCTCGGTGATCAGGCTCGGCCGCCCCGAGTACGTGCGGTGCAGCCCGTCGAGCCGCGCGGTGAACTCCGGGTCGGACAGCGCCGCCCGATAGGTGAGATCCAGCTCGTCCAGTGCGGCCACCAGGGCCTCAGGGGCGAACCTGCCCCCGAACCCACCGAAGTACGGCCCCGCCCGGTCGGCGAGCACCTGCCCTCGAACCGTCGTCATCCCGACCTCCAGAGTTCTAGTGTTCTAGAACAGTTGTAGCCGCCGGACCGCCGATGCGTCAACCATCCCCTTCTCATAAAAACCCTAATTCCCTACCAATTGAGTTGACTATAGGGAGCGGTCGATCTACGTTGGGAAGCGTGACGACCACGGCTCTGACGATCCGGGGCCACGTGGACTTCTGCCGCGTGGCCAGCGCGCTCTGTCCCTCCTTCCGTCCGCAGAAGCTCTCTCTCACGGAAGGAAACAACCCATGTCATCCCTGTCCATCGTCCCCGTCGCGGGCCGCATAGGCGCCGAGATCTCCGGCGTGCGGCTCGGCGGCGACCTGCCCCCCGCCGTGGTGGCGGAGATCCGCCTGGCCCTGCTCGGCCACAAGGTGGTCTTCTTCCGCGTACGAGCACCTGCCCGCCGAGCTGCGCGATCTGCTCGACCGCCTGCGCGCCGTGCACACCAACCAGTACGACTACGCCCGCGTCGCCGCCGCGGACGACCCGGACCGGGCCCGCGAGCACGCCAAGGTGTTCTCCTCGACGGTGTTCGAGACCGAGCACCCGGTCGTGCGCGTGCACCCCGAGAGCGGCGAGCGGTCGATCCTGCTGGGCGACTTCGCCAAGCGCCTGGTGGGGCTGCCCGCGCACGCATCCGCCTCCCTGATCCGGCTGATCCAGGAGCACGTCACGGAGGTGGAGAACACCGTGCGCTGGCGCTGGTCGCCCGGTGACGTGGCCATCTGGGACAACCGGGCGACGCAGCACCGGGTGGTCCACGACTTCGGTGACCGGCCGCGGCGCCTGCACCGGGTCACGATCGCGGGAGAGATCCCGGTCGGGGTGGACGGCCGCCCCAGCACCGTGCTGACCGGCGACGCGGCCGACTACTCGCCGATCGCCGCCTGAGCTCCCCCCGTACGGCCCCGGCCCCAATGACGTGGCCGGGGCCACAGGCATGTCCGGAGCCGGTCCGGAGGCGGCAGCCCGCGGTGCCCCGCGAAACAGGGACGGCCGCCCGGTGCGTGACCGGGCGGCCGTCCCTGCGAGTCTGGGCAGCCTCAGGGATGAGGGAGGAAACGGCCGAAGCGGCCCTGGTGGTAGAGGAGGGGGCGGCCGGTGCCGTGCACCCTGGCCTCGGCGACCAGCCCGACGACGAGGATGTGGTCACCGACGTCCACGGTCTCGTGCGGCAGGCAGATCAGGTGCGCCGAGACGTCCTGGAGCAGCGGCGCGCCCAGCGGGCCCGGCCGCCACCTGGTGGGCTCGGCGAAGCGATCAATGTCCTTGCGCGCGAACCTCGTAGCCAGCTCCGCCTGGTCCCCGGCCAGCACGTTCACCGCGAAGTGATCCGCCGCCCGCAGCGAGGGCCAGGTGGTCGAAGAGCGGTCCACGTAAAACGACACCAGCGGCGGGTCCAGGCTGACCGAGGAGAACGACGTCGCCGTCAGCCCGACCGGGATGCCGTCGCTCTGGGCGGTGATGACGACGACGCCGGCCGCGTGCACGGCCAGGGCCCGCCGGTATCCGTCGGCGTCCACCCCGCGGCCGGGCGGCCGCCGGTCCGCCGCGGACGGCGCGCGGCGGGCGTCCCGCGGCAGGCCGGGCTCGCCCCGCCAGGCGCCGGCCTCCCGCGACGAGCCGGCCGCCGAGCGGCCCCGCGCGGGGCGGCCATCCCGCGACGGCGGCAGCGGCTGCCGGGTGTCCCTGGTCAACCGGAGCTCCCGCTCCGGCCTGGTCTCCGTCATCGGTACGCCCCTTCCTTGACCACTGCGGCCACCTGGCCGGCGACCCGGTCCGCCCACGCCGCCAGCACCTCCTCGATCTGCGGGATCTGCGACTCCAGCACCGCCAGTCCGGGCGTCGGCACGACGGCGCCCAGCTCCACCAGCAGCGGCCGCAGATGCACCTCCACCGCCAGCGAGTGCTTCGGGTCTCCCATGACCAGCAGCGGCAGTGCCGCCTTCCCGGCCAGCGCGTCCGGCGGCAGCCGGTCCGCGAACGCCTTGAGCAGCCCGGTATAGGTGCCCTTGTAGGTCGGGCTGGCCACCACCAGCACGCTCGCCTCGCGCACCAGGCTCAGCGCCGCCTCGACCCCGGCCGATTTGCCGGGCGCGAGCAGGTCCGGCCCGAGCGTGGACAGATCCACCACCTCGTACGGCCCGGCGGCCCCGATCCGGCTGCCGACCGCCTGGGCGGCCTCGGCGGCCACGGTCAAAGTCCTGGAGCCCGGACGGGGGTTGCCGACCAGGGTGACGATGCCGCTCATCGCGCCACCGCCACTTCGCGCGGCGTGGCGTAGCGGGAGCCGGGTCTGTCCAGCCCGTAGTTCTCGCGCAGCGTGCGGCCCTCGTACTCGTACCGGAACAGGCCCCTGACCTGCAGCTCCGGCACGACGTAGTCGACGAAGTCGGACAGGCCGCCGGGCAGGATCGGCGGCATGATGTTGAACCCGTCGGCCGCCTCGCTGAAGAACCATTCCTGGAGCTGGTCGGCGATCTGCTCGGGCGTCCCGGCCACGACCCGGTGGCCGCGGCCGCCCGCCAGGCGGCCGAGCAGCTGCCTGACCGTGAGGTCCTCGCGCCTGGCCAGGTCCACCACGAGCTTGCGGCGGCTCTGCGCGCCCTCGGTCTCGACGGGCACGTCGGGCAGCGGCCGGTCCAGCGCGTCCTCGGTCAGCTCTATGCCGGTCATGGTGGACAGCTGCGCCAGGCCGTACGCGGGGATGATGAGGTCCTCCAGCTCCTTCTCCAGCAGCAGCGCCTCGCGCTCGGTCGAGCCGATGATCGGCGAGATGCCCGGCAGGACGAGCAGCTCGTCCGGCTGCCTCCCGTGCGCCACCAGCCGGCGCTTGAGGTCGGCGTAGAACTCCTGGCCTTCGGCGAGCGTCTGCTGCGCGGTGAAGACGGCCTCGGCGTGGCGGGCGGCGAAGTCCTTTCCGGCCTCCGACGAGCCGGCCTGCACGAGGAGCGGATGGCCCTGGGGCGGGCGAGAGGTGTTCAGCGGGCCGCGCACCGCGAAGTGCTCGCCCGCGTGCTCGATCGCGTGGATCTTGCCGGTGTCGGCGTAGAGGCCGCCGACCCGGTCGCCCACGATCGCGTCGTCCTCCCAGCTGTCCCACAGCTTGCGGGTGACCTCCAGGAACTCGGCGGCCCTGGCGTAGCGGTCGGCGTGCGCCGGACGTTCGATGCCGAAGTTGCGGGCCTCGGCCTCGCCGGCGGAGGTGACGATGTTCCAGCCGGCCCGGCCGCCGCTGATGTGGTCGAGCGAGGCGAACTTGCGCGCCACGTGGAAGGGCTCGTTGTACGTCGTCGACACGGTGGCGATGAGGCCGATGTGGTCGGTGACGGCGGCCAGGGCGGACAGGAGCGTGAGCGGTTCGAGACCGCCCAGGGCGTTGTGCCGGACGTTGCCGTGCAGGGCCACGCCGTCGGCGAGGAAGACGGAGTCCAGCTTGCCGCGCTCGGCGATCCTGGCCAGCTCCTGGTAGTGGCGGACGTCGGCGAGACGGGCCGGCTCGGTGCGCGGGTGCCGCCAGGCCGCCTCGTGGTGGCCGACGCCCATGAGGAAGGCGTTCAGGTGGAGCTTTCTCGTCACGTGGTCCTCCAGGTGGAGAATCGGCGCTCGACGCCGACCAGGAGCAGGTTGAACAGCAGGCCGAGCACGGAGATGGTGATGATCCCCGCGTACATGTCGGGGATGCGGAAGCTGGACTGGGTGTCGAGGATCAGGTAGCCGAGCCCGGCCTTGGCGCCGACCATCTCGGCGAACAGCAGGACGAGGATCGAGTACGCCCCCGCCAGCCGGACGCCGGTGAAGATGGTCGGCACGGCGGCGGGCAGGATGACCTTCTGGAACAGGCGCAGCGGGCCCAGGCCCATGGACCTGGCCGACTTGATGAGCAGCGGTTCCACGGTCTTCACCCCGCTGATGGTGTTGAGCAGGATCGGCCAGGCGCACGCGTACAGGACGAACGTGACCTTCGTCGTCTCCCCGATGCCGAGGATCAGCGTGAACACCGGCAGCAGCGCCACCGCCGAGGTGTTGCGGAACAGCTCCAGCAGCGGGGTCAGGAAGTCGGCGACCGGCCGGTACCAGCCGATCAGCAGGCCGAGCGGGATGGCCAGCAGGATGGCCAGGCCGAAGCCGGCCAGCGAGCGGGCCAGCGACGCCTGGAGGTGCTCGGACAGCTGCCCGCCGATCAGCAGGTCGTACCAGGCGACCAGGTTCTCCGAGAGCGGGGGCACGAAGACCGGGTCCACCACGCCGAGCCTGGGCAGGACCTCCCACGCGGCGAGGAGGAGCAGGATGGCGGTGGAGTTCGTGGCCGCCCGCCCGGCCTTCCTGCCGAAGGCCCGCTTCCTGCGCGGCGCCGGAGCGAGCGCGACCGCGGGCCCGCCGGGCTCGATGGGCTCGCCGGGATCGTCCGGCGGGGCCGGTTCGTCGGGCTCGGCCTCGTCGTCCGGCAGGTCGTACCAGTGGACGTCACCGGGGAGCCGCTCGCTCACCGCGGATCGCCTCCCGGCGGCAGGAGCGACGGCGGTCTCGACGATCTTGGCGAGGGGAGTCTCAGCCATGGGAGGTCGCCACCTTTCGCTCCTGTGCCTGGGCCGCCGCGACCTCGTCGCGCAGCAGGCTCCACACGTGATGGCGGTACTCGCCGAAGACCGGGTCCGCGCGCAGGTCGCCCTCGCGGGAGTCGAAGCGCACCTCGATGATCTCCTTGATCCGGCCGGGCCTCGACGTCATCACGGCGACCCGCTGGCCCAGGTAGACGGCCTCGTCGATGCCGTGCGTGATGAAGATGACGGTCTTGCCGGTCTGCTCCCAGACGTGGACCAGCTCCTCCTGCAGCGACTCCCGCGTCTGGGCGTCCAGCGCGGCGAACGGCTCGTCCATCAGCAGCACGTCGGGATCGAAGGCGAGGCTGCGGGCGATGGCCACCCGCTGCCGCATGCCGCCGGACAGCTCGTGCGGGTAGCGGTCCTCGAACCCGCTCAGGCCCACGAGCGCCAGGTGCTCCCTGGCCCGGCGTGCCCGCTCCTTCCTGGGGACGGACTTGGCCTCCAGCCCGAACTCGACGTTGGCCTGCGCGGTGCGCCACGGGAAGAGCGCGTACTGCTGGAAGACGATGCCGCGGTCGAGCCCGGGACCCGCGATCGGCGTGCCGTCGATGAGGATCTCGCCGCCGGTCGGCTCGGCGAGCCCGGCGACCAGGTCGAGCAGGGTGGACTTGCCGCAGCCGCTGGGTCCCACCAGCGTGAGGAACTCGCCCTCGCGCACGTCGAGGTCGATGCCGGACAGCGCGGTGAACGGCTCGGCGGCGTCGCGGACCTGGAAGGTCTTGGTGGCGTTCCTGATGCTGATCTTGGTCATGAGGTGCTCCCGCCGCCGTAGGGGTTGAACGCGTTGGTGTAGAGGTCGGCGGCCTTGACCTGGCCCGGCTTGATCTCGCCTTCGCGCTCCAGCCAGCCGATCCACGTCTCGAACTCCTTGGGGGCGATGACCCCGCCCTTGCCGGCGATGCCGGTGCTCTTCCAGAACCGCACGATGTCCGTGGTCTCGTTGCGGCCGCGCTTGGTGATGATCTGCTCGAACTTGGCGATCACCTCCTCGCGCGAGTGGGTCTGCGCCCATTCGATGGCCTTGGCGAAGCCGGTCACGAACGTCTTCGTGGTGGCCGGGTTCTCGGCGATGAAGTCCTCGCGCAGGACGACGGATCCGGCGGTGAACGGGCCGAACAGCTCGACGTCGGTGAACAGGGGGCGCAGACCGCGGCGTTCGAGCGCCTTGTCCTTGAGCACGCCGCCGAGGGTGCCGACGTCGAGCTGGCCCTGGCGCAGGGCCTGCTCGGTGTTGACCGGCGGGATGACGACCAGCTGCACCTGCTTGATCTCCTGCGGGGTCAGCCCCTGGCGCTTGAGGTACTCCTTGATGACGGCCTCGTGGTGGGCGCCGAGGGTGTTGACGCCGATCTTCTTGCCGATGAGGTCGCGGGCGGTCTTGATCGGGCTGCCGTCCGGCACGTAGTAGCCGTTGAAGGTCTCCTTGTCGGAGCCGTAGTAGCCGGCCACCGCCTTGATCGGGGCCCTGGCCGCCTTGAGCTTGACGATCGCGCCGTTGAACGCGCCGCCGAAGTCGGTCTGGCCGGTGGCCGCGGACTGGATGTCCTGCGGGCCCGAGGTGGTGTTGCCCACCCACTTGAGCTGGAGGTCTCCGAGATAGCCGAGCTCCTCGGCCAGCTCGGCATAGGTGACGGTGCCGGCGTTGCCCTGGTAGCGCAGCACCTTCACCTCGGTTTGTCCGGGTCTCGCCGCTCCCTCGGCCGCGCCGCAGCCGGCCAGCAGGGCAGGCAGCAGCGCGGGCAGGAGGGCATGTCTGATCTTGATCACGATGGTTCCTCTGCGGGAACGCGCCGGCACACCGGCGCAGGGGGGAACGAGGTCGGCTCGAACTTCGTGATCAGCGACACTGCGCGCTGGCGACGTGGCCGAAGTCCACGTGCGGGCGCCGGGTCAGATAAAGGCCCTGGCTCATGCCTATGAAACTACGAGGCACGATCGATAAAGTCAACATTTCCTACTTGGGATACATGAATTTGGCCGGCGAAGGCCGTTCCCCCCGGGCCCAGCTCAGCCGCGCAGGGCCGAAGCCGGGACAGGAATGGCCGGGAACGGGTTGTCGGGCAGCAGGATCACCCGGCGGGCCCGGTCGGCCTGCCCGGCCGCGTCCAGGTGGAGCAGCGCCGCGCCGATCCCGGCCGCGCCCACCATGTAGCCGGTGTCGGCCGTCACCTCGCCGGGCCGCAGCCGCCGGTAGGCCTGGTACCAGCGGTAACCGCGCCCGTCGTGGTCGGTGGCCCGGCCGATCAGGTCGGCGGCGAGCGTGCGAGCGTACTCCAGATGGGACTCCTGGCCGGTGGCCGCCCACAGGCCGACGAAGAGCTCGATCAGCCCGGCCGAGCCGCAACACTGGCAGGCCACGTTCCAGTAGCCCTCGGTACGGCGCTGCGGGACCCCGCTCTTGACGATGCCGTGCGCCAGCCGTTCCACCCAGTCCAGGTCGCCCGCGTCCCCCGCCACCCTGTACAGCTCGTAGAACATCCTGGCCACGCCCGCGGAGCCGGAGCAGAAGCCCAGGTAGTGCAGCCCGCGCGCCTGCGGCACGTGGTGCGGGACGACCGCGCAGGCGCCGGTCACGAGGCTGATCTCGCGGACGAAGTCGGCGCCGCTGCGGGCCGCGAACATGAAGCGCTCGTCGCCCGTGACCCCGTACAGGCGGGCGAGCAGGAACGCCGTGCCCGCCGTGCCGGCCAGGAAGCCGGGCGTGACGGCGTCGACCGGCAGATCGGCACAGTCGCCGAAGCGGTGCCCCGGCACGGGCAGCCTGGCGATGCGCAGGCCCGCCTCGACCGCCGCCTCCTCGTACGCGGGCACGCCCAGATGGGCGGCGGCGCGCAGCAACCCGAGGACGATGCCGCCCTCGCCGCGCTGCGCGGGATCGCGGGACCAGCTGACGCCCTCGGCCGAGGCGCGGCCCCGTTGCACGATCAGATCGGCGATGGCCCGGGCCTCGGCCTCGAAGCGGTCCTCGCCGAGCACCCAGCCCGCCTCCATGAGCGCGATCATCGTGCCGGTCAGCCCGTGATAGAGCGAGAGGTCGTCCTGCTCCCGCCAGGTGCCGGCGAGCCTGCGGGCCCCCGCGCGCGCGTCCTCCAGGTAGGCCTCATGGCCGGTGGCGGCGGCCAGCTCCAGGAAGAACAGCACGATGCCCGCCGCCCCCGAGTAGAGGGACCAGGGCTCAGGGGTGACCGCCGACCCGCCGCGCGGATCGGGATTGGCCACCCAGCGCCTGCCGTGCTCGTCGTCGGCCGCGGCGGATCTGACCCACCGGCCCGCCAGGATGGCGGCGGTCAGCGGAGAATCGGCACGGGCACTCGACGGACGGATCCTGTCCAGACTCACCCTCCTAGTCTCCCACACATTTGGTAGGAATTTGGGATAACTCGAGCATGACCGGCCGCCCGATAGTCTCGTGCCGTAGCACAGCCGATACATGGAGCCATCTCGATGATCTTCATTACCGCCAAGTTCCGTATTCTGCCCGAACACGCCGACCGCTGGCCGGAGATCTCCGCCGAATTCACCGAGGCGACCCGCGCCGAGCCGGGCTGCCTGTGGTTCGACTGGTCGCGCAGCATCGACGACCCTGCCGAATACGTCCTGGTCGAGGCGTTCCGCGACGACGCGGCCGGGGCGGCGCACGTCCAGTCCGCCCACTTCAAGCAGGCGCAGCAGACGCTGCCCCCCTACCTGCTGGAGACGCCGCGGATCGTGAACACGACCGTGGCGCAGGACGACTGGTCCCAGCTCGGTGAGATGGCCGTGCCCGAGCGGAGCTGAGCCCGCTCGGGCCGCCTCCGCTACTCGCCGCGGACGTTGCCGTAGGCGAACAGGCTGAGCGGGCCAGCGCCCGCCACGGGCTGTTCCGCGGTGACGGCCAGCGCGAGGGTGTTGGTCCCGTGCTCGTCCAGCAGCCCCGCCGGGAGCGAGAACTCCCGCTGCGGGCCGATGTCGCCGCCGTACTGCCCGATGTTCCAGCCGTTGAGGAAGATCAGCACGCGGTACGCGGGCGACGGCTCGCCGCCGAAGCGGAGCCCGACCGGAACGTCGTGGCCCTTCGGGAGGCCGAGGCGGAACGAGGTCCGGTACCAGGTGACGCCGGGGGCGAGCTGGGTCGCCGGGGCGGCGGCTTGCCAGGATTTATCGGGATATGAGGGCAGGTGCCAGCCGGTGCGCTCGCCGTACAGGCCGCCGTTGTTGAGCGGGCCGCGCACCTTGTCGGCGCCGGCCGCGCCGCCCTGGATCCGCCACATGACCGGGGCCGCGGCACCGGTCACCGTGGTTGCCACGGTGGCGGCCACCAGCCCGCGCGGCTGCTTGAAGCGCAGGTCGTCGGCGATCCAGTCGTCGTTGTGGCCCATGTTCGCGACGAGGACGGCGATCACGTTGTCCGCGCCGGGCTTGAGCGTGCCGGCCGGGATGTCGAAGTGGCCCGGGCCCGGGTCGGGGTTGGGCGGGGTCCACTGGTCGCCGGAGTCGGCCTCCACGCCGCCCGCCGCCGCGCCGAGATAGCGGCCGTTCAGCCAGACCAGGTAGTTGCCCCGCAGGCCCGTGACGGCGTTGAGGTCGATCCTGGTCTCCGCGCCGGTGGCGGTGAAGTGGCCCCGGTACCAGACGTTGCCGTAGTGGTAGCCGTAGTCGTCGGCGTACAGGACGGGCAGGGTCCTGGGCGCGTGGGGGCTGTTGGTCGTGGTGTGGTCGGCGGCGGTCCAGCGGGAGTCGTCGAAGCCGGGCGCGGCCTCGGGGGCCTCCGCTCGGGCGCGCCAGCCCGTCAGCGCGGGCAACGACGGCTGCTCGGGGGCGCGCGTGGCGCCGAGCAGCGAACCGCTCGGGGTGCGCGTCACGCGTACGTCGTCCGCGCCGATCCGCAGCCGCCTGGCCGCGGGCGCCGCGAACACCTCCACGGGCCCGGCCACCGCCGAGTCGGCGGACAGCCGGACGGTGTCACCCTGGACGGCGGCCGAGCGCACCAGCTCGGTGCCGCGGACCAGCACCGGCCCGGAGCCCGTCTCGGCCCGCCAGAACGTCGCCGCCGCCTCGTCCGTCCCGAGCAGGAGCAGCAGCGGGCGCCGCCCGCCGCCCGTGACCAGCACCCGGGCCAGCCCGTCGTGGTCGTAGTCGAGGCGCAGGTCGTTCCCGCTGTACGCGGCCCGCACGGCCCCGTCCAGCACCTTGACCTCCGGCCGCGAGTCGTAGCGCAGGACGGTCGTGCCCGGCGAGCCCGCGGTGCCGTAGAGGACGGCCACGTCACGGCCGCCGATGAGGGCGTGCGTCATGATCTCGGAGCTGGACAGGACGAGGCGCTGGCCGCCCAGGTCGTAACCCGCGACGAGGACGTGCGCGTCGCGGCCCGCCACCCGCACGGGCACCTGGTGGCGGCCGTCGGGGGCGGCCCAGTCGAGGGTGGCGTCGTCCGTGCTCGTCGCGGCCCTGTCGGTGTGCTTGACCAGGACGAACTGGGTGCCGGTGTCCGGGTTCGCGCGGGCGGTGGTGGTCAGGGCCGGGTTGCTCGACGCGGCCGGCGAGGTGGTCACCGCGTCGGTCTTGGCCAGGGGCGCGACCGCCTGGAGGAAGTAGCCCTGGCGCTTGAACTCGTCGTACTTGGGGGTGAGCCGGCGCGCCTCGGTGATCGCGGCGCCGTAGTCGTAGGAGGTGTAGACGTCGTTGGGCTGGGCGAGCCAGCCCCAGTTGGTGCCGCCGTAGCCCATGTAGTACGAGAACATCGTCGCCCCGGTCGTGACCAGGTTGTTCTTGTAGAAGTACTTCATGAACGCCGGGCCGGTGAGCTGGCGGCACTTGTCATACCCGGCGTTGCCCAGGTCGATCGCCCCGGCCTGGTACTCGGCGGCGAACACGGGGATGTCGCCGCGCAGCTTCTCGGTCAGCCCTTCGCCCCAGGGGCCCCAGACGTCGGGGGTGGCGCACTCGAACGACTGCGGGTAGTCGTCCACGCCCGGGATCTGCACCGCGCCCGGACCCGTGGCCCAGGTCGAGCTCCAGCTTCCGGCGTCGCAGCAGTCGTTGGTGGTGATCGGCACGTCGATGCCGTCGGCCCTGGCCTGGTCCTGGATGTCCTGCATGTAGGCGGCGTCGGTGTTGACCTGGTACTCGTTCTCGGCGTTGTAGAGGACGACCGGCCCGCCCCGGGTGACCTGGTGCCTGGCGAGGATCGGGTTGATCCGGTGCAGCCACTCGCGGTAGGCGGCCTGGTAGCCGGCCTCGCTGCTGCGGGCCCGGCCCGGGACGTTCTTCAGCCAGGCGGGGAAGCCGCCGCCGGTGCTCTCGGCGTTGATGTACGGCCCCGGCCGGGCGATCACGTACAGGCCGGCCTCGCGGGCGGTGCGCAGGAGGCGGTCCACGTCGCGCACGCCGGTGAAGTCGTACTCGCCGGGTGCGGGCGAGTGGTAGGCCCAGGAGAAGTAGAGGGAGACGGCGTTGAACCCGGCCGACCTGAACTTCTGGAAGACGTCACGCCACAGGGGCGGGCTGGGCAGGCGGAAGTAGTGGAACTCGGCCGACTGCAGGACGACGCGGCGGCCGTCGATCATCAGCGAGTACTTGTCGTAGGCGACCTCGTGCGCCGTCGCGGTGTGCGCGGGCACGACCGTCAAAGCGGAGCTGAGCAGCATGACCAGGAACACCGAGAGCAAGCGCCTCATGGTCGCCTTCCAGGGGCAGCGAGGGATGATCCGCAGCCTTTAATTTGGCGTCCATCCAAACAAAAGTCAACGCCCAATCCGTCGTCACAGCCCGTTGCGCAGGCGGGCCGGGCACTCGGGCGGGTACGCGCCGTGGCGCATGCGCCCCCGCTACGCACGGCAGCCACCGGCGTGGCGTTACACGAACGTTACGATGGCCGCAAACCTCGCCATAGCCACGTTTATGCAGCTCACAGCCCTGATATTGCGGCAAAGATGTTTTTTTCCGGGTTATTGACGAAAAAGTCGGGTGCTCGGCAGACTCTGCGACATGTCGCACCCCCGTGGCCCTCTGTCACAACTCCGGCGCGGGCACGAGGAGCTCGTGCTGGAGCTGCTGCGCAAGCACGGCCCGCTGAGCCGGGGCGAGCTGGGCAAGCACTGCGGGCTGTCCCGCACGACCCTGTACGACATCCTCGCCGAGCTCGTCTCCACCGGCGCGGTCGTCGCCGCCTCCCAGCAGGACGGGCCGCGCGGCCGCGGCCGGCCGGCCGAGACGCTGACCCTCAACCCGGACGCCGGGCAGGCCATCGGCATCGACTTCGCCCGGCGCGGGCTGCACGTCGCGGCCGTCAACCTGGCGCACGAGATCGTCGGCACGGCCAGCGAGCCACACGCGGCCGACCTGCCGTGGGAGCAGCGGGCGGAGCTGGCCTGGCGGCTGGTCCGCACGCTCACCGGGGGCGGGCTGGAGCTCGGCGCGCTGAGCGCGATCGGCGTCGGCGTGGTCGGCCCGGTCGGCACGGTGGACCCTGAGGACGAGAGCGATGCCGGGGACGAGAGCGATCCCGGGGACGACGGCGACTTCGAGGCGCCACATCCCGTGCAGCTGCTGCTCCGCGAGCGGTTCGGCGTGCCGGTGCTGCTGGACAACAACACCAGGCTCGCCGCGCTGGGCGAGTCGATCTGGGGTGCCGCCGCCGGCGGCCAGGACGTGCTGTACCTGCGCCTGTCCCACGGCGTCGGCGGCGGGCTGGTGGTCGGCGGGTCGCTGCACCGGGGCGCGTACGGCCTGTCGGGCGAGTTCGGCCACATCACCGTCGACGAGGACGGCGCGCCCTGCGGCTGCGGCGGCACCGGCTGCCTGGAGACCGTGGCCTCGATCAGGGCGGTCCTGGAGTCCTGCCGCGCCGCCGGCCTGGCCGCCGACGACGTGCCCGAGCTGGTTAAGGCCGCCGGGGCGGGCGACGCGACGGCACTCGCCGTGCTGGCCGGGGTCGGTGCGGCGGTCGGCCGCGTGCTCGCCGCGGTCTGCAACGCGATCGGCCCCAGCGTGATCGTGATCGGCGGCGAGCTGGCGGAGACCGGCGCCGCGCTGATCGAGCCCGTGGAGCGGGCGCTCGGGGCACAGGTCATGCCGGTCTCCAGGCACCGGGTGAGCCTGCGCCGCGCCACGCTCGGCGAGGTCGCCGGCGCACTCGGCGGCATCGCCCTGGTGCTGCACGAATCCCCGCTGCTCTCGCGTTATCCGGCCGGGCCCGATCTCGCGCCCGGCCTACTCAGGCAAGAGGACCCCATGAACCAATCGAGGCACGTGGCCGGACGCAGTGGCGCGCGCCCGGCGAAGGAGCTCCCATGACCGAGCTCACCGCGCTGGGCAAGTCGAGCGCGGCCCCGGCCGGGCGGCGCGGCCCCCGGCGCTCGCGGCGCGCGATCGCGCTCAACCTGGTCGCGGTGGTCATCGGCCTCGCCGTGTGGACGCTGCTGGCCACGATCGGCGTGCAGGGCCTGCCGAACCCGCTGCAGGTGGCCGCCAAGGCGGGCGAGCTGATCGCCGACGGCACGCTGCTCGGCGACGCGCTGGCCAGCCTGCGCAGGGTGCTGTTCGGCTTCCTGCTCGGCACGTTGCTGGCGATCCCGATCGGCTTCCTGATGGGCTGGTACGCCACCGCCCGCGGCCTGCTGGAGCCGTACGTCCAGTTCTTCAGGACCATTCCCCCGCTGGCCATCATCCCGCTGGCGATCGTGCTCATGGGCATCGGCGAGGTGCCGAAGGTCTTCGTCATCTTCCTGGCCTCGTTCCTGTCCAGCGTCGTGGCGACGTTCCAGGGCGTGGTGGACGTGGACAAGACGCTGATCAACGCCGCCCGCGTGCTCGGGGCGTCCGACCGGACCATCTTCATCAAGGTCGTGGTGCCGGCGTCCACCCCGTTCATCCTGGTCGGGATGCGGGTGGGGCTCGGCTCGGCCTGGGGCACGCTGGTCGCCGCCGAGCTGATCGCCGCGCAGGAGGGCCTGGGCTTCCGGATGCAGCAGGCCCAGCTCTACTACGACCTGTCCACGATCTTCGTGGGCCTGATCGCCATCGGCGTGCTCGGCCTGCTGATGGACCGGCTGCTGCTGCTCGCCGAGCGACGTCTCACCGACTGGCAGGAGCGCCGATGAACGCCAAGATCTCGTTCAGGGACGTGGTGAAGACCTACCCGATGAAGGACGGCGTCTTCACCGCGCTGGACCACGTGTCGCTGGACATCGCCGACCGCGAGTTCGTCACCGTCGTGGGCCCGTCGGGCTGCGGCAAGAGCACGCTGCTGAGCATGGCCGCCGGGCTGGTCACGCAGACCTCCGGCGAGGTGCTGGTGGACGGCGTGCCGGTCACCGGCCCGGGGCCGGACCGCGGGGTGATCTTCCAGCAGTACGCGCTGTTCCCCTGGCTGACCGTGCGCAAGAACGTCGAGTTCGGGCTGAAGCTGACCGGCCTCCCGGCGGACGAGCGCAGGCGGCGGGCCGAGCGGGCGATCGAGCTGGTCGGACTGTCCGACTTCGCCGACGCGCTGCCCAAGACGCTGTCCGGCGGGATGAAGCAGCGCTGCGCGATCGCCCGCGCGTACGCGGTGAACCCGCAGGTCCTGCTCATGGACGAGCCCTTCGGCGCGCTGGACGCGCTCACCAGGGTGCAGTTGCAGGACCAGTTGCTCGACACCTGGAGCCAGGAGCAGCGCACGGTCATGTTCATCACCCACGACGTGGACGAGGCCGTCTACCTCGCCAGGCGCGTGGTCGTGATGGCCGCCAGGCCCGGCCGCCTCCAGCAGGTCATCGACGTGGACCTGCCCTATCCGAGGACCGAGGAGATGCGGCTGTCGCCCGAGTTCGGGCGGATCCGCAACGAGGTCTGGCACTCCGTCTACCACCAGGCTCCG
Organism: Nonomuraea zeae; assembly: GCF_005889725.1. Lineage (GTDB taxonomy): Bacteria > Actinomycetota > Actinomycetes > Streptosporangiales > Streptosporangiaceae > Nonomuraea > Nonomuraea zeae. The sequence continues at coordinate 15,249 of NZ_VCKX01000070.1, forward strand.
GCCGTACCCGCGGCCTAGACACACTTCTCAGAAAGGACTGTCCGCCATGCGCTCTCTTCGCCGCACCCTGATGGCCGCCTCGGCGGTGAGCCTGATCGCACTCTCCGTGACCGCCTGCTCAGACGACGGTTCCACGGTCAGGTTCGGCTACATCAGCGACTACAACGGCGCGAGCCTGCTCGCCATCGCGAACAAGCAGGGCCTGTGGGACAAGCAGGGCCTCACCCCGGAGATCAAGGTCTTCACCAACGGCCCGCTGCAGATCCAGGCGCTCGGCGCGGGCGACCTCGACTTCGGCTACATCGGGCCGGGCGCCATGTGGCTGCCCGCCACCGGCAAGGCCAAGGTCGTCGCGATCAACACGCTCGCGTACGCCGACCGCGTCATCGGCCGGCCGGGCGTCAACACGATGCAGGACCTCAAGGGCAAGAAGGTCGGCGTCCCCGAGGGCACGTCCGGCGACATGGTGCTCAACCTGGCCCTGCAGAAGGCCGGCATGACGGTCAAGGACATCCAGAAGGTGCCCATGGACCCGGCCACCGTCGTGTCGGCGTTCGCGGCCGGGCAGATCGACGGCGCCGGCATCTGGTATCCGCTGATCGACACGATCAAGCAGAAGGTGCCCGGCACGGTCGAGGTGGCCAGCACGAAGGAGTTCCCCGGCAGCTCGTTCCCGACCGCGTTCGTGTCGGGAACGCAGACGGACCAGGCGCTCACCGAGAAGGTGATCAAGGTGCTGCAGGAGGCGAACGACTGGCGGGCCGCGCACCCCGAGGAGGCGATCACGGAGGCGGCCGCGCTGCTCAAGCTGGACCCGGCCAAGGTCAAGGCCGACGCGGCGAACGTCCAGACGATGACCACCGCCGACCTGGTCGCCAAGACGAAGGACGGCACGGTCGCCAAGTGGCTCAACAGCCTCGGCGACTTCTTCGTCGGCACCGGCCAGCTCAAGTCGCGGCCCGACCCCGCCTCGTACTACACCGGCGATCTCTACACGAAGGCCGCGGCCAAGTGAACCTGCTCTTCCTCATGACCGATCAGCACCGCGTCGACACCCTGGGCTGCTACGGCAACCCGCACGTGGCCACGCCCAACCTGGACCGGCTGGCCGCCACGGGCACGCGGTTCGACCGGTTCTACACGCCGACGGCCATCTGCACGCCCGCCCGGGCCAGCCTGCTCACCGGGCAGGCCCCGTTCAGGCACCGGCTGCTGGCGAACTACGAGCGCAACGTCGGCTATCTGGAGGACCTGCGCGAGGACGCGTTCACCTTCCCGTCCGCGCTGCGGGAGCGCGGCTACCAGCTCGGGCTGATCGGCAAGTGGCACGGCGGCACCAGCCGCAACGCCGCGTCCTACGGCTTCGACGGCCCCGACCTGCCCGGCTGGCACAACCCGGTCGACCACCCCGACTACCTGGACTACCTGGCCGAACGCGGGCTGCCGCCGTACCGGATCTCGGACCTGGTGCGGGGCACCACGCCGAACGGCAACCCCGGCAACCTGCTCGCCGCGCGGCTGCACCAGCCGGTCGAGGCCACGTTCGAGCACTATCTGGCGACCAGGGCGATCGAGCACCTGGAGCGGTACGCGGCCGGCGGCCGGCCGTTCTTCCTGGCCACGCACTTCTTCGGGCCGCACCTGCCGTACCTGCTGCCCGACGAGTACTTCGACATGTACGACCCGGACCTGGTCGAGCTGCCGCCGTCGATCGCGGAGACGTTCGAGGGCAAGCCGCCGGTGCAGCGCAACTACAGCGACCACTGGACGTTCGACACGATCCCGATCGAGGTCACCCGCAAGCTGATCGCGGTCTACTGGGGTTACGTCACGCTGATCGACCAGCAGATCGGGCGGATCCTCGACCGGCTCGACGAGCTGGGCCTGGCCGGTGAGACCTCGGTGTTCTTCACCGCCGACCACGGCGAGTTCACCGGCGCGCACCGGCTGCACGACAAGGGCCCGGCGATGTACGAGGACATCTACCGCATCCCCGGCATCGTCCGCGTGCCCGGCGCGCAGCCGCAGGTCAGGAACGAGTTCGTGACGCTCACCGACTGCACGGCGACGATCCTGGAGCTGGCCGGCTGCGACGCCCGGCCCGCCGTGGACAGCCGCAGCCTGGTGCCCCTCGTCCGCGGCGAGCACCCGGAGTGGCCCGGCGAGCTGCTCGCCGAGTTCCACGGCCACCACTTCCCCTACCCGCAGCGGATGATCCGCGACGACCGCTACAAGCTGGTCGTCAACCCGGAGTCCGTCAACGAGCTGTACGACCTGCACGCCGACCCGCACGAGCTGAGCAACCGCTACCCCCATCCGGAGCTGGCCCCCGTGCGCCGCCGGCTGATGCGCAGGCTGTACGACCTGCTGCGCGAGCGCGGCGACAACTTCTACCACTGGATGACCCCGATGTACGACATAGGCGCCTCCGACTACGACCCCACCCTGAGCGCCTTCGAGAAGGAGGGGCCGAACTGAGCTCAGTGGGCGCCGACGTCTGACGACAGGCGCTGGGCCAGGTAGATGGGCACCACCGAGGCCACGATCAGGGCGGCGGCCACCACGTTGACCACCGGCGCCTGGTTGGGCCTGAAGAGGTTCTCGAAGATCCAGATCGGCAGGGTCCGCACCCCGGCCCCCGCCGTGAAGGTCGTCACGATGATCTCGTCGAACGACAGCGCGAACGCCAGCAGCCCGCCCGCCAGCAGCGCCGAGCGCATCATCGGGAACGTCACCAGCCGGAACGTCGTGAACGGGTCCGCCCCGAGATCCGCCGACGCCTCCTCCAGCGCGCCGCCCATGCGCCGCAGCCGGGCCAGCACGTTGTTGTAGACGGTCACCACGCAGAACGTGGCGTGCCCCACCACGACCGTGAACAGCCCGAGCCCCACCCCGAACGGCTCCAGCACCGTGCGGAAGGCGTTGTTCAGCGCGATCCCGGTCACGATGCCGGGCAGCGCGATCGGCAGGATGATCAGCAGGGACACCGTGTCCCGGCCGAAGAAGCGGTAGCGCTGCACGGCGAAGGCCGCCATCGTGCCCAGCACCAGCGCGATCGCCGTCGCGCCCAGCCCGGCGCGGACGGAGGTCCACAGCGCGTCGCGCACTCCCGTCGACTCCCAGGCCGCCCCCCACCAGCGCAGGGTCAGGCCGGTCGGCGGCCAGGCGAAGGTGCGGTCGGCGTTGAAGGAGTTGAGCAGCACGACGAGCAGCGGCACGTAGATCACGCCCAGCCCGGCCACGAGGGCGAGCCGGAAGAGCAGGCGGGCGGTGCGCGAGAGGTTCACAGGTTCTCCAAAGCCCCGGTACGGCGCACCGCCGCCAGGTACACCAGCATGATCAGGACCGGCACGGTGGCCACCGCCGCGGCGAAGGGCAGGTTGTTGGCCGCCCCGATGTTGTCGTAGACGACGTTCCCGATGAGCTGGCTGCGCCCGCCGACGATCTTGACGGCGATGTAGTCGCCCAGCGACAGCGAGAAGGTGAAGATCGAGCCCGCCACCACCGCGGGGAACGCCAGCGGCCACACGATCGTGCGGAACACCCGCGAGGCCCGCGCCCCGAGGTCGCCCGCCGCCTCCAGCAGCGAGTCCGGCAGCCGTTCCAGCCCGGCGTAGATCGGCAGGATCATGTAGGGCAGCCACAGGTACGCCAGCGTCAGGATCGTCGCCGTCACCCCGAACCCCCAACCGAGCAGCCCGCCCGACGACAGCATGACCCGCCACGCGTACGCCTTGACCAGGTACGACGCCCACAGCGGCGTCAGCACCGCGATCACCAGCCAGCGCCGGGAGCGCGGCGAGGCCAGCTTGGCCATCGCGAACGCCATCGGGAAGGCCACCACCAGGTCGATCGCCGTCACCGCGAGCGCCACGCCGAGCGAGCGCAGCGCGATCGTCCGGTAGACCTCGGTGGTGACGAGATCCTGGAAGTTGGCCCAGGTGAACGTCCTGATCAGCTCGCCGGTGAAGGTGTCGGTGCCGTAGAACGCGGTCAGGAACAGCGCCGCCAGCGCCCCCAGGTACGCCAGCCCCAGCCACGCCAGCGGCGCCGACAGCAGCAGCGACAGGCGTACCCCGGCCCTGCGGTGCAGGAAGGCGGCCAGCGCCCGTCTCACCCCTTGATCTCCGTCCAGGCCCGCGTCCACTCGGCGTAGTCCTTGCACGTCACGCCGGTGCGGCCGTCGAGACACTGGGCGATGGGCGTGGTCCAGTAGTGGACCTTGGAGAAGTACGCCTCGTCGGTGGCGTGGAAGGTCTCGCAGTGCTTGGCGTCGGCGGTCTCCTGGCACGCCTTGGCGTTCGAGGGCGCCTCGCCGAAGTACTCCGCCACCTGGGCGTTGGCCTTCGGGGAGATGATGTGGTCGAGCCACTTGTAGGCGCAGTTCGGGTGCGCGGCCTTGGCGGCCACCATCCAGGTGTCCGACCAGCCGGTCGCGCCTTCCTTCGGCAGCACGGCCTCCACCGGGGCCTTCTCGCCCTTGGCCACGTTGACGATGACCTGCCAGGTGGTGCCGACGACGGAGTCGCCGCTCTTGAACGCCTGGATCTCCTTGGTGTAGTCGGACCAGTACTCGCCGATGATCTGCTTCTGCTGCTTGAGCAGGTCCACCGCGGCCTGGAACTGCTTGTCGTCCAGCGCGTACGGGTTCTTGATGCCGAGGTCGGGCTTGGTCGCCATCAGGTAGACGGCGGCGTCGGCGATGTAGATCGGCGAGTCGTAAGCCGTCACCTTGCCCTTGTACGGCGAGGCCGGGTCGAACACCACGCTCCACGAGTCCGGGGCCGGTTTGACGGTGTCGGTGCGCCACATCAGCAGGTTGGCGCCGCGGCCGTGGGGGACGCCGTAGGCGACGCCGTTCACGGAGTTCCACGGCTTGCTCTTCAGGCCGTCGAACACGTCGGTGTAGCTGGGGATCAGGGAGGTGTTGACCGGGGCGACCGTGCCCGCCGCGATCAGGCGCAGCGAGGCGTCGCCCGAGGCGGAGACCGCGTCGTACTCGCCGGTCCGCATGAGGTTGACCATCTCGTCCGAGGTGCCGGCGATCTTGGTGTTCACCTGGCAGCCGGTGGCCTGCTCGAACGGGGTGACCCAGTCGACCTTCGGGTCGGTGCTGCCGTCCTCCACGTATCCGGCCCACGCCACGAGATTGACCTGGCCCTCCCCCGTGCCGACGCTCTGGAGCGCGTCGATCTTGGGCGGGGCGAAGCCGCTCCGGCCCGGCGCGGGGGCGGAGCCGGCGGGGGTGGAGCCACCCCCGCACGCGGTGACGAGTAAGAGTGCCGCCAGTGTGACCGCTGATCCGGTCGGTCGCATGTCCTTCCTCCTCCTGATCGCGAGCTCGTGCCGCACGAGCCGGCTGGGTGAACGCGAGAACCGGCTAGGTGATCGCGAACTCGTGCCGCCGCTGCCACACGAGCCGGACCCTGGCGCCGCGCAGGGCCATCACGTCCATGGACGAGACCTGGAGGTTCTGCTGGAGCGCGATCAGCCGCCCGCCGGCGTCGAGATCGACGACGAACCTGGTCGCGGCGCCCGCGTACACGACCTCCGCGACCGTGCCCGCGGCGGCGTGCTCGTCCGGCCCGGCCGCGGCGGACTCGCCGAGCACGACGCGCAGCTTCTCCGGCCGGACGCTGTACGTGCCCGGACGGCCCAGCACCTTCTCCGCGGCGGCGCCCGAGATGAGGTTCGAGGTGCCCACGAAGCCGGCCACGAACGCGGTCGCGGGCCGCTCGTAGACCTCGGCGGGCGTGCCGACCTGCTCGATCCTGCCCCGGTCGAACACCGCCACGCGGTCGCTCATCGTCAGCGCCTCCTCCTGGTCGTGCGTGACGAACAGGAACGTGATGCCGACCTCGCGCTGCAGCTCCTTCAGCTCGACCTGCATCTCCTCGCGCAGCTTGAGGTCGAGCGCGCCGAGCGGCTCGTCGAGCAGCAGCACCCGCGGCCGGTTGACCAGGGCGCGGGCGAGCGCGACGCGCTGCCGCTGGCCGCCGGAGAGCTCGCCGGGCCGCCTGCCCTCGAAGCCCTCCAGCCGCACCGAGCGCAGCGCGGCCAGGGCCCGCTCCCGCCGCTCGGCTCTGGCCACCCGCTTCACGCGCAGGCCGTATTCGACGTTGGCGAGCACGTTCATGTGCGGGAACAGCGCGTAGTCCTGGAAGACGGTGTTGACGTCGCGCTCGAAGGGGGCCAGCCGGGTCACGTCCCTGCCGCCCAGCTCGACCGTGCCCGCCGTGGGGGTCTCGAACCCGGCGATCATGCGCAGCACCGTGGTCTTGCCCGAGCCGGAGGGGCCCAGCATGGCGAAGAACTCGCCGTCGCGGACCTCCAGGTCGATGCCGTCCACGGCCGTCACCGGCCCGAAGTCCTTGCGCAGCCCGCGTAACCCGACGGCCGCCTCCTGGTCTGGCATAACCGAAAACATATGATTTCAAATGTTTCGCGACAAGAGTGATTCCGGTATCAATGGCGTTAACGGCGGGAGAGGTGGGGGCGATGGTGACGCGTGGATCCCGCCTGGCCGTGTTCGCGCCCGTCGGGGGCGCGGGACGGGTGGAGGCCGTCATACGCCGGCTCGCCGACGCCATCGCCCTGGGGCTGCTGGCCGACGGCGAGCAGCTGCCCAGCGAGGCCGAGCTGGCCGCGCTGCTGGGCGTCTCCACGGTCACGCTGCGGGAGGCGCTCATGGCGCTGCGCCAGCAGGGGCTGGTCGAGACGCGGCGCGGGCGCGGCGGCGGCAGCTTCGTCCGCACGCCGCACGAGCCGCCCGAGATCGGCGCGCGGCTGCGCGAGTTCGCCGTGGACGAGCTGCGCGATCTCGGCGACCACTACGCGGCCATCGCGGGCGCCGCCGCGCGGCTGGCGGCGCAGCGTGCGCTGCCTGGGGACCTCGCGCCGCTGTGGCGCTCGCTGGACGACATGGCGCGCGCCGGGTCCGGCGCCGGCTCCGGTGGCGGCTCCGGGGACGCCACCGCTGCCGGCTCCGCTGCCGCGCTGCGCAGGCTGGACGGGCGCTTCCACGTCGAGGTGGCCGCCGCGTCGCAGTCGGCGCGACTCACTCAGGAGGAGATCCGGTTACAGGCCGACATCGGGCCGTTGCTGTGGCTTCCTTACGACGAGCCGTGCAGGCACCATGAGGCCACGGCTCAGCATCGCGCCATCGCCGAGGCCATCCGCCGCGGTGACCCCGATCAGGCACGTGACCTGGCCGAACGGCATGTGCTCGACGCGATAGAACGACTGATCGAGCTGCGGCTGGGGCCGGCGGACGCCTGACCGGGCGCGCCGGTCGTGGCGAGCGCGACCACAGGCACGGAGGTGGACGAATGCCCCAGCCCACGACCCACGACACCCCCGCCGCCACGACACCCGTCGTCCGGGCGGTCGCGCGCATCCGCGAGAGCCTGGAGGGCGTGTTCGCCGTCCTCGAAGACGTCCGCGACCGCACGGCCGCACTCGCCGGGACGCCCCTGGCGAAGGAGGACCTGGCGGCGCTGCGGCCGGCGCTGTTCCGCCATCTCGGCGGGCTGATCGCGGGCATCGGGTTCATCGCCGCGCCGGGGCTGCTGGCCGACGCGCCCTGGTACCTGGAGTGGTGGCAGGACGACCGGGCGGGCGCGCCGGTGCAGCTCCTGCGCGATCTCGACCCGGCCAGCAGCGCGTTCTACGACTACACGCACTGGGACTGGTACGCCGGGCCGTGGCAGGGCGCCGAGCGGACGATCTGCGGGCCGTACGTGGACTACCTGTGCACCGACGAGTACAGCCTCACGCTGTCGGTCCCGGTCACGGCGGGGGGCGCGTTCATCGGGGTGGCGGCGGCCGACGTCTTCGTGCGGCGCTTCGAGCAGGCGGCCGGGCCGGTGCTGCGCGACATCCCCGTGCCCGCGTTCGTGATCAGCGCGGCCGGGCGCGTCATCGCCTCGAACACCGCCAAGTGGATCGGCGGCTCGGTGTTCAGGGGCGAGGCGGGCTTCACCGTGCACCCCTGCGGAGACCTGCCGCTGTCGCTGGTCGCCGCGCAATGAGCAGTCGTCGCTTGCGCAAATGACCGCAAAAATTTGAGTGATATCCGCAGCTCGCCAGCAAGACCACGAAAGTCCTTCACAGGACCTTGTGGAACGGTGTGCGGGCGACCTAGTGTCGCCTCACCCCCCGAGAGAAACGAGCACCGGATGCCACCCACCCCTGCGCGAGCCCTGGCGGCTCTGACAGCGGCCGCATTAGCTCTCAGCGTCGCGCTCACCGGCACGGCCGCGGCGGCCCGCGCCGGCGCGGGGCCCGTCGTGACGCGGGCGGCACTGGATCCCGCGCTCGTCGCGGGCCGCGGAGCCGCCGTGGACTTCGCCGAGCAGGAGGCGGAGAACGCCGCCACGAACGGCACGCTCATCGGCCCCGACCGCGCCGCGTACACGCTGCCCGCCGAGGCGTCGGGCCGCCGGGCGGTCCGGCTGACGCCGGGACAGCACGTGGAGTTCACGCTGCCGGGCGCGGCCAACGCGATCACCGTGCGCTACAGCATCCCCGACGCGCCGGGCGGCGGCGGGATCACCGCGCCGCTCGACGTCACGGTCAACGGCGGGAGCCGGAGCACCATGACCCTGACGTCGCAGTACTCCTGGCTGTACAACCAGTACCCCTTCTCCAACGACCCGGGCGCGGACCTGCTGCACCCCGACTGGTGGATCACCGAGTGCTCGTGCGTGCCCAGCGCCACGACGCCCGCGCCGGTGATCGCCAAGCCGTTCCGGCCGAGCCACTTCTACGACGAGCAGCGCCTGCTGCTCGGCCGGAAGTACCGCGCGGGCGACAAGGTGCGGCTGACGGTCCCGGCCCGCGGCGGCGCCGCGTGGACCGTCATCGACCTGCTCGACTCGCAGCTCGTCGGCCCGCCGCGGGTCGAGGTCGTGGCGGCCAACGTGCTGGCGTTCGGCGCGGACCCGTTCGGGCGGCGCGACTCGGCCGGGGCGTTCGACAAGGCGATCGCCTTCGCCCAGCGCAAGCGGCTCAAGGTGTACGTGCCGCCGGGGACGTACCAGGTCAACCGGCACATCATCGTGGACGACGTGACGATCACCGGCGCGGGGAGCTGGTACACGATCATCAAGGGCCACGAGGTCGCGCTCGGCACCCCGGCGCCCGACGGCTCCGTGCACACCGGCGTCGGCTTCTACGGCAAGGACGCGGCGGACGGCGGCAGCAGGAACGTGCACCTGTCCGGGTTCGCGATCGAGGGCGACGTACGCGAGCGGATCGACACCGACCAGGTGAACGGCGTCGGCGGCGCGATGAGCGACTCGACCATCGACGGCCTGCACGTCCGCCACACCAAGGTGGGCATGTGGTTCGACGGCCCGATGACGAACCTGAAGATCACGAACAATGTCATCGTCGACCAGATCGCCGACGCGATCAACTTCCACACCGGCGTCACCGGCTCGGTCGCCGCGAACAACTTCATCCGCAACACCGGTGACGACGCCCTCGCCATGTGGTCGGAGAAGACGGCCAACGCCGGCAACACCTTCGACCACAACACCGTGCAGTCGCCCGTGCTGGCCAACGGCATCGCCGTCTACGGCGGCACCGACAACACGATCTCGAACAACCTCGTCGCCGACCCCGTCAGGGAGGGCAGCGCCATCCAGGTCGGCTCCCGCTTCGGCGCGGAGGCGTTCGCCGGGCGGCTGCGGATCGAGGGCAACACCACGGCGAGGTCCGGCACGTACGAGCTGAACTGGAACATCGGGCTCGGCGCGATCTGGTTCTACGCGCTGGAGAAGAGCATCGACGCCGACATCCGGGTGACCGGCAACCACTTCCTGGACAACACCTACAACGCGATCATGCTGGTGAGCGAGTGGTCGGTGAAGGACCTCTACTCGATCACGAACGTGCACTTCAAGGACATCAGGGTGGACGGCACCGGCACCTCGGTGGTCAGCGCCCGGGTGAAGGGGTCGGCGACGTTCGAGAACGTGGACGCGCGCAACGTCGGCGCGGTCGGCGTGAACAACTGCGGGTCGTTCGGGTTCCCGGCCACCGGGTCGGAGTTCGCGCTGACGGACCTCGGCGGCAACGACGGGGGCGGCACCACCGGGCCCTGGCTCGCGCCGTGGGAGCTGCCCAACACCATCACCTGCGACGACCGCCCGCCGGTCGTCGCGCCCCCGGCGCCCTCCCCCTGGTGAGCGCGTGACCCGGCCGGCCGCCCGAGGGTCCCGGGCGGCCGGCCCCGCTCCCGCCGGCCGGGCGCGGGGAAGTCGCGCGCCACCGGGTTCCGGTCGCCGGTGCGCCAGGTCAGCGCATGGCGTCCAGGCCCTTGACGACATCGGTCGTCAGCGTGCCGATCTCCCCGATGCCGATCGTGACCGTGTCGCCGTCCCGCAAGGTGAACGGCAGGTCGGGCACCAGGCAGGTGCCGGTGGCCAGCACCGCGCCGTCGGGGAAGGAGTCGGCGCGGTAGAGGTAGCCGGCCAGGTCGTCCAGCCGCCGGTTGAGCTGCGAGGTGGACGCCTTGCCGTCCCACACCGTCTCCCCGGCCCTGGCGATGGTCAGGGTGATGTCCAGGGCGTAGGGGTCGGCGACCTCCCACGCGGGCCTGATCGCCGGGCCCACCGCGCACGCGCCCAGGTAGATCTTGGCCTGCGGCAGGTACAGCGGGTTGACCCCCTCGATGGTGCGCGAGCTCACGTCGTCCACGACCGTGTAGCCGACGATCTCCCCCGCGGAGTTCAGCACCAGGCCGAGCTCCGGCTCCGGCACGTCGATCTCCGAATCCGCGCGCACGGAGATGCGCCCGCCGTCACCCGAGACCTTCCAGGCCACCGACTTGAAGAACAGCTCGGGCCGTTCGGCGTCGTAGACCAGCTCGTACACGTCGGCGGCCCGCTCGCTCTCCAGCACCCGCGCCTCGCGCGAGCGCCGGTAGGTCACGCCGGCCGCCCACACCTCCATCCGCCCGTCCACCGGCGCGAGCCGCCGCACCGCGGAGGACGGGTGCCCAGGCCCGTCCGCCGCCGCGCACCGCTCGCGCAACTCGCCGGACGACAGCCGCAGCAGCTCGCCCACCGTCGTGATCCCGGACAGCTCCACCACCTGCTCGCCGTCGTCGATCCCGACCGCGTCGGCACCGGTCAGGGGGCTCGTGAACCGTACGATCTGCATGCCTGCTCCTAGCTCCATCAGACGAGGGGCGTATGTCATCCGATGAAAGTCTCTCCTATTAGGCGGGTCGAGGGGTCCGCCGGGGGGATCTCCCGGACTTCGAGATTGTCGCGGCGGCACACCTCCGATGATCTGACGGCGATCTCGGGAGAGGCGCGTTAATCCGGTGGCAGAGCGAGCGGGTGGCTTGGTGTAATCGGATCCGTACGCTGAGCGACGACGACATCGCGGCGGTGACCAGTGACACAGGACGGCGCGCTCCTCTTCCCTCCCCGGCCGGACGGCGCCACGACGTGGGACGACTACGTCACGAGCATGCGCACGCTCCGGGTCTGGGCGGGAGCGCGGGACGACGCCGAGCTGGCGGCGGCGGTGCCCGCCCTCACCGCCCAGGCGATCCGCGGCGTGCTGGGCGAGCACCGCCGGGCCGTGCCCGACCGCCGCACCGCCGAGCTGATCGTGCGGGCCTGCCTGCTGCTGCGCGAGTGCTCCGAGCCGGAGATCGCGAAGGAGCAGGCCCTGTGGCGGGCGGCGTGGGACCGGGTGCTCGGCGCGCAGACGCGGCCCCCGAGGCCGCAGGGCCGGGCGGCGGCGATCGCGGCCGGCGTGCTCCTGCCCGCGGTGACCGGCGTGGTCATCAACCTCGCCTCCAGCAACACGCGCAACCCGCTCGCCTGGGGCGCGCTCGGGCTGCTGCTCGTCATCCACTCGTCCGTGCTGATGGTGGGCACGTCGCGGTGGAGCCGGCTGGCGCTGCCCGCGGGCGTCGCGTCCGTGGTGGCCGTGGCCGTGACCGCCGGCCTGCTGTTCCTGCCCCCTCCCCGGGAGGAGCCCCAGTTCGCCTGCCGGAAGGCCGACCCCGCCCTGTACATCAGGTCGCCGGTCAGGGACCCGGGGCTCGGCACGACGTGGACCGAGGGCTACGCGTGCCAGAACACCCGCGCGCCCGTCTACGCCGAGCCGGGCGCGGGCGGCCTCCAGACCGGGGTGCTGCGCCAGGCGCTCAACATCTTCCTCTGCGTCGTGGAGCGCGACGGGCAGCACTGGTACCGCACGGCCGCCGACGAGAAGCGGGCCGACAGCGGCTGGGGCTACGTCTCGGAGCAGTACATCCTGGCCGCGCACCCCGTGGACGGCCTGGTGACCTGCCCCGGCCGGAGCGGCTAGATCACGTCGAAGTCGGCCATCATCGCCATGTCCTCGTGCTCGAGGTTGTGGCAGTGCATCATGTACCGCCCCCGGTAGCCGTCGAAGCGCGCCAGCACGTCCACGACCTCGTACGGCCGCACGTCCACGGTGTCCTTCCAGCCCGCGTCGGTGGCGGCCGGGGGTCGGCCGTTGCGCGCGAGCACCTGGAAGTGGGCCAGGTGGAGGTGCACGGGGTGATGGAAGTCGCTGGTCAGCCGCCAGACCTCGGAGGTGCCCAGCCGCGGGCGGGCCAGCGGCACCCCGGGCCGGTAGGGCTGCCCGTTGATCGTCCAGGCGCTCTCCGACCTGCGGAAGTCGAACGTGCGGGTGGCCACCGCCGGCGCGCGCCCCGGCGGCCTGGACAGGGCACGCGGGACCGCGCTGTCCTCCCTGGCCCTGCGGGCGACCACGAACCGCATGACGTTCGAGGCCGAGCCGCCGGCCAGCGTGTTGACCATGGTGACGGTGCTCCCGACCGGGTAGGCGGAGAAGTCCACCACCACGTCGAACCGCTCCCCCGGCGCCATCGTGATCGTGTCGTGCGTGACGGGCGCGGCCAGCAGCCCGCCGTCGCTGCCGATCTGGACGAACCGGCCGCCGGGGTCGAGCCGGAGCCGGAATCTGCGGGCGTTGGAGGCGTTCAGCAGCCGCAGCCGGTGGCGGGTGGCGCTGACCTCGGCCACCGGCCAGGGCGCGCCGTTGACCAGGATCACGTCACCCTCGACGCCCTCCATGAAGTCGGGGTCGTGGCGGCCCGGGTAGCGGAAGGAGCCGTCCTCCTCGAACGCCCGGTCGCAGATCATCAGCGGCAGCTCCCGCTCGCCGCCCGGCAGCGGCAGCGCGTCCTCCTCCTCGTCCCGTACGAGTGCGAACCCGGCCAGCCCGCGCCACACCTGCGGCGCGGTGAAGTCCATCCGGTGGTCGTGGTACCAGAGCGTGGCGGCCCGCTGCTCCAGCGGATAGCGGTAGTCCTTGGCGCCCTGGTGGATGACGGCCGCGTGACCGCCGTGACCGTGATCGTGCCCGTGCGGGTGGCCCGCCGGGACTACGAGGTCGGTCGGGTAGCCGTCGGAGTCCGGCGGGTTGACGCCGCCGTGCAGGTGGGTGGAGGTGGGCACGGTCAGCTCGTTGCGGACGCGGATCGTGGCGTCGCCGCCGCGCCGCAGGTCGAACGTGGGCCCGGGGAAGGTGCCCGCGTACCCCCACACCTCGGTGGTCAGGCCGGGGAGGATCTCGATCCTCGCCGCCCGCTGCGTCACCTCGTAGTGCCCGGCGGCCGTGGGGCGGGCGACCGCGGGAACCGGCAGCGGCACGGTGAACGGCCGGGGCAGCGGCGCCCTGCTGGTCAGGAGCTGGCCGGAGGTCTCGGCGAGCGCCGCGCACCCGGCCGTCGCCAGCGCCGCCCCGCCCAGCACGCCGAGGAACCCCCGCCGGGAGAGCGCGGGACGCGCCCGCCGGGACGCCCTTGAGCGGGTACGGGCGCTCATGCCGCCGCCGTCCGCGGCGAGCGCCAGGTCCAGACGGTGAAGACGGCCGAGAGGCCGAAGATCGCCATGCCGAGCGGGAAGTGCAGCGCGATGATCCTGGACTGTCCCAGCCCCACCTGCGCCGTCTCCGCCAGCACGAGCCCGAGGCCGGCCAGCGCGGGCCAGAGCGGCCCCCTGGCCGGCCGCCACAGCAGGATCGCGGCCACGAGCTGCAGGTAGAGCAGGCTGTGCGTGAACCCGGCGTTGTTCCTGTGCCAGGCCAGCAGGTCCACGTCGCCGGTGACGAAGAGCCCGGCCAGGGCGGCCTGCGCGAGCACCCCGGCCAGGTGCCCGGTCGCCGACACCCGCAGGAACCAGACGATCCAGCCGGGCGGCGTGGCGGTCGATGAGGTCATGCGAACGATGTTTCAGCACGTCACCCCGGTCCGGCGTCCCACCGTGGAGGGCTCCGCGGCCTACCACCGGAGTTGTACGCCGGCCCGCCAGGGGCGGCGAACGTACGCCAGGGGGATGACGCCCGGCCGGAGCGGGTCCCCTACCTTGTGAGACATGCACAGCCGCAGAACGGACGCACTGATCGCGGTGATCGCCCTGGTGGCGATCACCGCGGGCACCTACGCGAACCTGTCGTGGACCGGGCCCCAGGAGCGTCCGCTCGACCCGGCGGGGCTGACGCTGATCACGATCTCGTCCCTGTCGCTCGCCTTCCGCCGCACCGCGCCGCTGAGCGCGGGCATCGTCGCGGCGGCCTGCGGGATCGCCTATTACGCGGGCGACTACCCGGGTGTGTTCGCCACCGCGCCCGCACTCGCCGCGATCTACACGCTGGCCGTGCTCGGCCGCCGCAAGGCCGCGATCTGGCTGTCGGTCACGCTGGCCGTGTCGGTGTACGGAATCATGGCGCTGTCGGCCGGCGATCCGGTCGCCGGGAGCTGGATGGCGCTGCTGAGCGGCTGGCTGGTGGCCATGGTGGTGTTCGGCGAGGTGACCAGGAGAGGCCGGGCGTACCTGAGGGCCGTGGAGCAGCGGGCCGAGGAGGCCGAGCGCACCCGCGAGGAGGCGGCGCTGCGCCGGGCGGGCGAGGAGCGGCTGTGGATCGCGCAGGAGCTGCACGACTCGCTCACCCACAGCATCTCGGTGGTCAACGTCCAGGTCGCGGTGGCCATGGAGCTGTTCGACCGCGATCCCGAGCGGGCCAGGGAGGCGCTGGCCGCGATCAAGGAGTCGGGGCACGAGGCGATGAACGAGCTGCGGGCCACGCTCGGCGTGCTGCGCCAGAACGAGCAGGAGGGAGCCGGGCTCTCCAGGCTGCCGAGCCTCGTGTCCAGGGCCGAGGGGGCGGGGCTGCGGGTGGCGCACGAGGTCTCCGGCACGCCGTACGCGCTGCCGCCGGAGGTGGACCGGGCCGCGTACCGCATCGCGCAGGAGGCGCTCACCAACGTGCTGCGGCACGCGGGCGCCGCGGCGGTCACGGTGGCGGTCGAATACGATCCCGTGAAGGTCGTCCTGCGGGTGGAGAACGACGGCGAGGCCGGGACGGCCGGGCCGGGGATGGGGTTGATCGGCATGCGCGAGCGCGCGGTCGCCATCGGCGGCTCGCTCACCGCGGGCCCGCACGAGAGCGGCGGCTTCGCGGTCCGCGCCGAGCTGCCCGTCCGGGTGCCGGCATGACCCCGGACGCCCCAGGCCAGGGTCCCGGGGTGACCCCGGATGCCGCCGGCCGGGAGGGCCGCGTGATCAGGGTCGTGCTGGCCGACGACCAGCCGCTGATCCGGGCCGGCTTCAAGGCGCTGCTGGAGCTCACCGACGACATCACCGTGGTCGGCGAGGCGGGCAACGGCGTGGAGGCCGTGGAGCTGGCCAGGCGGCTGCTGCCGGACGTGGCGCTGCTCGACGTGCGGATGCCACTGCTCGACGGCATCCAGGCCACCCGCAGGATCGGCGCGGCCCGCGAGCTGGACGGCGTCCGCGTGGTGATCCTCACCAACTACGCGCTCGACGAGTACGTCTTCGCCGCCCTCAGGGCCGGGGCCAGCGGGTTCCTGCTCAAGGACATCGAGCCGGGCGACCTGCTGCAGTCGGTGCGGGTGGCCGCCCGCGGCGACGCGCTGCTGTCACCGTCGGTGACGCGCCGCCTGATCGAGGAGTACGTCAGCACCCCGCCCCGCCCCGTCGCCGCGCCCGGCCTCGAACGGCTGACCGACCGCGAGCGGGAGATCGTGACCCTCGTCGCCAGGGGCATGTCCAACGAGGAGATCGCCGCCCACCTGGTGATCAGCGGCGCCACCGCCAAGACCCACGTGAGCAGGTCGATGACCAAGCTCGGCGTCCGCGACCGCGCGCAGCTCGTCGTCCTCGCCTACGAGTCCGGCCTGGTCGTCCCGGGGGCCGGCGGCTAGAAGGTCAGCAGGAAGTCGTAGACGTTCAGCAGCCACACCAGTGACCACAACGCGACCGCGGGAAGCCGGCTCAACCACCGGCCGGATCCGTCAGTAGGCACCCGTTACCACAACGCCTTCCTCGGACGGCGATGACGTCCTCCCAGTCTGCGTCGCCATCCCCCGCCCTGCGCACAATCTGGGCGCACAATCCGGGCGCACAATCCGTGCGCGCAACCGGGCGCACGAGCCCGCGCAATGACCGGGGTTGCCGGTGGAGCGCGCAGTTGTCCGCAGACCGCTCCCGCGCCCGGATGGTGCCATGGCGGAGCAGCCCGGGACCACTCCTTGCCGCCGCTGATCCCGGGCACGCGCCCATGCCGCGACCCGCGGCGCGGGGATCTCGTTCACAGAAGGAAGACCATGAGCATGAGTTCCAAGAGCACGCGCCGGCCGATGGCCATGGCGATCGCCGTGGGCGCGCTGGCCGCGGTGGCCAGCCTCGCGGCGGCGCCGGCCGAGGCCGCCGCCCCGGTCACGGGCCCGCCCGTGCAGATGATCCCGCAGAACGTGCCCCAGCTCCCGCCCGGCCAGGGCCAGCTCGTCCTGGCCGCCGTCGGCACCTCGCCGGGCGACAAGGTGCGGCTGGAGAAGGATCTGGGTCTGCGCTCGCAGCGGTGGCGCTTCCGCTTCAACGGCGGCAGCGTCGCGCAGATCGTCAACGACGACAGCGGCCTGTGCATGCGCGGCGGGCTCGACGGCAACGTCATCCGGCTGGCCGTCTGCCCTGACTTCAACGACCTCGACCCCAGCGTGCCGGAGCTGCGCACGTTCTGGAACGACCGCCAGCGCGTGCTGAACGGCGTGGTCGTGCACCGGCTGGAGAACGTGCAGAACACCCTGGAGCTGACCGTCAGGGACGGCGGCGCGGCCGTGGGCACCCTGCTGGAGAGCAAGCCACTGAACGGCCTGACCAACCAGCTCTTCCGCCTCAAGTCCTGACGCGGAGCGCGGCAGCCCCCGGCCCCGGGGCTGCTCAGCCGTTGACCGGCTTGCCCAGCGCGCTGCCCGCCAGCCACGACTCCCACGACTTGGCCCACGGCGTCGGCCCGTTGCCGAACTGCAGCTTCCTGGAGGTGCCGGAGACCTCGATGATGTCTCCGCGCTGGGTGAACTCGTAGAACCAGCGGGCGTTCTCCGGGCTGGCGTTCACGCAGCCGTGGCTGACGTTGCGGCTGCCCTGCGCGCCGGTCGACCAGGGGGCGGCGTGGAAGAAGGTGCCGCTGTAGGTCATCCGGACGTTCCACTTGGTGCGGATGCGATATTCGCCGGGCTCGCCGATGGTGGCGGAGTCCATCACCATGTCGGCCGCCTTCTCCTGGGCGATCATGACGCCGGCGTAGCTGTCGTCGCCCGGCCGGCCCAGGCTGACCGGGATGGTCTTGACGACCTCGCCGTTCTTCCGCACGACCGCCCGGTGCGTCTCGTTGCTCACCTTGGTGATGTGCTCCTCACCGACGGTGAAGCTCAGGCTGCGGTCCTTGGTGCCCCACAGCCCCTGCCCGGCCCGTACGCCCGCCAGACGGGCGTCGACCGTGACCTGCTCCCCGACCGGCCAGTACTCGCGCGGCCGGAACTGCACCTCGCGGTCGCTCACCCAGCTCCACGCGCCCTCGACCGGCTGCGACATCCGCACCACCAGCGACCGCTCGACCGCGGCCCGGTCCGCCTTGGCGGAGACCGGCTGCGACAGCAGGAGCTGGACCGGCATCCCGACGCCGACCTTCTCACCGTCCAGCGGCGACATGCCGCTCTCCAGCACGCGTTTCGGCTTCAGCGTGGTGAACGTGGCCTGGCCCGTGACCTGCTTGCCGTCCGTGCCGGTGGCCTGCGCGCTGACCGTGTACGCGGTCGAGAGCCGTAACGGCCGCTGGGGCCGCCACGTGCCGTCGGCGGCCAGGCTGCCGCGCACCTCGCGGCCCTTGGCGTCCGCGACCTTCAGCTCGGTGACCTTGCCGTCGGTGACCTTGACGCTCACGCCCGTGTCCGGGGTCACCTTCTTCGTGCCGTCCGCCGGGGTGATCGCCAGCTTGGCGACCGGCCCCTGTTCCTGCTGCCGCGCCGGTTCACCCGGGCCTGACGTGCCTCCCGAGCTGCATCCCGCGCCCAGGATGAGCGCCGCCGTGAGGGCGCCGGTGAATATGGTCCGGCCGTTCCGCATCCCTGATGCCTCCCGTGCCTGACAGATAGGCAAATTTCACAGTAGTCCGCGTGCCGTTGATCCGGTGGGACTTCTGCCCAGAACCGGCGCGGGCATGCACCGGCGCGGCGGGCTTGACAGCGGGCTGGGGCTGGTCTTCTCTCAAGCCAACGGGGTCGGAGGGGAGCATGGCATGCGTACGATTTCACGGTCCGCCCTTGCCTTGATCGTCTCCGCCGCGCTGGTCGCCGTGCCCATCGAGCCGGTGCTGGCCAGGTCCCCCGCGCCTGGCGAGCCCGGCGTGCCGTCCCACTTCGGGCTGGCGCGCAAAGACTGCGTGGGCACGGCTACCGGCAGGACCTCCAAGGTCTGGTACACCGTCGCCGGCGGCCTGCTGTCCGACGTCTACGAGCCCACGATCGACAACACGAACGTCGAGACCATGCAGTTCGTGGTGACCGACGGCAGCACGTTCACCGAGGTGCAGGCCCGCGACACCACGTACCAGGTGAGCACCGACCGCTCCGGGCTGACCTGCACCGTCACCTCGGCCAGCAGGAGCGGCCGCTACCGGCTGACCACCACCTACGTCACCGATCCCGACCGTGACGCCGTGGTGGTGCGTACCCGGCTCCAGCCCGCCGGGCTGCGGCTGTACGTGCGGCTGGACGCGAGCGTGAACGGCAACGGCGGCGGCGGGCAGCCGAACGGCGGGCCCGACGACGGCGTGGTCGACGCCGCCACCGGCGCGCCGGTGATCTCCGACGACAACACCGAGACCTCCGCCCCGGCCCGCGACTACGCCGTGCCCACCCACCTGGCGCTGCGCGCGGAGCGGCGGCTGCCGCAGGCGAGCGTCGGCTACGCGGGCACGCCCAGCGACGGCGCGGCGCAGCTGGACGCGGATCGCGCGCTGACCCCCTTCACCGAGGCCCCGGCCGGCAACGTGGTCGCCACCGCCCGGCTGCCGATCGACGCGCGGGGCGAGGTGACGTTCGCGCTCGGGTTCGGGCGGAGCAGGAGCGCCGCGCTGCGGACCGCGGGCGAGGCCGCCGGCCGGTCGTTCGAGGGCACCCGGGCCAGGTACGAAGCCGGCTGGGTGGCCTACGACGCCGGGCTGCGCAGGCCGCCGGGCCCGCTGGCCGACTTCTACCGGCTGTCGGCGAACGTGCTCAAGGCCAGCGAGGACAAGACCTTCCCGGGCGCGGTCGTCGCGTCGCTGGCCAGCCCGTGGGGCCAGGCGGTCGGCGCGGGCGAGCTGGTCGGCGGCAAGGCGCTCTACTTCGGCTCCTACCGCGAGGTGTTCGCCCGCGACCTGTACGAGGCGTTCACCGGGTTCCTCAGCGCGGGCGACGTGGCGACGGCCCGGGCCACGGCCCGCTTCCTGCTCGAACGCCAGCAGCTCCCCGACGGGCGGCTGCCGCGCAACTCCCTGCTGAACGGCAAGCTCGCTCCCGACTCGGGCGGCGACCAGCTCGACGAGACCGCGTATCCGCTGCTGATGGCCTACCAGTCCGGGCTGACCGGGGTGTGGGAGCGGGTGCGGTCGGCGGCCGACTTCCTGGTGGCGCACGGGCCGGCGTTCGGCGTCGAGCGGTGGGAGGAGCAGTCGGGCTACTCGCCGTCCACGATCGCGGCCGAGATCGCCGGGCTCGTCGCGGCCGGTGAGATCGCCGCCGGGCAGGGCGACCAGGGCCGGGCCCGGCTGTACCGGGCCACGGCCGACCATTTCGCCCGCTCGATCAAGTCGTGGACGGTCACGACCACGGGCCCGTACGCCTCCCGCTACTTCCTGCGCCTGTCCAAGAACGGCGATCCGAACGCCGCGGACGCGTACAACCTGGGCAACGGCGGCCCGACCGAGGACCAGCGGCGGGTGGTGGACGCCGGGTTCCTGGAGCTGACCCGGCTGGGCATCCTGCCTGCCGACGACCCCGACGTGCTGGCCAGCCTGCCCGTCGTGGACCGGGTGATCAGGCGAGAGACGGCCAGAGGACCCGGCTGGTACCGCTACGGGTCCGACACCGCGGGCACCGAGGACGGCTACGGCGACTGCTACGAGCCCGACCCGACCTCCTGCCGGCCGTCGGGCAAGCCGTGGCCCACCGGCAACACCGGCTCGGGACACATCTGGCCGGTGCTGGCGGGCGAGCGGGCCGAGCAGGCGTTGCAGACCGGCGCTCCCGGCACGGCGGCCTCGTTGCTCGCGGCCATGCGCGCCCAGTCGTCCGGCACCGGGCTGATCCCCGAGCAGGCATGGGAGAACCCCGACCTGGCCGCCTCGCCCTACGGGAGCGACCCGGCCACCGCCTCGATCGGCCTGCGCGACGGCGGGCCCGCCGGCTCGGCGTCCCCGCTGACCTGGGCCCAGGCCCAGGTGGTGCGGCTGGCGCTGTCACTCGGCTCGGCCCGGCCCGTCGAGCAGCCAGAGGTCGTCCGCCGGCGCTACGCCGATCGCGGCCTGCCGCAGGCGGCGGCGCTCACGGTGACCGCCCCCGCGGACGGGACCGCGGTCAGCGGCACGTCGGTCACCGTGGAGGGCACCGCCTCGCCGGGCGCGCGGGTGGACGTCTCGGCCGCGCCCATCGACACCGGCGCGCCCGCGCAGGCCGTCTCGGTGCGCGCGGGAGCGGACGGGCGTTTCACGGCCCAGGCCCCGGTGTCGTTCGGCGAGGTCGTGCTCACCGTGGCTGCCACCGATCCGGGCGGCCGCACCGCGTACGCCCGGCGCACGGTCGTCGGGGACATCGTCGGCGCGACGACCGTGCTCGACGTCGCCGACCCCGAGGGCGACGACGACGGGCCCGGCACCTACGCCTACCCGACGGCCGCCGACTTCCACGCCGGCGCGTTCGACCTGCGCAGGTTCCAGGTGATCACCGACGCGACCACCGTCTACCTGCGGGCCGAGATCCGCGATCTCACCCCCACGTTCGGCAACCAGATCGGCGCCCAGCTGCTCGACGTCTACGTGCAGGATCCGGCCGTGGCGACGCGTTCCGCCGAGGCGGCCTTCCCGCAGCGCAACTACCGCATTGCCGCGCAGGACGCCTGGTCGCAGCGGGTGGAGGTGCAGGGGTTCGCCGCCCCGGTGTGGGTGACGGCCGCCGGCGCGGCCCAGGCGGGGGCCGCCGTGCGCGCCTCCGGGACCACGCGCACGATCACGATCGCGCTGCCGAAGGCCGCGTTCGGGACGCCGGGGCCCGGGTGGCGGTTCGCGGTGGTGCTCGCCGGCCAGGACGGCTTCAGCGCCGACCAGGCCAGGGGCTTCGCGGCGACGCCGCAGCCGTACCAGTTCGGCGTGTGCGGCCCCGGCGGCGCCGAGCCCCTGTGCGCGGTCGATCCGGGCACCGTGCCGAAGGCGCTGGACGTGCTCGTGCCGGCCGGGCACAGCCAGGCCGAGGTGCTGAACCCGCTGCTCGGCCCGGTCACCGTACCGGCCGTGCCGGTCCCGTGAGAGCGCTCATCGGCTCCATGAGCGCTGCACGGCGTCGCGGACCCGGTGTCCGGCCGGCGGCGGGACGTCCCCGTTGGCGGTGGTCGGAAGCTCCCGGGCGGGCGCGGGAGCGAGCGGCACGAGCACCGCGGACTCCTCGTCCGTGACCGGCCGCTCCACCTCGGTGAAGCCGCCGCCGAGGCCGCGCACGATCACTCCGGTCTCCACGCCGTGCGCCACGGTGTGCCGGTCGCGCGCCAGCAGGCCCAGGGCGATCCGCCGGGCGACCACATAGCCCAGCACCGGTCCGACGATGATCGCCACCCGGAAGATCCAGGTCGTCGCGTTCAGCGAGATGTGGAAGGTCGAGGCGATCAGGTCGTTGCCGCCGGCCAGCCAGAGGACGCCGTAGTACACGATTCCCGCGAACCCGAGCCCGGCGCGGGCCGGCACGTCCCTCGGCCGGTCCAGGAGGTGGTGCACGGCGTTGTCACGGGTGATCCAGCGCTCCAGGAACGGGTAGACCGCCAGCGCGGTGAACAGCAGTCCCGGCGCGCCCAGCGCGGGGATCAGCACGCTCATGGTCACCGTGGACCCGAAGACGGTGAACTCCCACGGCGGCATGATCCGCAGCGCGCCTTCGAGGAAGCCCATGTACCAGTCGGGCTGGGAGCCGGCGCTGACCGTGCTGGGCAGGTACGGCCCGTACAGCCAGATCGGGTTGACCTGGAAGAGCGTGGCGAGCAGCGTGACCACCGCGGTCACCCACAGGAAGAACACCGTCGTCTTGGCCAGGAACGACGGGAAGAACGGCGCTCCGCGCACCACCCGGTCGCTCAGCCCCTTGGCCCTGAACTGGGTGTGGGTCTGCCGCCAGGTCAGCACCACCGCGTGCAGCGGGATGAGCAGGAGCAGCAGGCCGGGGATCAGCAGCACGTGGATGCTGTAGAGCCGGGAGATGATGTCCTCGCCGGGGAACTCGCCGCCGAACAGGAACGCCGCCACGTACGTGCCCACCAGCGGCACCGACAGCAGCACCCCGTGCAGGATGCGCAGCCCGGCGCCCGACAGCAGGTCGTCGGGCAGCGAGTAGCCGAACAGCCCGTTGAGCAGCACCAGCCCGAACAGGGCCACGCCGATCAGCCAGTTCAGGTCGCGCGGCCGGCGGAAGGCGCCGGTGAAGAAGTTGCGCAGCAGGTGGGCCACGATGGCCGACAGGAAGATCAGCGTCGCCCAGTGGTGCATCTGCCGCATCAGCAGGCCGCCGCGCACCTCGAAGCTGATGTCCAGCGCGGAGGAGTACGCCTGGCTCATCTCGACGCCGCGCAGGGGCGCGTAGGTGCCCTCGTAGATCACCGCCTCCATCGACGGCTTGAAGAAGAACGTGAGGAAGACCCCCGTGAGCAGGACCACCACGAACGCGTAGAGGGCGATCTCGCCCAGCAGGAAGGTCCAGTGATCGGGGAAGACCTTCCGCATCGCCTTCTTCATGAACGCGGCCCCGCCGACGCGATCGTCGAGCGCCCTGGCCAGTGAGCTGCCCTTCATCGCCACCCCGCTTCTTGCTCGGTTGTCTCCTTACAACCAAGACGTGGCAGGCGGGTCGAGTGTGACACTCATCGGGCAATGAATTTCAGCGAGCCGTCCGGAAGGCCCGGCGGCCCGCCGTCCGGGGCGTCAGGCGAAGCGCTCGATCGTGACGGGGATCAGGCCCTGCTCGCGGATCGCCTGCCGGTGGTGGTGCAGCAGCGCCCCGAGCGCGATGGCCGGTCCCGTGCCCAGGCGCACGGTCACGTCCACGCACCAGGCGATGCCCGCGCCGATGCGGCGCAGCTCCCACGTGAAGCCGTGGCCGCCGGCGCTCGCCTGCGCCGTGCCGACCACCCTCGGGTCACCGGTCGGCTCCAGCCGCAGGGCCGTGCTCGCCTTGGCCAGCCCTTCCGACCCGAGCTCGCCGGCGAACAGGATGCGGTAGCGGCGCGAGCTCCGCGTGGTGCCCAGGTCGAGCGGGGCGGCGGTGGGCAGGGCCTGGCGATGCCGGAACATCGTGTGCAGCTCGGCCTCCTCCGGCAGCGCGCCCCCGCCGAGCCGCGCGAGCTCCCGCGCCGCGGCCTCCCGGCTCACGGCGGTGGCCAGGGCCCGCAGCGCGGGATCGGAGCGCAGGGCGCGGCTGCGGCCGGGTGATCCCGACCAGCCGCCGGTCCGCGGACTCCACTCGACGCTGTCGATGCCCGCGGCCGTGTAGTCCTCGTAGAGGACGAACTCCTCGACCAGAATCCCCGCCGGTGTACGGTCTCCCGCCGCGGCGGAGATCAGGTAGTAGTCCATGCGGGCCATGATCCTGGGCGGCGGACGGCCGGTGCAAGCTCCGCCGCCGGTGCGGCGGCCATCCGCCCAGGTCAAGGTCGGGTCATGCGCGGCCTCGGGGCGGCCCCCGGGTCTGGGGGCGTCAGGCGCGCCCGGAGACCCGGAGACGTCAGGCGCGCTCGGGGACCGCTTCCACGCCGCGGTCGAGTGCCATGCCGCGCGTCTCCTTGAACGAGCGCAGCACCACGATCACCGACACCACCGCGATCGCCACCATGTAGAAGGCGGGCGCGATCGCGCTGCCCGAGGCCGACACCAGCCCCGTCGCCACGAACGGCGCCGTGCCGCCGAACAGCACGTACGCGGCCGTGTAGCCGATGGCCGAGCCGCTCGCCCGCACCTTGGCCGGGAACATCTCCACCAGCGCGGGCACGTTCGAGGTGCCGATCACGGCGACCAGCATGGCCAGCAGCGACGTGCCCACCATCGCCCCCGCCAGGCTCGACCCCATCAGCCAGAACGCCGGCAGCGGACAGATCACGAAGCCCGCGCAGGCGATGATCAGCATCGGCCGCCGCCCGTACCGGTCGCTGGCCGAGGCGGCGAACAGGCAGGCGACGCTGTAGGCGAGCATCGACACGACGTTCGTGAGCTGGGCCTGGCTCTTGGAGTAGCCGAGCTCCTCCGACATGTACGCGATCATGTAGCTGCTCATCAGGTAGTACCCGACGGCGTTGGTGATGCTGTAGCCGAACAGCGTGGCGATCTGGCGCCCGCAGCGGCGCACGGCCTCGCGCAGCGGCGCCTGCGCCACCGAGTCGTGCTGCTCCAGCTGCCGGAACACGGGCGTGTCCTCGACCTTGGAGCGGAGGTAGAGCCCGATCAGGCCGAGCGGGGCGGCCAGCAGGAACGGGATGCGCCAGCCCCAGCTCTGCAGCGCCTCCGTCGTGAGCGTCGAGGTGATCAGGAAGCCGACGCCCGAGCCGGCCACGCTGGCCAGGCCCACGGTCACGGGCACGGCGGCGGCGAAGCGGGCCCGGCGGCCATCCGGCGCGTACTCCACGATGAACGCCGACGCGCCCGTGTACTCGCCGCCGGTCGAGAAGCCCTGGGCGCAGCGCAGCAGGAACAGCAGGATCGGCGCGAGCATGCCCCACGAGGCGTAGGTGGGCAGGATGCCGATGAGGAACGTGGCCCCGCTCATGGTGAGGATCGTCAGCGCCAGCATCCGGTTGCGGCCGAGGCGGTCGCCGTACCTGCCGAAGAAGGCGGCGCCGAGCGGGCGGGCGATGAACCCGCCGGCGAAGATCGCCCAGGTGGCGAGCAGCGCGGCCGACTTGTCGTACTCGGGGAAGAACAGGCCGGCGATCGTCGCGGACATCACCGCGTACGCGGCCGAGTCGAACCATTCGACGAAGTTGCCGATGGCCGAGGCCAGGGTCACTTTGCGGCGGACGGCCGCCTGGTCGTGGGGGGTCATGCTCGCTCCCTCTGCTTGCTACTTGGCATCGCGCAGGCGGAGCTGCGCGCGCTGGATCTTCCCGGTCGCCGATCGCGGCAGTTCGTCCACGAACTCGATCTCGCGCGGGTACGCGAAGCGCGAATGCGTGGTCTTCGCGAACTCGCGGATCTCCCGCGCCAGCTCCTCTTCCGGCCGGTGGCCGGGCGCGAGGCGTACCCACGCCTTGACCGCCTGGCCGCGCACGGGGTCGGGCACCCCGGCCACGCCCACGTCGGCGACGGCGGGGTGGGCGCGCAGCGCCTCCTCGATCTCGTCGGGGCCGACGCGGTAGCCGGAGGTCTTGATCACGTCGTCGACGCGGCCGAGGAACCAGTAGTAACCGTCCTCGTCCACCCGCGCGTGGTCCTTGGTGTGGAACCACTCGCCGCCGAACACCTCGGCGGAGGCTTCCGGCCGACGCCAGTAGCCGAGCGGGAACTGCGGGTTGCTGCGCGCCCGCAGGCAGATCTCGCCGACCTCGCCCGCCGGCACGGGCTGCTCGGACTCGTCCAGGAGGGCCACGTCCCAGCCGGGCAGCGGGCGTCCCATGGAGCCCTCCTTGACCGGTACGCCGGGGAAGTTCCCGATCAGCGGGTACGACTCCGTCGAGCCGTAGTAGTCGAGCAGCGTGACCCCGAACTGGTCGCGGAACCAGCGGATCAGGTCGGCGGTGAGCGGCTCGTTGGCGCAGCACACCGTGCGCAGGCGCTGCGGGTAGCGCCGCCCCGCGTCCGGCACCTGCTCGCGCATCTTGCGCAGGAACGTGGGGTTCACCAGCCCGGTCGTCACCCCGTTGCGGGCCATGCTGGCCAGCAGCCCCGCCGGGTCGAACCCGGCGGCGGGCCGGTACACCAGGTGCGTGGCCCCCGCCCGCAGCGGCCCCATGAGCTTGGCCATCGACCAGGCCCACTCGCCCGCGCCGTAGAAGACGTCGCCGGGGCGCAGGCCGTGGCAGTGCTCGAACTCGTTGTGGCCGAGCAGCGTGCGGTGCGCGTGCACGATGCCCTTGGCGGGGCCGGTCGTGCCGGAGGTGTAGAAGATCAGCGCCGGGTCGTCGGCGGCCGTGTCGGCGTCCTCGAACTCCGGCGTCAGCAGGCCGATCGCCGGGTCGTCCACGTCGACCACGACGCCGGCGTACCCGCCGGCCCTGCGCACCGCGCCCGCCTCGGTGACCAGCACGGACGCGCCGGAGTCGGAGAGCCGGTAGGCGATCTGGTCGTCGGCCCAGAGCAGGGACATGGTCACGAGCACGGCCCCGGTACGCAGGACGCCGAGGTAGGTCGCGGGCGTGTCGGTCCGCTGCGGCAGCATGACCGCGACGCGGTCGCCTGGGCGTACGCCGAGGCCGTGCAGGCAGGCGGCCACCTGGCGGGACCTGTCCTGGATCGCGCCCCAGCGGATCTCCTCGCGCGCTCCCGTGTGGTCCTCGAAGATCAGCGCCAGGTTCTCGCGCGGGTGGCGGTCAGCCACGTCCACGGCCATGTTGTAGCGCTCGGGGACGTTCCAGTCCGCCGCGTCGTACCGGCTGCGCCCCGTCACTTGGCGCGCTCCTTCAGGAAGCGGGCCATCTCGCGCTGCGGCTCGCCGCTGGCGTACGCGGCGGCGTGCACCGTCTTCGCCGCGGCCACGGCGTCGGTCAGCGCCTCCCGCTCCAGCTCCCTGAGCCGGCCCTTCGTCAGCGCCACCGCGCCCGCGGGCAGCGCGGCCAGCTCCTTGGCCTGCGCGACCGCGGCGGCCAGCACCTCTTCCTGGGGCACGAGCCTGGTCAGCAGCCCCAGCCGCGCCGCCTCGTCCCCGTCCACCAGCCGGCCGGTGAGCGCGAACTCGGTGGTCCTGGCCCGGCCGAGAATGTGCCACATGGCCCAGATGCCGGTGATGCTCGGGATGCCCGACAGCACCTCGGGCTGGCCCATCCTGGCCCCCGCGTGCCCGATGCGCAGGTCGGCCAGCAGCGCGAACTGGAACCCCGACCCGGCCGCCACCCCGTTCACCGCGGCCACGGTGGGCTTGTCGAGGTCGAGCACCGCCCGGTAGAGCCGGTCGAACCCGTCGATCCAGGCGTCGGAGGCCGCGTGGTCGTCGGGGTCGATCGTGGCCGTCTCGCCGAGGTCCTGGCCCGCGCAGAACGCGCGCCCGGCCCCCGTGAGCACGACCGCGCCCACCTCGGGATCGGACCCGGCCTCGCGCAGCAGCTCCATGAGCCTTTCGCGCATCTCCGCGGTCCAGGCGTTGAGCTTCTCCGGCCGGTTCAGAGTGATCACCGCGACGGGTCCTTCGCGGTCCAGCAGCACAGTCACAAGCGTCCCTTCGCAGGTCAACGGGCTTGCCGGGATACAACCAGCTCTCCGGGGCCGCTGGCCAACATCAATGCGGACTCTTGGCGATATCAGAGCGATATGGTCGAACCGATGGAGCTACGTCACCTGCGCTATTTCGTCATGGTCGCCGAGGAGCTGCACTTCGGCCGGGCCGCCGAGCGGCTGCACATGGCGCAGCCGCCGCTGTCCCAGCGCATCCGCGATCTGGAGCGCGAGCTGGGCGTCCGGCTGTTCGACCGCAACCCGCACCGCGTCTCGCTCACCGAGGCCGGCGCCCTGCTGCTGGAGCACGCCCGCGGCGTGCTGGAGCGGGCGGACGCGGCCCGCGAGGCGATGCGCCGCATCCGTCCGGGCGAGTCGGGCGTGCTGCGGGCGGGCGTGCCGCCGGACACCACGCCGATGGCGCTCAGGACGCTGGTCGCGGGCTTCACCGCGCGCATCCCCGACGTGCTCCTGGAGCTGCACGAGCTGACCACCGCCAGCCAGCTCGCCAAGCTGCGCGCGGAGGAGCTGGACGCCGGGCTGGTCAGGCACCCGTGCGACACGGTCGGGCTGGAGTCCAGCGAGGTCGTGCACCGCAGGCTGGGCGTGGTGCTGCCCGCGGGTCACCGGGCGGCCCAGCAGGGGGAGGTACGCCTGCGCACGCTCGACGGCTCGGCTCTGGTGATCTTCCCCAGGGAGATGGCGCCCCAGCTCTACGACCACATGCTGGAGGCGTGCCGGGACAACGGGTTCCTGCCGAGCGCGATCAGGCACGCCCGCAATCCGCACTTCGTCCACGGCCTGGTCATGTCCGGCCTGGGCGCGCACCTGAACGAGGAGCCGTACGACGAGCTGCCCGCCGGGCTGGTCTGGCGGCCGATCGACGAGCCCCGCCTGACCTGGTCCACCTCGGCGGTGTGGCTGCCGGTGCAGGGCGGCGAGGTCGTCGCCGCGTTCGCCGCCGCCGCCCTGGCGGGGCTGCGCGAGGTCGGCCACACCTAGGTCTGCGAGGAGGTCCAGCGCGTGCTGTTCATGGTGATCGAACGATTCCGCGACGACGACATGATCCCCGTCTACGAGCGCCTGCGGGACAGCGGCCGCATGCTCCCCGAAGGGCTGACGTACCTGGGCAGCTGGGTCGAGCCCAACTTCAGCCGCTGTTTCCAGCTCATGGAGTGCGACGACCTGCGCCTGCTGCAGCAGTGGACGCTGGGGTGGCGTGGCTGCGGCGTGACCTTCGAGATCGTGCCGGTGGTCGGCGGCCAGGAGACCCGCGACGTGGTGGCGCCGTTCCTCGAGTGATCCGTTCATCCGGAAAGCGGTCTCCCGCGAACCAGGTGCGTACGCCGGTTGTCGAACTGGTTGGAACGGTCCTGGCGGCTGCCCGGGCCGGCACTCAGGGGAGACGCACCGGGGGCGGTGCGTGAGGGGGATCGATGAACATCGGTGCGCGATCGCGCCGGCCCGTTCGGGCTGCCGCGAGCCGGGGGACGGTGCGGATGGCGGCCACGGCCGTACTGGCCGCGGCGGTGTGCGGCCTGGGCCAGGCGGCCGCCGGCCCGGAGACGGCCCAGGCCGCGCCCCTGGCCGGCGGCACGGCGGCGGCCCAGGCCGTGGCCCTGGCCGACGGCACGGCGGCGGGCTTATCCGGCTCGGCACCCGCCCGGCCCTTATCCATGACCGGCTCCAGCACGTCAGCTTTCGCCGGCTCCGGCTCCGGCTCCGGCTCCGGCTCCGAGGCCGGCCGGAAGGTCGACTGCCGCCGGGTCAAGTGCGTGGCGCTCACGTTCGACGACGGGCCGGGCCGCTACACGCACGCGCTGCTGCGCCATCTCAGGGCCCATCGCGCCCATGCCACGTTCTTCGTCGTGGGGCAGAACGTCGCCGCCTACCCCGGCCTCGCGCGAGATCGTCGGGGCCGGGCACGAGATCGCCTCCCACACCTACTCGCACCCCGACCTGACGAAGCTGTCGCGGGCCGGGGTGCGGCGCCAATTCGCCCTTACTGACCGGGCGATCAAGGCCGCCACGGGGGTCGTGCCCAAGCTCGTCCGCCCGCCGTACGGAGCGCTCAGCCCCGCCGTGCGGGCGCAGACCACGCGGCCGATGGTGCTGTGGAGCGTGGACACCGAGGACTGGCGCTACCGCAACAGCGCGAAGGTGGCCCGCAAGGCCGTCAAGTCCGCGCATGCGGGGAGCATCATCCTCTTCCACGACATCCATCCCACGACGGTGCAGGCGATCCCGAAGGTGCTGAAGAGCCTGTCGGCGCGCGGTTACCGGTTCGTCACCGTCAGCCAGATGTTCGGCGGCCACCCGCCGCGGCTCGTCTTCAGCGGCAGCCGGCCCGCCGCGCGCTGAGGCCGTTCCAGCCCAGACCGCCACAAAACCTGCTTTGTCTGAACTCTTCGCGAGATGCACGCGTATCTGTCCGTGTGAGCGGTGATCGCGCGTGAACTACCGGCAGAAGGGATGCGGCGCCACCGGCAGCAGGGACACCGCGCAGGTCGGCCGGACTGACCTGCGCGGGCTGCGGGCGGCGGTGTTCGCCGTGGTCTGCGTGTACGCCGCTCTCGGGATGCACACGCTGGCCGGGGGCTCGGGCGCCCGCCTGGCGACCGTCGCCGCCGCGACCGTGCTGACCTGGGCGGGGGCGTTCGTCCTCGCCCGCAGGCGCCGGTCCATGGGGACGCTGCTGACCGCCTCCTTCGCCGCCCAGTACGGGATGCACCAGCTCTTCGGCTGGGAGGCCACCGCCTTCGCCGGCCACCACGAGAGCCGGCTCTCCACCGGGGTCGGCATGCTGCTGGCCCACGTGGTCGTCGCGACGCTGTCGGCCTGGTGGCTGGAGCGTGGCGAGAGCTCTCTGGTCACCATCCTGGTGCTGCTGGCCGCCTCGGTACGCGACCTGTGGGCCCGGCTGACCGGCCGCCCGTCACCGCCGCCCTGGACTCCCGAACGCCTCCGCCTCGTCACCGCGGTCCCGCCCGGAGTCCCCGCCGCACAGGTCCTGACCTGGGCCCTGTGCCGCCGAGGGCCGCCCGCTCGGGCCTGAGCGCACGAGCCCGCGACCGCGCTCGCGCGCCCACTGACGCCACCACGCCCACACACCGGCCCCCCGTGCCCACGCACGGGCCCCGCGCCCGCACCTCGGCCCCAAGGTGAGGCCGCGCCGAACCCCGCGTGACCGCGCGAACGGTGCGCACGTCTCACCCGACCGCCTGCTGCCTGTGCCTGTACCCAGCACAGGCACGGGCACCGGCACCGGCACCGGCACCGGCACGGCACGGCACTGGCAACGGCAACGGCAACGGCAACCGGCAACCGGCAACGGCGTATGCCGGGCACTGCGGCGCCACGCCCCGCACGGTCGCGGGCGCGGTCGCCGCGGGTGCCGTCCGCAGACGGGTGATCGCCCCTCCCCGGAGGACCGCGCTCTTGCGCGGGCTCAGGCGGAATCGGCGCGCGTACCGGCGAGCCGGCGTGTGGAAGCGGAGGCAACCCGGCGGGCACCCGCAGCTTGGCGCCCGCACGCCTGTCTCTTAAACACACCTTACGCCGCCCAC
>NZ_VCKX01000697.1 GCF_005889725.1 Nonomuraea zeae
GTGTCGTCGGCAGCGTCAGTTGTGTATAAGAGACAGGGTGTGGACTTGAGGGCTGAGCTGGATGCGGATGTGGTGCTCGCCGGGGTTGCCGCAGGCGTGGCGACGATGGGGCTGGAGGACGTGCCGGAGCTGATGAGCCGGGTGGACAGCAAATACATCGTGACGGCCTCGACCATGGCGCGGCTGGCGGCCGAGCTGGGGGATGGGTTCGTGGTGTTGAAGATCGGGGAGCGGCGGCAGTTCCGCTATACCTCGACCTACTTCGACACGCCTGACCTGCTCACCTTCCACCAGCATCGGCAGGATCGGCGACGAAGGTTCAAGCTGCGTACTCGTACGTACCTGGACGGTGGAGGGAGCTGGCTTGAGCTCAAGCTCAGCGGGGCGCGCGGCAGCACGGACAAACATCGCATCCCGTACGACGACGCGCCCGCCGAGACGCTCACCCGGGAGGCGCTGGACTTCGTGCAGGACACCCTGCTGAGCGAGCTGCGCCTCATCGCGCCGGACCTCCTCGTGCCGGTGCTGGCCACCGACTACAAGCGGGTGACGCTCATCGACCGGTCCGGGGCCGCGCGGCTCACCTGCGACACGGGGCTGGTGTGTCACGACGGGCGACGTAGCGCACCCGCTCGGCGTGATCTGGTCCTGCTGGAGTCGAAGTCGGCGGACGGGAAGGCCGTGGTCGACAAGGTGCTGCGTGGGATGGGGGTGCGGCCGGTGAGCGTGAGCAAGTACTGCCTCGCGGTGGCCGCGCTCCGGGAGCTACGGGCCAACCGGTGGCGTCCGGTGATGCAACGCTACCTCGCGCCGCAGCCGGTCGCGGCCTCCCGCCGGCCGGGGGACAGAGGCCGGGCGGGATCGGGGAAGCAGGTGGGGTCAGGCAAGCAGGCGGGATGGGGAGAGCAGGCCGGATCGGGGAAGCCGGCGGGATCGGGGAAGCAGGCGGGATCCTGTCTCATATACACATCTCCGAGCCCACGAGACCCTAAGACAACTCGTATGCCGTCTTCTGCTTGAAAAAAAAAAAAGAGAAAACAGCCGCGA
>NZ_VCKX01000698.1 GCF_005889725.1 Nonomuraea zeae
GCGGTGGTCCGGGGGTTGGGTGAGGAGGTGGTGGAGCGCGGACCGGGGGACGAGGCGGTAGCCGTCGGATTTCGCCTCCCCGCTGTGGCGTTGGCGGCCCGTGGGACGGGTGTCGCGGTGCCGGATCGTGGGCCGGGAGCCGGAGTGCCGGGGCGCGTGCTGCCTGGGCCAGTGGCAGGACGTGTCCCGCTGCCTGTGGCGGCTGCTTCGGTCGTGTCGGAGGTCTGTTCGCGGCCGCCGGCCTCTCCGAGTCCTTGCCCGCCCGATGTGAGTCTCCTCACCACCGCCACGGCGCCGACCTCCCTGGTCAGGCCCACTTCCGCCCACGTCAGCCCTCCAGGTGTGATGTCCCCAGGCCGGACGAGGCCCGGGTCGATCACTCGGATGTTGCCCACCCCGCTGGCCGCGAGCAGGGCGATGACCTGTGCCCCCACCCGCCCCGCTCCATAGACCCGCACCCGCTTTTCCCTGCGGCGCAGCAGCATCCCGATGCCGCCGTCGGTGGCGGTCGAGGCCAGGTCGAGGGCATCGAGGTCGGGTCTCAGCCGGTCCCGCTCCGCCAGCGGCAGATCGTGCAGGGGCGCGTGGCTGGTGGCGGCGTCGTGCAAAGCGCCTTGGGCGGCGAGCTGTTCCAGCAGGAACTGCGCCCGGATCTCGTCGAGCCCCGCGGCCTGCGCGTCCTCCAAGACGGCGTCGAGTTCGCGGGTGCCGTCGAGGCCCTCGATCCACTGCCGGACGGCCTGAGTCAGGCCGCTCAACCTGACGGCTCTGAGGGGATGCACACCGTATTGCAACGTCTGCTCGTCGCGGAGGATTCGCCGGAGGGCGGGCTTCACACATGGCCTCATGGCCGGAAGGTTTCCATGCCGGACCAAGATCCCGAGCCGGTTCCGCGCGTGCTGTGGATAAGTCCGGCCGCGAGGCGCGGCTTGTGGATAACTCAAGGTCATGGCGCTCATCCGATTGATGGGCAATGGTCCGCCGGTGGGTCATAGGTCGGAGGCGGAGGCGGAGGCGGAGGCGAGGGTGGAGGTGG
>NZ_VCKX01000699.1 GCF_005889725.1 Nonomuraea zeae
GGCCAGGAAGCCGCAGCCGGCCGGTGCCGGTGCCGGTGCTGATGCAGGGGCCGTGGTGGACAGCGGGATCCTGCGCCTGCCGGAGGTGGCGGCGCGTCCGCAGACCTTGGTGCCGTCCGCGCAGGACGTCGCCGGAACGCCGGCACAACCGCTCCCTGGAGTGCCGCAGCCAGGTGTCACGGGCTCGGCCGGCTTGGGGCAGCAGGCCGCAGCCGGTTCGGTGCAGCCGGGTGCGACCGGCTTGCCGCTGTCGGATGCGAGCGACCTGGCAGCGCAGGGTGCGCCCGGTTTGGCAGCACAGGGCACGAGCGGTGTGGCGCAGCCGGGTGTGGCCGGTTCGGGGCAGCAGGCGGTGCCTGGTGGGGTGGTGCCGCTCAGTGAGGAGGCCGCGCGGGCGGTGGCGCCCCTGCCGTGGGAGATGGCCGTGCCCGCGAAGCGAGTCGAACCTGCCGCATGGGTCAGCCCGCTGGACGGTCCGAACGGTTTTCCGATGGCCGCAGGGGGGATCGGAACGCTGCTGGGGGCCCTGTGGCTCATTGGCACGGTACAACGGGGCCGTAAAGGGAGAAAGGTGTTGTAATTCCGTCTTTACTGTTACTTTTACCCGACTAGTATTCCCTTGACCAAGGTTCCGGGACTACGCGGAGGGCACCGGTGGCACGCACGCGAGCGACAGCCGTGTCCGCAATCGTCCTGGCGCTCGGACTGACCGGCGCCGGGGCCACCCCGTTCATCGTGCAGAGCGCGAGCGCTTCCGTCTCGGCCTACGATCCGGTCGAGCCCTGTGACATCGGCGAGGCGTGCGACACCTCGCCCGAGACCACGGTGACGGTCACCACGACGCTGGGCACGCCGACTCCCGAGGAGGAGCCGGAGACGACGATCACCAAGACCGTCACGGCGACCCCGACAAAGGCGAGCAAGAGCCCGACGCCGACGAAGACCACCACGCCCCCCGCGACCACCCCGCAGAACCTGTCCCTTATACACATCTGAA
>NZ_VCKX01000700.1 GCF_005889725.1 Nonomuraea zeae
GCCCGTGATGGCGGTGGGCGTCGGGGCCGCGGTCGCGGACCCGGTGGGCGGGCCGGTCGGGGAGCCGTTCTGAGTGTCCGTCTGCGGATTGGCCGGAGGGTCGGTCCGGGGGCCGGTCGCCGTGATCGACGTGCTCGCCCGGGCTGCGTTGCCGTCCTTCGGCGGGGTCGAGCCGAACATGGTCGGGCCGGCGTACAGCACACCGCCGGCCAGGGCGAGCGCCACCACGAGCGTGCCCGCCACCAGGGCGGCGCGCCGGCGCCTGGCCTTGACCTCGGCGGGCAGCTCCTCGATCGGCGCATGCTTGAAGAAGGCGTCATTGTCGACGGGCCCGCCCTGCTCGGGCGGCGCCTGGCCGGACGGGGCGTGGGCCGGTGCGGGCGCGTGCTGCCCTTGCTGGGACGCGTAGGGGGGCGCGCTCAGAGGGTACGGCGGCGGCGTCTGCGACCGCGCCGGCCCCTGAGGCCGAGCCTGCCCACCCGCCGGCCCCTGCGACAGTCGTCCTGCCGGCCCCTGCGGTTGCCGACTCGCCGGGCCCTGCGGTTGCCGACTTGCCGGGCCCTGCGACTGCGGGGCCGGGCGACCTTGTGAGGGCGGCTGCTGCGGCAGGGGACCTCGCGGATGCGGCTGCGACCCCTGAGGACTGGGACGCTGAGGGCCCTTTGGGTCAGGCCGCTGAGGTGCCTGCGGATTGGGCCGCTGAGGCGGAGACGCCTGCGAGGGGGCCTGCGGGGCCTGCGAATTGGGCCCCGGAGGCGGGGACGCCTGCGAAGGGCCCTGCTGGCCTTGAGAGGGCGGCTGCTGCGGCAGCGGGCCTCGCGGGCGAGGCTGCGGCCCCTGAGAGTTGGGGCGCTGAGGTGGCGGCCCCTGCGGATGCGGCTGCTGGCCATGAGAGGGCGGCTTCTGCGGCGGGGTGCCCTGGCGGTGCGGCGGCGTTGGGGCCTGCCCGTCCCGCCGCTGGGCCGTTGGGGGCTGCCCGTCCCGCTGCTGAGGTGGCGGGGCCTGGGGAT
>NZ_VCKX01000701.1 GCF_005889725.1 Nonomuraea zeae
GGCGCGGGGCGAGGGGTGGACGTGGGTGGAGGTGGACGAGTGAGCACGGCGGTCGCCGCCGAGCGGCGGGCCGCGAGACCGGCGGCGCTGTTTCTCGTCGTCGGCCTGGCCGGTTTCATCACCACGCTGGACAACACGGTCGTCACCGTCGCGCTCCCGAGCATCCAGCGCGATCTCGGCGCCCGGCTCGCCGCGCTGGAATGGGTGGCCACCGGCTACATCCTGACCTTCGCGGGGCTCATGCTCGCGGGCGGCCGGCTGGCCGACGTCTGCGGGCCGCGCCGGGTGCTGCTGGCCGGGCTGGCGGCGTTCACCGGGGCCTCGCTCGGTGCGGGGCTGGCCACGTCCGTGCCGCTGCTCGTCGCCGCCCGGCTGGCCCAGGGCGCGGGGGCCGCGCTGATCCTGCCCGCGACGCTGGCCGTGCTGGCCGGGCGGGAGGAGCGGCAGCGGTCCATGGGGGTGGCCGTGTGGATGGCGTCCGGGGCGGGAGCGCTGGCCCTCGGCCCGGTCGTGGGCGGCTACCTCAGCCAGTACGCGCACTGGAGCTGGGTGTTCCTGATCAACGTGCCGGTGGGCGCCGCGGTCATCGCGCTCGCCTGGGCGGGCGTGCCCGCCGGGGCGCGGAGCGGGCGGAGCCTGGACGTGCCCGGGGTGCTGGCTTCCGTGGTGTTCCTGGCCGCGGGGACGTTCGCGCTGATCCACGGCGGCGAGTACGGCTGGACGTCCGCTCCCGTCGTGGCCGCCCTGGTGACGTGCCTGGGCGGGGGGATCGCCTTCGTGGCCGTCGAGCGGCGGGCCCCGGACCCGATGGTGGCGCTGGGCCTGTTCGCGGCCAGGAGCTTCACCGGCGGGGTGGTCGCGCAGGTGTTCTGGGGGCTCGGCGTGAACGGGGTGTTCTTCTACACCGCGCTCTTCCTCCAGGGCGTGCTCGGATTCAGCCCCACGGACTCCGGGATGGCGTTCGTGCCGCTGGCCCTGCTGGTGGTGCT
>NZ_VCKX01000071.1 GCF_005889725.1 Nonomuraea zeae
CAATATGGCATGTCTTTTGCGAGCACATGCATCGCACAAGCCTGGCGGCTCCGGATGGTGCATCCGGCACCAAAAGGGGGACGAACGAGAGGAAATGGACCATGGAAAACAAGGTGATGAACCAGACCGAGGCGGCCGCCACCCCCGCCGCCGTGGCCGCGGGCGCGGCACCTAGCGGGGTTCTTGTGGAACCTGCACGGATGCAGTGGGTACGTGACCGTCTCTGTGGTGGCTCCCTGGAGAGCGGGCTCGGCGCTGGCCGGCTGGATCGATGTCACCGCAGGAGCTGCGAGGGCCGAAGCTACCAGCGCACCGGCCGCGAGAGAGTGCCTGATCTTGATCATGACTGATCACTTCTTGTCTCTGTGAGCTCGGGGGCGATCCCCGAAGGCGGAACGCCGCGTCGGCATCGGAAAGACATCCGGCACGACACTGGAATCAGCTCTCACGCTAGGTGGGTGCTCTTGGGCGAGTCATCCAATGAAGGCAAAAGTCGCGACTTGCCCGGATTGCCGACGAGTTCGCGACGGGAAGAAATTGGAGACGTTCAACTACGCTGAGCGACGCCACGGCGTACGCCGTTTGTCGTCGCTAAAATCCCGCCAATCGAGGGGTACAGCTTTCCGGCCGCTCCCGGCACCCGCCGCAGGACCCGTCGCGCAATGGCCAGATCCGGCAAAGCACCCCGGCCCTGCACGAAGCCCCGGCGATACGGAGGCCGCGAGCCGGCCCCGGGCAGGCGGGGACGGGAGTCCGGCCGCCAGGTTGATGCCGAGGTAGACCATGGCCGCCGATGGCAGCGATCGGCGTGACCTGCGACCGGGGCCGAAAACGCGCCCCGGCGGTCGCATCCGGCCGCACCCGTCACAAAGACCGCGTTCAGTCGCGCGTACCGCCGGCCACGGCCAAACACGCACCCAGACGCGCGTCAGGGGTGCGTCCAGGCGCGCGTCCAGACCGCGCGCTCAGACCGCCGCGCTCAGACTGCGCGCTCAGCCAACCACGCTCAGGCCACCACGCTAGGACTGTGCGCTCAGGCCACCGCACTCAGACGTTGAAGCGGAACTCCACCACGTCGCCGTCACGCATGACATAGTCCTTGCCCTCGATGCGGGCCTTGCCCGCCGAGCGCGCGCTGGCGATGGAGCCGGCCTCGATCAGCTCGTCGAAGGAGACCACCTCGGCCTTGATGAACCCGCGCTGGAAGTCGGTGTGGATCACGCCGGCCGCCTCGGGCGCGGTGGCGCCCTTGCGGATCGTCCAGGCCCTGGTCTCCTTCGGCCCGGCCGTCAGGTAGGTCTGCAGGCCGAGTGTCTCGAAGCCGACCCTGGCGAGCTGGCGCAGCCCCGACTCCTCCTGGCCGACCGACTGCAGCAGCTCCAGCGCCTCCTCCTCGTCCAGCTCGACCAGCTCGGACTCGATCTTGGCGTCGAGGAAGACGGCCTCGGCCGGGGCCACCAGCGCGGAGAGCTGCTCCCTGAGCGCCGAGTCGGTCAGCTCGTCGGCGTCGAGGTTGAACACGTACAGGAACGGCTTGGCCGTCAGCAGGTGCAGCTCGCGCAGCTCCTCGCGGTCGAGACCGCTCTCGAAGATGGTCTTGCCGGTCTCCAGGACGGCCAGAGCGGCCTCCGCGGCCTCCAGCGCGGCCTTCTTGTCCTTGTTGTTGCGCGCCTCCTTCTGCAGGCGCGGCACGGCCTTCTCGACCGTCTGCAGGTCGGCCATGATCAACTCGGTGTTGATGGTCTCGATGTCGCGCTTGGGCGAGATCTCGCCGTCCACGTGCGTGACGTCGGGGTCGTTGAAGACGCGGATGACCTGGCAGATCGCGTCGGTGTCGCGGATGTTGGCGAGGAACTGGTTACCCCGGCCCTGCCCCTCGGACGCCCCCTTGACCAGGCCCGCGATGTCGACGAACTCGACCTTGGCGGGCAGGATCCGGGCCGAGCTGAAGATCTCGGCCAGCTTGGGCAGGCGGTCGTCGGGCACGCCCACGATGCCCACGTTGGGCTCGATGGTGGCGAACGGGTAGTTCGCGGCGAGCGCGTTGCCCGTCTTGGTCAGCGCGTTGAAGAGCGTGGACTTACCGACGTTGGGCAGGCCGACGATGCCGATGGAGAGACTCACGGAGCCTGAGTTTACTTGCTCAGCACGTCCAGACAGGTCACGGGACGGTAGGCGCCCGCGGCGCGCAGGTAACGCTCCGAGCTCGGCGGGCACCGGTCGGCGACGCTCTCGAACGACACGACCCGGCCCCACGCCTGCGGAGAGTCGCAGGCCACCCGGGTGACGGCGGAGCGCGTGAGCACGTCCGCGCCGGGCTCGGCCACGCACGCGCCCCTCTCCAGCACCTGGCCGCCCGCGCCGAGGCAGATCACCCAGGAGGCGCTCTGGCGCAACGTGTCCAGCGTGCCCGCGGGGCACGAGGCCGCGTCGGGCGCGAGCGCCGTGGCCCTGCCGTACCAGCCGGCGCGGGCGCACGGCTGCTCGCGGCCGTCCAGCGCGACGCAGTCACCGGGCCTGAGCAGGCCACCGCCGCCGCCCGGCGCGCCGGGGTGCGGATCGAGGAAGTTGCGTACGCACGCCGTGCGGCCGGGCCCGATGCGCAGCACGTCGTCCGTGTCGTCCGGGCAGCCGCCGGGACCCGGCGGGTCGGAGGCCAGCGCCACGACCTCGGATTCGCCCCCGTTGCACGGGGTCAGCGCGTAGTCGCCCCTGACGCACGCGCCCGGCGACCACCGCAGCGTGGGCACGGCACGGCCGTCCCCGCCGCCGCTACCCGCGATCACGGCCCCGGCCAGGGCCGTCAGTGCGACGGCCACGACGGCGCCGGCGGCGGCCAGCTTCGGCAGCGTGTTCATCCCAGTACTCTGGGTGACGAAGGATATGGCGCACAAGCGGAACGCCCAAGCGTGTCGGGAAGATACGCGCTCGATGTCCTGCAATCATCGCTGGAGTGGATGTCGTCTCGCTTCTCATCGGTCTCGCCATCGGGCTGCTCATCGGGTTCCTGGTGGCCAGGACGCGGGCGGCGGTGCGGGTGGCCGAGTCCGACGCGCGGGCCAAGTCGGCCGCGGAGAAGCTGGTCTACGTCGAGGAGCAGCTCGCCGAGCGCTTCCAGGCCCTTTCCACGCGCGCCCTCGACGTCAACAACATCCGCTTCCTCGAACTGGCCGAGACCAGGCTGTCGGCCAGCCGTGCGGAGGCCACCGGCGATCTCGAACAACGCAAGCAGGCCGTCGAGCACCTGGTCGAGCCGCTGAAAGACGCCCTGGGACGGGTCGAGGCGCAGCTGCGCGACACCGAGTCGGGCCAGCGGGCGGCGCGGGCGGAGCTGGCCAAGCAGATGGAGTTCGTCCGGCAGAGCCACGAGCAGCTCCGCGCCCAGACCACGACCCTGGTGAGGGCCCTGCAACGGCCCGAGGCCCGCGGCCGGTGGGGCGAGCTGCAGCTGCGCAGGGTGGCCGAGATCGCCGGGATGCAGCGCTACTGCGACTTCGACGAACAGGTCACGGAAGGCGCCCTGCGCCCCGACATGGTCGTCCGGCTGGCCGGCGGGAAGAACATCGTGGTCGACTCCAAGGTGTCGCTGGCGGCCTATCTGGAGGCCGCTGAGACGTCCGACGAGTCGCTGGCCACGGTCCGGCTCGACGCGCACGCCAGGCACGTGCGCGAGCACATCGACCGGCTGGCGGCCAAGGCGTACTGGCAGGGGTTCAACCCGTCGCCGGAGTTCGTGGTGCTGTTCATCCCCGGCGAGGCCTTCCTGGCTCCGGCGCTCGAACGCGACCCCGGGATGCTCGAGTACGCCATGACCAAGCGGGTGCACATCGCCACGCCCACCACGCTGATCACGATGCTGCGCACCGCGCACTACGCCTGGCAGCAGGCCGCGCTGAGCGAGAACGCGCGGGCGGTGTTCGAGCTGGGCAAGGAGCTGTACGAGCGGCTGTCGTCGCTGGGCAGGAACGTCGAGTCGCTGGGCCGGGCGCTGACGCGGACCGTGGAGGCGTACAACAAGTCGGTCGGCTCGCTGGAGAGCCGGGTGCTGGTCACCGCGCGCAAGCTGCACGATCTGGGCGTCGTCGACGGCGACCTGGACTCCCCGCAGATGCTCGAAGGGCTGCCCAGGCCGCTGGCCTCCCCCGAACTGCTGGAAACCCCTTCTTCCTCAACGGCGTCTCTGATTTCGCACTCGAACGGTAAGTTGGCCAACGGGTCGCAGTAAATGGGGGGTGCACCGGTGAGTGAGAAAGGCAGGCGTTCAGCTGTCAGGCTGACCGCTCGCGGCGCCATCGCGCTCTCCCTGGTCGCCACCTTGGCGGGCTACGTGCTGACGTCCCTGCTCGACATCCCGCACCTGGTGGGAGCGGCGTTCGTGACCTCCAGCCTGCTCGGCGTGCTGCTGGTCAACCGGCGCGAGCTGCTGTCGCTGGTGGTGACGCCGCCGCTGGTGTTCTTCTGCGCCACGCTCTTCGTGGAGCTCGGCCGGGCCTTCGGCTCGGTGTCGATCGTGCAGTCGCTGGCGCTGGGGCTCTACACGTCGCTGACGACGGGCGCGCCGTGGCTGTTCGCCGGCTCGGCCCTCGTGCTGGGCGTGGCGTGGCGGCGCGGGCTGCGCGACAACGTACGCGAGCTGCGCGAGGAGCTGAAGGCGGGCGCGGAGGTGCCGCGCCCGCGCCAGCCGTTCGTGCCGGAGCCTGAGGGATATTTCGAGCCCAAGGTGTACGGGACTCCGCGCGGCGAGGACTGACCCGCGGACCCCCGGCTCGGATCAGGAGGCGCGCAGGTCCTTGCGCAGCTCGTGGGGCAGGGCGAAACGCATGCTCTCCTCCACCGGCTGGACCTCCGTCACATCGCCGAACCCGTGCTGGGCCAGCCGCGCCAGCACCTCCTCGACCAGCTCTTCGGGCACCGAGGCGCCGCTGGTCACGCCGACCGTGGTGACGCCTTCGAGCCACTCGTCACGGATGAAACCGGCGTTGTCGACCAGGTAGGAGGCGTCGGCGCCGTAGTCCTTGGCCACCTCGACCAGCCGCTTGGAGTTGGAGGAGTTTTCCGAGCCGACGACGATGACGAGCTGCGACTCGGCGGCGATCTCCTTGACGGCGACCTGGCGGTTTTGCGTGGCGTAGCAGATGTCGTCGCTCGGCGGGTCGATCAGCGTGGGGAAACGCTCCTTGAGCCGGGCGACCGTCTCGGTGGTCTCGTCGACCGACAGCGTGGTCTGCGACAGCCACACCAGCTTGCTCGGGTCCTTGACCTGCACCCGGTCGACCGAGTCGAGCCCGTCGACGAGCTGGATGTGGTCGGGGGCCTCCCCGGAGGTGCCTTCGACCTCCTCGTGGCCTTCGTGCCCGATCAGCAGGATGTCGTAGTCCTGCCCGGCGAACCTCTTCGCCTCATTGTGCACTTTGGTGACCAGCGGACAGGTAGCGTCGATGGTGCGCAATCCGCGCTGCTTGGCCTCGTCGTGCACGGCGGGCGAAACGCCGTGAGCGGAGAAGACCACGATCTCACCCTCGGGGACCTCCTCGGTCTCCTCGACGAAAATAGCGCCCCTGGCCTCGAGTGTCTTGACGACGTGGGTGTTGTGGACGATCTGCTTGCGTACGTAGATCGGCGCTCCGTACTGCTCCAGAGCCTTCTCGACCGCAACCACGGCTCGATCGACTCCGGCACAGTAGCCCCGTGGCTTGGCTACGAGGACTCGGCGGTAAGAGGGGGTCTGGGGCTCCATACTTCTTATGCTACGTGGAGCGGCCATCAGGCCCGCGCGTGCGTGGTTGCCCGCGGTTTGCCAGACTGACCGTCCAATACTGACCTCCCAGGGAGACGTCATGTCCCTCAGCGACGTGATACGCAACATCGCAAAGACCGTCACCAACAAGGATGAGTTGAAGGAGAAGGCCAAGGACCTTCCGCTGCTCGTCGTGCAGACCACGCTCAGCGCCGCAGGACAGGCGCTGTTGCTCGTCGACCGGATGAAGAACTCGATCAAGGGCATCGGCAGCAAGGAGGAGCGCGAGGAGGAGCAGTACGACTCCCGCCCATCCGCCGCCGAGCAGGTGGCCGCGCCGGTGGCGGCGGATGAGGACAAGCCCGCTCGCAAGGAGCCGGTCATCTTCGCCCCGCGGCCCAGCGCCGCCGAGCCCAACGGCTCCGCCAAGGCCAAGCCCGACCCGGTCATCTTCACCCCGGCGGGCAAGACCGAGACCAAGGCCGAAGAGGCCAAGACTGCGGAGGCCAAGCCCGCAGAGCCCGTCGTGGAGGCCAAGCCCGCTGAGGCCAAGGCCGCTGAGGCCAAGGCCGCTGAGGCCAAGGCCGCTGAGGCCAAGCCCGCCGAGCCCGTCGTGGGGGCCAAGCCCGCCGAGCCCGCGGTCAAGGCCGCTGAGCCCGTCGTCGAGCCCGTGGCCGAGGAGGCGCCCAGCGTCGCGCCCGAGCCGGTGAGCGCCCCCGAGGCGACCGCCGCGCCCGAGCCGGTGGCGAGCGTCCCGGTGAACCTGGCCGAGCCGCTGCCCGGCTACTCCGAGCTGACCGTCGCCTCCCTGCGTGCCAGGATGCGCGGCAAGAGCGCCGAGCAGATCGGCGACTTCCTCGCTTTCGAGCGGGCGACGGCGGCGCGGCCCGAGGTCAT
Organism: Nonomuraea zeae; assembly: GCF_005889725.1. Lineage (GTDB taxonomy): Bacteria > Actinomycetota > Actinomycetes > Streptosporangiales > Streptosporangiaceae > Nonomuraea > Nonomuraea zeae. The sequence goes on from NZ_VCKX01000071.1 coordinate 6,635, forward strand.
CAAGATGTTCGAGAACCGCCTCGCCAAGCTCCAGGCCGACGCGTAGGCCCGCGAGGGTCGGCCCTCGCCACGGCAGAGTGCGCTTTCCCGCGTAGTCTTCCCGCATGACCTCGAAGACCACGCCCGAGTCCCCCCTGCCGATCCGCACGGTCCTGCAAATGGTGGGCGGCTGGATCGGCAGACTCGGCACGGTCTGGGTCGAGGGCCAGATCACCGACCTGAGCGCCCGTGGCGGCACGGTGTTCCTGACCCTGCGTGACCCGGTCGCCAACGTGTCGGCCAGGGTCACCGCCCCGCGCGGCGTCTATGAGGCGGCCGAGCCGCGACCGGCCGACGGCGCCAGGGTCGTGGTGCACGTCAAGCCGGACTTCTGGGTCAACAGGGGCTCGTTCGCCTTCACCGCGCTGGAGATCCGTCCCGTCGGTGTGGGCGAGCTGCTGGCCAGGCTCGAACGGCTCAGGAAACTGCTGGCCGCCGAAGGGCTGTTCAACGCCGACAGGAAGCGGCGGCTGCCGTTCCTGCCCGGCACGGTCGGGCTCATCTGCGGCCGTGACTCCGCAGCCGAGCGCGACGTGCTGGAGAACTCCCGCAGGCGCTGGCCCGCCGTCCGGTTCAAGGTCGAGGAGGTCGCCGTCCAGGGCCCGTACGCGGTGGGCGAGGTGACCGAGGCGCTGCGCAAGCTCGACGCCGACTCCGACATCGACGTGATCGTCATCGCCCGCGGCGGCGGCTCGCTGGAGGACCTGCTGCCCTTCTCCGACGAGACGCTCGTCCGCTCGGTGGCGGCCTGCCGCACCCCGGTGGTGAGCGCGATCGGCCACGAGCAGGACAGCCCGCTGCTCGACCTGGTGGCGGACGTACGCGCGTCCACCCCCACCGACGCGGCCAAGAAGGTCGTCCCCGACGTCGGCGAGCAGCTCACGCTGGTGCGCCAGCTGCGCGACCGGGGGCGCAGGGTGGTGAGCGGCTGGCTCGACCGGGAGATGTCCTGGCTGACCTCGGTGCGCTCGCGGCCGTCGCTGGCCGACCCCGTGCGCGAGCTCGAACGCCGGGCCGAGCAGGTCGAGGCGCTGCGCGACCGGTCCAGGCGCTCGCTGTCCAGCTCGCTCGACCGGGCCTCCGACGACCTCGGCCATCTGCGGGCCCGGCTCGTCGCGCTGTCCCCCGCGGCCACGCTGGAGCGCGGCTACGCCATCGTGCAGCACCCGTCGGGCGACGTCGTACGCCTGGCCAAGGACGTCTCCCCCGGCACCGTGCTGACGATCCGGCTGTCCGACGACCGCCTGACCGTACGAGCCGAGGAATCCGGCGAATCCGGAGAGGCGTGACGGATCGCAGATCTCCGGCGGGGCCGTGCTCAGCGGCCCGCCGCGGCTGTACCCCGTGCGCTACGTTCGGCGCATGAGAGGACTCACGCAGGTCGCTCAGCACGCCGACGATCTCGACCGGGCCACCGCCTTCTACCGGGACGTGCTCGGCGTGCGCCACATCGCCACCTACCGGCCGCCCGGGCTCGCCTTCTTCGACCTCGACGGCGTACGCCTGCTGATCGAGCAGGGCGCGCCCTCCGCCGTCCTGTACCTCTACTCCGACGACATCGAGGCCGACGTGGCGCGGCTGCGCGCCCATGAGGTGGAGATCGTCGAGGAGCCGCACCTGATCTTCACCGACGACGGCACGTTCGGGACGCCGGGCAAGGAGATCCGCATGGCCGCGTTCAGGGACTCGGAGGGGAACCTGCTCTGCCTCATGACCTGACCCGGGCTCAGGCCCGCGTACCGGTCACCGGCCAGGGGCCTGGATGACGGCCGCGGCAAGGGCGGTCAGGCCCGACTTGATCTCCTCCACCGTCATGCCGCGCTCCTCCCGCTGGTGGGCGATCAGGCAGGCGTCGACCGGCGCGAGCAGGGCGTCGGCGAGGAAGGCCGCGTCGCGCGAGTGCCCGCGGGCCTGCGCGAGCAGCGTCGCCAGATGCACGTGGTGCACCCGGTACGGCCCGCCGCTGAGCTTGGCCCCCTTCGCCAGCAGCACGAACAGGGACTGCTGCGCCACGATGCGATCCACCAGCGCGTCCAGGAACGCGCTGATCCGCTCGGCAGCGGGGGCGCCGGGCCCGAGCGGTGGCGGGCCGGCGAAGAACGCCTGCTGAAAGCGCCGCTCCCGCTCGTCGATCAGCGCGTAGATCAGCCCGGCCCGGTCGCCGAAGCGCCGGTAGACGGTGCCCACGCCGACCCCGGCCACGCGGGCGACCTCATCGAGCGAGAGGTCCTCCGCGCCGTGCTCGGCGACCATCCTGGCCGCGACCTCGACGATCTTCTGCCGGTTGCGTGCCGCGTCGGCCCGCTCAGGCGGGGGCTGCCCGACGAGAGGCAGCAATCGGCGTTCGCACACGGGTGGAGCCTACAGGTTGAATCCGGAGAATTCTCCGGTTAGTCTCCGAACCGGAGAATTCTCCGATTACTGAGGAGCTGACGACACCCATGACCGATTTCAACCAGCAGGTCATCGACGAGTTCCGCGCCAACGAGGGCCGCGTCGGAGGCATGTTCGAGGGCTCGCCGCTGGTGCTGCTGACCACCACGGGAGCCAAGAGCGGCAGGCAGATCACCTCGCCCGTGATGTACGTCGCGGACGGCGACCGCTACGTGATCATCGCCTCCAACGGCGGGGCGGACACCAATCCCGCGTGGTACCACAACCTGCGCGCCACGCCGGCGGCGACGGCGGAGGTCGGGAGTGAGAAGTTCGAGGTGCAGGCCGTCTTCGTCGAGGGCGAGGAGCGCGACCGGCTCTATGCCCGGATGGTGGCGCAGGCCGCGCAGTTCGCGGAGTACGAGGCCAAGACCAGCCGCCGCATCCCGGTGATCGCCCTCCAGCGCACCGCGGCCTGACGGCGGGCGACCACTCGGCAGCCAGGGCGTCCCTTCGGAGCCCTGGCGGCTCAGAAGGGGGCGTCGTCGGCGTGGCCGGAGGTGGGCTCGGACCGGCGGGCCATGGCGGCGGCCAGCTTGACCCTGGCCCCCTGGAGCCACTCCTCGCACACGGCCGCGAGCTTCTCGCCGCGCTCCCAGAGCTCGATGGACTGCTCCAGGGTGAGCCCGCCCGTCTCCAGGCGGCGGACCACCTCGGTCAACTCCTCGCGGGCCTGCTCGTAAGAGGGCGCCTTCTCGTCTGCCACGGGCTCCACCCTAGATCAGCCCTGGGGGCGCTGCTGCAGAAGCGCGGCCAGCTCGGCCAGCTCGGGCCAGTCGGCGGTGCCGGTGATGACCAGCGTCACCTCCGGCAGGACCCGGACCAGCGAGCGCTGCTTCTTGTCCTTGCGGAAGCGCTGCTCCCACGTCACCCCGCCGACCTGCTGCGTGCCGACGGACTGCTCGATGTTGGCCATGCGGCTGGCGAACCCGGCGGCCGGCTTCTCGTCGCTCTGCACGAACATCGCGTGCTCCCGCTTGGCCGTGGCGTAACCGAGGTAGAGCACCTGCGCGCCGTTCTGGCCCTTGGCGATCCTGTTGCTGTTGGGGACCCAGCCGGCCGGGTCCTGCCTCGGCGCCCACACGCCGTACGGCACCGTGTGGCCGAAGTTGGCGACGGTGATCGAGTATTCGAGCCGCGGGATGTGCTCCTCCCGGCTCTGCGGGGTGACCAGCAGGAACAGCCCCGCTCCTGCCAGGCAGACGAACAGGGCTACCGCGTAGCCGTAGAAACCTTGGGTGAACCGTCGCACACTTGGCGAGGTTACCCGCTGGAGGACGCGGTCGCCGAAGTGGCCGGGCGGATCTGCCCGATGATGGCCAGGACTTCCTCGGCCAGGGCGCGGTCGCCCGTACGGACCACCTCGGACACGGCCGCGGCCAGCGCCCCGGTGATCACGACCACGAGCGCCGCCTCGTCCTCGAACAGCGCGGCGTTGCGCTGCGCCCACTTGCGCAGCCGGTCGCTCATGACCACGTCGAAGCCGGGCGGCCCGTCGCCGCGCAGGAACAGCGCGGCCAGCTCGCGATCCTCAAGGCAGCCGTCGAGATAGGCGCGGGCGGCGCTGACGAACACCCGCATCGGGTCGCTCTCGCCCGCCGCGCGGGCCGCGCGGGCCGCGTGTTTGGTCCGCTGCGTCTGCTTGGCCTGGAACTCCTCCCACAGCGTGAGATAGAGGTCGGCCTTGCCGGAGAAGTGGTGATAGAGGCTGCCCACGCTGGCGTCGGCCCTGGCCACCACGTCGGTCACGCCCGCCTCCGCGAAGCCCTTGGAGACGAAGATCTCTCTGGCGGCGGCGAGCAGCGAGCTCCGGGTGGCCGCACCGCGCTCGGACGTGCGCGGCTGGACCACCACGGGTTCCACATCGCTCATATGGGTCTCCTCCATGGCAGGGCGCCATCCTCCATGGTGGAGGCAAGATCTCTGGCGCGCACGAGGTATGGCGCAAAAAATCCGTTCTCCCTTGTGCAGGGCGGCCACGTAGAAGCTAACAGACGACGCCGCTGACCGGCCTCCGCCGGGACGGCCGCTCCGGGCCGGGCAGATTATCCGCCTCGGACCGGGAAGAAGGGGGCAACTACCATCAACGTAGATTCCCACGAGGAGGCCACTCATCATGTCCGATCAGACGTCCGTACCGGCCGAGCTCGCCACCGGCGAGCACGCCCCGGATCGCAACCTGGCGATGGAGCTCGTCCGCGTCACGGAGGCGGCCGCGATGGCGGCGGCCCGGTGGGTCGGCCGAGGCGACAAGAACGGCGCCGACGGCGCGGCGGTCAACGCCATGCGCCAGCTGATCAACACGGTCTCGATGAACGGCGTGGTGGTCATCGGCGAGGGCGAGAAGGACCACGCCCCGATGCTGTTCAACGGCGAGCGGGTGGGTGACGGCAGCGGCCCCGACTGCGACGTGGCGGTGGACCCCATCGACGGCACGCGGCTGACCGCGCTCGGGATGCCGGACGCGGTCTCGGTGATCGCGGTGAGCGAACGCGGCTCGATGTACGACCCGTCGGCGGTGTTCTACATGGAGAAGCTGGTCACGGGCCCGGAAGCGGCCGACGTGGTGGACATCGAGGCCCCCGTGGCCGCGAACATCAACGCCGTCGCCAAGGCCAAGCACTGCTCGGCGTCCGACGTCACCGTGGTCGTGCTCGACCGCCCCAGGCACGATCGGCTGGTCAAGGAGATCAGGGAGACGGGCGCGCGGATCAAGTTCATCACCGACGGCGACGTGGCCGGGGCGATCATGGCGGCCCGCTCGGGCACCGGCATCGACCTCATGCTGGGCATCGGCGGCACCCCCGAGGGCATCGTGGCGGCGTGCGCGCTCAAGTGCCTGGGCGGGGTGATCCAGGGCAAGCTCTGGCCGCGTGACGACGCCGAGCGGGGCCGGGCCATCGATGCCGGACACGACCTGGGCCAGGTGCTCACCACCAACGACCTCGTCAAGTCCGACGACGTGTTCTTCGCCGCGACCGGGATCACGCACGGCGAGCTCATGCAGGGCGTACGGTTCAGGGCCGGCTCGGCGGTGACCGAGTCGCTGGTCATGCGCGGCCGCTCGGGAACGATCCGCAAGATCGAGAGCGAGCACCAGCTCTGGAAGCTGCGGGCCTACAGCGCGATCAACTTCGACACCGCGGGCTGAGCCCGGAGGCCCGACCGCCGCGGGCTGAGCCCGGAAGCCCGACCGCCGGCCCGGAAGCCCCGATCGCCGCGGCCTGAGCCCGCGCTTTCGGCTCAGCGGCGGCGCTTGCGGCGGGGCGGCTCCTTGACCTTGACCTCGCCGGCGAAGTTCGTGGTGCGCACCTCGACCACGGGCGCGCCCGGCTCGGTCGGCTGCTTGGTCAGGCGGACCGTCTCGCCCTTGACGACCCTGACCACCTCCAGCCCCTCGGGGACGTGGATCTCCAGGCCGCCGAAGACCAGCGTGGCGTTGATGATCATCTGCCGGTTCTGCAGGATCGCGTCCCGGAAGTCCAGCTTGGTGGTGCCGAACATGGCCGTCACGTCGAGCTCGGCCGGCACGACCCAGCGCCCGCCGCGCTGCTCCTTCTTGAAGATGGCGGAGACGGGCCTGCCGTCCAGGTTGAGCGGCTGCTGGTCGGCGGGCAGCAGGTCGACGGTGAGCCCGGCGAGCTCGCCGAGGGTGCGCGCGGCGTAGAGGGTGCCGAGGCGCTCCTCCAGCTCGTCGAGGGTGAGCCGGCCGTCGGCGTGGGCGTCCTGCAGCACCTGTGCGATGCGCTCGCGGTCGGCGTCGGACGCGCGCAGCTCGTGCGGCTGCGGCACGTCGCCGGTGGACGGGGGCCGGCGGGCCGTCACCCATTCCTCGGCCAGCCGCTCCCCGACTTCCTGCAGCTTCGGCAACCACGATCCAGCGCGTTCGTTCACACTTCTGACGATATCTGGCGCTCGCCACATTCGCTCGTCCGGAAACGAACCGGATCGGGGTGGATCAGTGGATTCGCGCCAGCAGGCCGGAGATCTCCTCGGCCAGGTCTTCGTTCACTTCGGCGTGGCGGTTGAGCAGCCGGTACCACATCACCCCGTACACGAGATCGACCGCGAGCTCCAGGTCCACGTCACCGGGCACGGCGCCGCGCGCCAGCACGGAGCGCAGGACGGCCCGGCGCGGCCCGATGATCCTCGCGCGCAGGTCGGCGGCCAGCGCGGGATCGGACTGGGCGTCGGCCATCAGGCCCACGACGACCTGCCCCGCCACCCCCCTGGCCAGCGCGAACGTCTGCTCCAGGAACGCGACCAGATCGGCCCGCGCGTCACCGCTGTCGAGCGGCGGCGGCATGTCCTCGGCGAGGATCTCCGTCAGGCTCTCCAGCAGCACCTGCGCCTTGGTCTGCCACCAGCGGTAGACGGTCTGCCTGCCGCTGCCGGCCGCCTCGGCGATGCCCTTCATGGTGACGTTCTGGTATCCGTCCCGGGCGCACAGGTCGAGCGCCGCCCGGAGGATCGCCTTCCTGGCCACCTCGCTGCGTGGTCTGCCTACCATGGCGCCCACTTTACAAGACACCGTGCCTCGTTTATATTCGAGGCATGATGTCTCGTATTGAGGAGAACAGGACCATGCGCGTTGTGATCGCAGGCGGCACGTCCGGCGTCGGGCTCGCGGCCGCCGCCCGGCTGGCCGCGGGCGGCGACGAGGTGTTCATCACCGGCCGCTCTGATGAGCGCCTGCAGTCGGCGTTGAAGGAGCTCGGCGGCCAGGTCAAGGGTGAGGTCGCCGACGCGCGCGACACCGAGGCGATGCGGGCGCTGTTCGAGCGGCTCGGCAGTGTCGACCACCTGATCATCACCGTGACGGGCCGCGGCGGCGCGGGCCCGCTGAGCGCGCTGACCGGCGACGGGCTGCTCGCCGCCGTGCGGAACAAGCTGGTCCCCCACTTGCTGACCGCGCAGGCGGCATTGCCCGTGCTGAGCAAGGAGGGCTCGATCACCTTCCTGACGGCCGCCTCCGCGGGCGCGGCCTACCCCGGCGTCGCCACGCTGGCGGCGGTGAACGGCGCGATCGAGGCCACCGTGCCCGGCCTGGCCGTCGAGCTGGCGCCCGTCAGGGTGAACGCGATCTCCCCCGGCGTGATCGACACCGACTGGTGGTCGGAGATCGGGGACGAGGCGCGGACGGCGTTCCTGGAGGGCACCGCCGCGAGCCTGCCGACCGGCCGGGTCGGCACCCCCGAGGACGTGGCCGCCACGATCGAGTACGTGGTGCGCAACGCGTTCGTGACCGGCACGGTGCTCACGGTGGACGGTGGAGGGCGGTTGAAGGCCTGAGGACGCTGGCGTGAAAAGTCAGTGTTCACCGGAATCTGTGCGCACTTCTGGCCGTTGATCCAGCAAAGGATCCTGGCAAAGATCCCGACATAAGGGGTGTGCGTGCATCAACCGGCGCGATGGGGTCTCGGCGTGGCAGGCGCCGGCATAGCGGTGATCGTGGGCCTGGAGCTGACCGGCCTCGACGAGATGAACCCGCTCAGGCGGACCATCAGCGAGCACGGCCTCGGCCCGGATGGCTGGATCTTCGGGCTCGGGGTCGGGCTGCTGGCGACCGGGTCGGCGGCCATCGCGGTGTCGCTGGCGCGCAGGAAGCTGGCCGGGATCGTCGGCACCGTCACCCTCATGGCGTGGAGCGTCGGGCTGTTCATGACGGCCTGGTTCGAGAAGCACGACTGGTCGGTCGGGCCGAGCATGAGCGGGAGCATCCACCGGGTGGGCAGTTTCGTCGCCTTCCTCAGCCTGCCGCTGGCCGCGGTGATCATCGCCAGGCCGTGGCAGCACCGCGAGCGGTCCAGGGCCACGGTGGTGGCCTTCGGCTTCGGGATCTGCTCCGTGCTGTGGGTGATGGGCATCGGCACGGCGATGCTCATCGGGGCGGGCAACGGGCTGCCGTGGTACCGGGTCATGCCGCTCGGGCTGGTGGAGCGCGGGCTGGCCGTCACCGAGGTGGCCGCGCTGCTGGCGCTCGGCCTGTGGGCGGCGGCCCGGCCGGCCGCTCGACCGGCGCAGGAACCGGCACCGGCGGCGACTACACAGGCCGCAGCACGGTGATGAGGTCGTCCACGTAGCCTCTGAAGATCGCGGCCATGTCCACCCGGTCCGGGTCGATCAGCCACTGCGTCTGCAGGCCGTCCATCATCGCGATCAGCCGGTCGGCGTGCGCCTCGGCGTCCAGCCCTGACCGGAGCTCGCCGCGCTCGGCCCCCGTGCGCAGCGCCGCGGCCACGTCCGCGCGCAGCCGGCGGTAGCGCCGCCTGGCCCACGCGTGCCCGGGGTGGTCGGGCGTCACGGCCTCACCGCTGATCACGGAGAAGAGCTGCACCAGGCCGGGCACCCTGGAGTTGTGCTCGACCACGTCGGCCAGGGCGCGCAACGCGTCGATCCCGCCGGCCGAGCCGAGGTCGAACTTGCGCGTGTCGAGCTCGTCCCGGTAGTCCAGCACCGCGACGAGCAGCAGCTCCTTGCTCTTGAAATGGTGCAGCAGGCCGGCCTGGGACAGCTCGACGCGCTCGGCGATGCGGGCCAGCGACGCGCCCCGGTAGCCGTTCTCGGCGAACTCCATGAGCGCCGCGGCCAGGATGCGCTCCTTGCGCGCCTCGCCGGACGCATAACCCCGCTTCACCTCCGGAACCCTATCCCGGGGTCCGCGCCGGATGTCATGCTGGCGGAGCGCCTCCGGCAGCCGCTAACCTGACCCCGCCTCACGTTTGATTTCCCCCCGATCAGGAGGCCGCCGTGCCGTCCCCGCGTGATCGCCAGGCCCGCGCCGCCACGTACGTCGTCTACGCCGTACAGGGCCTGTCCTTTGCCTCGCTCCTCATCCAGGTCGCGAACCTCCAGGCCAAACACGGGCTCGACGAGGGCACGCTGACGCTCCTGCTGCTGATCGTCCCCGTGTTCGCGGGGGTCGGCAGCGTGGCCGCGGGGTCGTTCGCCGCCAGGAAGGGCAGCAAGCCGCTGCTGCGCATCGCGCAGCCGGTCGTCGCGCTCGCCGTCGTGCTGGCCGGGCTCGCCCCGAACGTGCTGCTGCTGGTGCCCGTGCTGCTGCTGTTCGGCGTGGCGGTGGGCGCGGTGGACGCGGGCATGAACATGCAGGGCGTGGCGGTCGAGCGCAGGTACGGCGTCCAGGTGCTGAACGGGTTCCACTGCGTGTGGAGCGTGCTCAGCATGGCCGGGGCGCTGTGGGCGTCGGCGGCGGCCGACCTCCCGCTGGCGGTCATCATGACGCTGCCGATGGTCCTGGCCGTGGCGGGCTCGCTCTACGCCGGGCGGGACCTGTGCACGTTCGAGGAGGAGAAGGTGGACGGCGTCGCGGCGAACGACACCTCCGGCGGCTTCCCCTGGCGGCCGATCATCCCGCTCTGCCTGGCCATGGGCTTCCTGTACGTCGGCGACGCCGCCGTCTCCAACTTCAACACCGTGTTCATGAAGGACGTGCTGGAGGCGGGCCCCCGGGTGATCCCGCTGGCCTACGTCGCCTACCAGGCGACCACGCTGGCCGTCCGGCTCGGCGGCGACTTCGCGGTCCGCCGGTACGGCCCCGCCGCCATCGTCAGGATCGGCGGGGTGATCGCCACGCTCGGGTTCCTGGGCGTCGTCCTGGCCCCGAACCAGCCGCTCGGCATCGTCGCGTTCGGGCTGACCGGGGTGGGGCTGTCGGTGGTCGCGCCGCAGTCGTTCTCGGCGGCGGGCAAGCTGGACCCGGCCGGGACCGGGGTGGCCATCGCCAGGGTGAACCTCTTCAACTACGTGGGCTTCATCGTCGGAGCGGCCCTGGTGGGCGGCATCGCGGACGCCGCGGACATGCGGGTGGCGTTCGTCGCGCCGCTGGTGCTGGCCGCCGTGATCATCTTGCTCGCGCCGGGCTTCCAGCCCAAGCAGGCCGCCGAGCCGTCCGCCGCCTGAGCCTCGCCGCCAGGCCGCGGTCCTGCGGCGCCCTGTCCTCGCCGCCGGGCCGGTCCCGCGCGGGCTCAGCTCTCCGGCGTTCCCGGCGGGGTGGGGTCCAGCATGGCGACGGCCTGGTCGACGGCGGCGGCCACGTCGTCGTCCGGCGGGTAGAGCAGCGCCCTCCCGACGACGAGCCCGCGCACGCCGGGCAGCCGCAGCGCCTCGCGCCAGGCGGCGTAGGCCAGGTCGGGCGCGTCCCCCGGGTCGCCGCCGAGCAGCAGCGTCGGCAGCGTGGTGGCCCGCATGACGCGCTCCATGTCCGCCACCACGGGGATCTTCAGCCAGGTGCGCGCCGAGGTGGCGCCCAGGCCCTGGGCCACGCTGATCGCCTTGATCACGCCGTCCGGCGAGAGGTCGTGCCCCGGCCTGCGCGACCAGAACGGCTCGATCATCGCCACCAGGCCCGCCTCGGCCAGCTCGGTGATCGCCTTTCCGCAGGACTCCAGGGTCGCGGCGGTGCCCGGCTCGTCGAGCGCGATCCTGCACAGCATCTTGCCGCCGTCGAGCCGCATCCGCGCGATGGCCCCGGTGTCGTACGCGGTGAACCGGTCGTCGAACTCGAACACGGCCCCCTGCAGCCCGCCCCTGTTCATCGAGCCGATGACGAGCAGGTCGTCGAGCGCGCCGAGCAGCAGCAGGTCCTCGACCACGTCAGGCGTGGCCAGCAGCCCGTCCACGCCCGGCCGCCGCAGCGCGGTCGTCAGCCGGTCGAGCAGCTCGACCCGGTCGCCCATGGCCAGGGGCCGGCCGCCCACCGCCAGCGCGCCCCTGGCCGGATGGTCGGCGGCGATGATCATGAGCTGGTCGCGCGCCCCGAACAGCGGCCTGCGCCGCCTGGCCGCCGCCGCCTCCGCGACGCGCTCCGGGTGCCTCGCCCGCACCGCGCGCAGCTCGTGGTAGTCAGCCAACCCCCAGCACCTCATCCGGACAGGTACGGCCGGGCCGGCGACCCGGGCAGGGGACCTCGCTCGCGGGGCCCCCTGCGGGCTTCATCGCCGCACTTCCGCGACCTCGACCGGACGGCGCTCGCGCAGCGACAGGTCGGCGGCCTCGGCCACGTAGAGCGCCTCTAGAGCGTCCTCGATCGAGCACAGGCTCTCCTCCGCCCGCAGGAAACCGTCGATCTCCCTGCGGTAGGCGGTCTCGAACCGGGTGACGAAGTCCGGCCAGGGCTCCTCGCCGCTCGGAGGCCCCTCGGTCGTGTGCAGAGGGGCGCGCGGGCCGAGCCCGACGACCTGGGTGCGCTCGGTGCCGGCCAGCTCCATGCGCACGTCGTACCCGGCGCCGTTGTAGCGCGAGCCCTGCAGGGTGGCCAGCGTGCCGTCGTCCAGCGTGAGCAGCGCGGCGCTGTTGTCCACGTCGCCGGCCGCCGCGAAGAAGGCGGCCCCCCGGTTGGCCCCCGTCGCGTAGACCGACATCACCTCGCGGCCGGTCACCCAGCGCAGGATGTCGAAATCGTGGATGTGGCAGTCGCGGAAGATGCCGCCGGAGGTGGCGATGTACTCGGCGGGCGGCGGCGCCGGGTCGGCGGTGATCAGGTGTACGCGGTGCAGCTCCCCCAGCTCGCCCGCGCGCAGGGCGTGCGCAGCGGCCACGTACCCGGGGTCGAACCTGCGCTGGAACCCGATCTGCACCCGATGTCCCTGGGCCGACTCCAGCACCTTCACGGTGTCGGCCACCGTGCCCGCGACCGGTTTCTCGCAGAAGGCCGGCACGCCGCGCTCGCAGGCCCTGATGATCAGCTCGGCGTGGGTGCCGGTCGGGGTGGCGATCACCACGGCGTCCGCCTCGAACGGATCACCCGGCCTGCCGTACGGCGACGTACGCACGGGATCGGCCACGATCAGCTCGTCCACCAGCGGATGCGTGGCCAGGGTCGCGGCGTGAAAGGCTCCGATCCTGCCCAAACCCAGCAGTCCCACACGCATGGCGCCTCCGTTCCGGGTATGAGTCTCTTTCTAGGCGAGCACTTCTCCCTCAGTCAACGTTTTGTCCTGACATTCTGACCTTCAAGCCCGTTACGGCCTCGACCGCCTTGTGCGCCGGCAGCCGGGCGAATCCCACCACCATCGCCGGCGGCCCCTGCGACCCCCGCATCGGGCCCACCGCCTCGGCCGACAGCCCGACACCCTGCGCGAGCCGGGTCACCTCGCGCTCGTCCCAGCCGCACGGGAGCTCCAGGTACACGTGCAGCCCCGCGTCGATGCCCTTGACCCGGATCTCGGGCAGCTCCTCGGCCAGCGCCGTGACCAGGGCGTCCCTGCGACGCCGGTATTCCCTGCGCATCCGGCGCAGATGCTTGTCGTAGCCGCCGGTCCGCAGGAAGTGGGCCAGGGCGTACTGCTCGATGACCGGCGAGCCCAGGTCCAGCTCGCCCCGCGCCCGGCACACCGCCTCGGCCAGGTCCGGCGGCGCGGCCACCCAGCCCAGCCGGAGCCCGGGGGCCAGCGCCTTGCTGACGCTGCCCGAGAGGATCACGCGGTCCGGCGCCAGCCCCTGGAGACAGCCGACGGGATCGCGGTCGAAGCGGAACTCGGCGTCGTAGTCGTCCTCCAGGATCGTGCGGTTGCCCGCGTACGCCCACTCCATCAGCGCGGCGCGGCGCGGCGGCGACAGGACCACGCCGGTCGGGTACTGGTGCGCGGGGGTGACCAGCACCGCGTCCCCGCTCAGCCGGCGCACGTCCAGGCCCTCCTCGTCCACGGGGACCCGGACCAGGTGCGCGCCGGCCCGCCGGAGCAGCGGGGTCTGGCGGTGGCTCGTCGGGTCCTCCACCGCCAGCCGGAACGGGCGCTGCCGGGTCAGGACGTGCAGCACCAGGCTCAGGCCCTGCGCCACGCCGCCGACGATGACGAGGTTCTCCGGGCGCACGTCCGCCGCGCGGACCCGCCGGAGGTAGCCGGCCAGCTCTTCTCGCAGCTCAGGCACGCCGCCGGGGTCCCCGTAGTCGAGGGCGTCCGAGGGTACGGTGGTCAGCACGTGCCTCACGGCGGCGAGCCATCTTTCACGGGGGAAGTGGCTGAGGTCTGGGGAGGTGGGGCGATGACCCCAAAACGGAGCGCACACGGGGGTGCTCGCCACCTGGCGGGCCTGCGGGGGCGCCGGCCGGGGCGGCGGGACGCTGCGCTGCCCGCCGTCCGCCCTGTTCGGCGACCGGTTGCCGGCCTTGGGCGTGACCTGGGTGCCGACGCCGACCTTGGAGACCAGGAAGCCTTCGGCGACGAGCTGCTCGTACGCCTCCACCACCACGCCTCTGGAGACCTGGAGATCGGCGGCGAGGTCGCGGGTGGCGGGCAGGCGCGTGCCCGGCGTGAGCCGGCCGCCCCGGATGGAGTCGCGCAGCTCAGAGGCGATCTGCCCGGCAATGCCTCCCTTGTCGCGACTTATCTTGATGTGGAGGTCGGCCATATTGGTCCTGTCTTCTGCCGGGACATTGGACTGTTTTCGCGAACCATTGTCTCTCTAGCATCCTTCGCATGAAGAGCGGAATCGTGGGCGCCGCCTCGGCGATGTTCCTGGTCGGCACCCTCGCGGGAGTGTCAGGACTCATCGGCGGCTATCCCATATACGGCGGGCAGGCAGTGCGGTATCTCGTGGCAGCGGTCATTCTGCTTGTCATAACGCGAGTGCTCGGCCTGCGGTTCGTCCGGCCCAACCTGCGCGAGGCCCTGTGCCTGGTCGGGCTCGCCCTGTTCGGCCTGGTGATGTTCAACGTCTGCGTGGTCGAGTCGACCAACGACTCGGGGCCCGCGCTGGTCGGGACGGTGCTGGGCACCGTGCCGCTGGCGCTGGCGCTGGCCGGCGGGCGGCCCGCGCCCCGGCTGCTCATCGGGGCGTGCGTGGTGGTGGCGGGGGCCACGCTGGCCACCGGCCTCGGCAGCGGCAACCTGACCGGCCTGCTGTGGGCGCTCGGCGCGCTCGTGGGCGAGCTGTGCTTCTCCCTGCTGGCCATCCCCCTGCTGCCCAGGCTGGGGGCGATCAGGGTGTCGGCGTACTCGACCACCCTGGCGGTGCCGATGCTGGGCGCGATCGGCTTCGCCTCCGAGGGCACGGGCATGCTGCGGATGCCGACCGTGGCGGAGGCGCTCGGGCTCGCCTATCTGGCGATCGTGGTCACGGTGGTGGCGTTCTTCCTGTGGTACACCTCGCTGCCCAAGCTCGGCCCCGGCCGGGCCGGGCTGTTCGCCGGGCTCATCCCGGTGGCGGCGATCACCACGGGCGCGGTGCTCGGGATCGCGACGCCGTCCGCGTACGACCTGCTCGGGGCGGGTCTGGTGATCGCGGGCATCCTGGTGGGCCTGACCGCCGGGCGGTCCCGCGCGCCCGTCGCCGCACCGAACGAGGCCTGAGCCCACCGCCTGACGGGGTCCGCCGCGGAGGGACTAATCTCTAGGGGACCCCGAAAGGATGGACATGGGCGAGTTCGACTACACCGACCTGCTGCCGCTGGGAGCCGATGACACGGAATATCGGCTGATCACCACGGAGGGGGTGCGGAAGGTCGAGGCGGCTGGGCGTACGTTCCTGGAGGTCGAGCCGGAGGTGTTGCGGCTGCTGACCGAGACGGCCATCCACGACATCTCCCATTTCCTGCGGGCCTCGCACCTCGCCCAGCTCAGGAAGATCGTCGATGACCCCGAGTCCAGCGGCAACGACCGCTTCGTGGCGCTCGACCTGCTGAAGAACGCCTCCATCTCGGCCGGCGGCGTGCTGCCCATGTGCCAGGACACCGGCACCGCGATCGTCATGGGCAAGCGCGGCCGGCACGTGCTGACCGACGGCCGCGACGCCGAGCATGTCTCCCGCGGCGTCTACGACGCCTACACCCGGCTCAACCTGCGTTATTCGCAGATGGCTCCGCTCACCATGTGGGAGGAGAAGAACACCGGCAGCAACCTGCCGGCGCAGATCGAGCTCTACGCCGAGGACCCACACGGTCACGCCGACGAGTACAAGTTGCTGTTCATGGCCAAGGGCGGCGGCTCGGCCAACAAGTCGTTCCTGTACCAGGAGACCAAGGCCGTACTCAACGAGAAGCGCATGCTGGCCTTCCTCGAGGAGAAGATCCGCTCGCTGGGCACCGCGGCCTGCCCTCCGTACCATCTGGCCGTGGTCGTGGGCGGCACGTCCGCCGAGTTCGCGCTCAAGACCGCGAAATACGCCAGCGCCCGCTACCTCGACTCGATCCCCACCGAGGGCTCGGCCTCCGCGCACGGGTTCAGGGACCTGGAGATGGAGGCCAAGGTCTTCGAGCTGACGCAGAAGCTCGGGATCGGGGCGCAGTTCGGCGGCAAATACTTCTGCCACGACGTACGCGTCATCCGCCTGCCCAGGCACGGGGCCTCCTGCCCGGTGGCCATCGCCGTCTCCTGCTCGGCCGACCGCCAGGCGCTGGCCAAGATCACGCCGGAGGGCGTGTTCCTGGAGAAGCTGGAGACCGACCCGGCCAGGTTCCTGCCGGAGACGACCGACGAGCACCTGTCGGACGACGTTCTCAAGGTTGACCTCAACCGCCCGATGCCGGAGATCCTCGCCCAGCTGACGAAATATCCGGTCAAGACGCGGCTGTCCCTCACCGGCCCCCTCGTCGTCGCCCGCGACATCGCGCACGCGAAGATCGCCGAGCTGCTGGACAACGGCGGCGAGATGCCGCAATACCTCAAGGACCACGCCGTCTACTACGCCGGACCGGCCAAGACCCCCGAAGGGTACGCGTCGGGCTCGTTCGGGCCCACGACGGCCGGGCGGATGGACTCCTACGTGGAGCGGTTCCAGGCGGCGGGCGGCTCGATGGTGATGCTGGCCAAGGGCAACAGGTCCAAGCAGGTCACGGAGGCCTGCGCCACGCACGGCGGCTTCTACCTGGGCTCCATCGGCGGTCCCGCGGCCAGGCTGGCCCAGGACTGCATCAAGAAGGTGGAAGTGCTCGAATATCCCGAGCTGGGGATGGAAGCCGTGTGGAAGATCGAGGTGGTCGATTTCCCCGCGTTCATCGTCGTGGACGACAAGGGGGACGACTTCTTCACCGACAAGACCGGCCCGGTGCTGTCGATCGGGCGGCGCTGACGCCTCAGGCTCCGGGGGTGCGGGCGGCGCTGACGCCTGACTTCGGGGGGTGCCGAGTGGGCGAGCTAACCGCTCGGCACCTCAAGGGGGCTCTCGCGAAGCGGGGCGGTCACGCGGCGACCGGCGCTCTGTGCGGCGCCACGACGGAGCCGTCGGGCAGCAGCAGGCCGGTGTCATCGAACAGCACGACGCCGTTGCAAAGAAGGCTCCAGCCCTGGTCAGGGTGGGCCGAGATCACGTGCGACGCCTCACGGTCGAGCGAGTCGGCACTTGGGCAAGCGGGGAAGTGACTGCACATCGCGCACCTCTCAGATGGCGCTCCTGGTTCCTGGTTTTCAAAAGGGCAACGATCGCCCCGACGGCGTGCGAAGGTCCAGCGTGGCTCTGGTCGACTTCTTCGGCCGGCGGCGAACCTGGGTCTGGCGCATCTTCATCACGTCCCTCAGTGGTCTGTCGTCAGTGGTGGGTCTTCAGTTGTGGAACCTTCGCGTACGCCCCCAGTGTGACGATCGGCGCCGACACTTTCCGGCCGGCTGCGGGAGCGCTGCTTCTTGCATGTCATAACCATGCCCCCGTCTCCTTACGGCACCCTTACAACTCGCTGACGGCACCGCGCGGTTCCTGTCAGCCAGCCTGCCGTACGCGTGAAAGTCCCCTACAAGGCATCATGCCCACTTCTTCGCGACGATGCTGTGCCGATCGACACACACCCATGGTGAGCTGCGGAAACGCGGCCCGAAGAATTCGGCCGAGAGGCGCGCGCGGGCGGCGGTAAGCCACTCGCGCCGCGGGACCCAACCAATCTTCGCCATCGCGTAAAGACGAGACCCAGGCCGCGAGAGCGGGGTAGTTGCGAGCGACTGGCGACAGTGGCGGCGCCGGCGGCGCTCCGGGAGTCGGCGGCGGCTTCCCGGATCCCCGGCGGACGCGACCGCCACGGCCGGCCGCCGCCGCTCGCGGTCGACGCCCTGGCAGCACGCGTACTATCTTCACTATCGCAACGTGCGTCCGGACCGCGGCGAAACTGAGGGCCTCATCAACAGGCCAGATGTGGCCAGGAGGTTTGCTGACGTGACGAGTCAGGCGGGTTGACTTAAGTTCGCAACAAATTATCGGCCCCGCCTCTACTGGTCGGTTTACACAAATAGGTAAGCTGCCTGGCATGCGTGCGCCCTCCGGTTACCTACTCGCCGCGCGCTACCGGCTCATGGAGCCGGTTGGTCGCGGCGGCATGGGCACCGTTTGGCGGGCGCATGACGAGCTCCTCGACCGTGACGTGGCGGTCAAGGAAGTGCGGCTGCCGTCCGTGCTCGACGAGGATCTGCGCGCTGAGCTGTGCGCCCGTACCGAACGCGAGGGCAGGGCGACCGCGATGGTCGCGCATCCTTCCGTCATCACCGTGTTCGACGTCGTCACCGAGGACGACCGGCCGTGGATCGTGATGGAGCTGCTGCGGGCCAAGTCCCTGGAGCAGCTCATCCAGGAACACGGACCGCTCCACCCGCGCAGGGCCGCCGAGATCGGCCGGCAGATCCTCGGGGCGCTGCGCGCCGTGCACGCCAAGGGGATCCTGCACCGCGACGTCAAGCCGAGCAACGTGCTGGTGACCGAGGACCGCGCGGTGCTGACCGACTTCGGGCTGGCCGCGCTCGAAGGTGACGTTTCCATCACCCAGGCGGGCATCGTCCTGGGGTCCGCCGGATACATCGCTCCAGAGCGGGTGCTCGGCTCGAAGGCCAGTCCGGCGGGCGATCTGTGGTCGCTCGGCGCGACCCTCTACACAGCCGTCGAGGGCAGGGGCCTGCACGGCCGGCGTACGGCCGCCGCCGCGCTCGCGGCGCTCACCAGCGGCGAGCCGATCCCCATGAGCAAGGCGGGCCCGCTGGCTCCCGTGCTGGACGCGCTGCTCAGGATCGACCCCCAGACCAGGCTCGACTCCGTACGGGCCTCGCTCATGCTGGCCAGGGTGGCCGCGGGCGGCTCGGCCGAGGAGCCGCTGACGCCCCGCAGGCCCGAACGCTCCGCGTCCCCGCTGAGCTCCCCGTCTTTCACACGCAGGCCCGCACATCGCGGGCTGCACAGAGCGGAGGCCACGGCCGCGGCGCTGACCGTGCCCCCGCCCAGGCAGGAACGTAAACCCGGCGAAGGCGTACACAGGAAGCGCGTAGAAGCGCGGCCGACTCCGTCCGCTTATGCCCGTTTCAAAGCGACGGTGATAAAGTTGTGCCTTCCTCGGCGGTTCTGGCCAAGAGAACTTCGCAAGCGAGGGTAAAGCACTTCCCAAGCGAGAATCGATATCTTCTTCTCATGCCGGAACAGCAGACACGCCTGCTCGCGGAGCGCTACGAGCTCATCGCCCCCCTCGGCAGGGGGACCATGGGCACCGTCTGGCGCGCCCGCGACCGCGCGCTCGGGCGCGAGGTGGCGGTCAAGGAAATCCGCCAGGACCCGGGACTCACCGAGGAACAGCGGGCCGAGCTGCGCGAACGCATGGTCCGCGAAGGGCGCATCGCCGCGCGGATCAACCACCCGTCCGTCGCCTCCATCCACGACGTCATCATCCAGGACGACAGCCCGTGGATCATCATGGAGCTCATCGAAGCCCGCTCGCTGGAGCAGGTGATCGACGAGGAAGGGCCGCTGCCGCCGCGGCTCGTGGCGGAGATCGGCGTCGACCTGCTCGGGGCGCTGCGCGCGGCGCACGCCCAGGGCATCACGCACCGCGACGTCAAGCCGGGCAACGTGCTCATCACCGAGAGCGGCCGGGTGGTGCTGACCGACTTCGGCATCGCCAAGGCGG
The DNA here is from genome assembly GCF_005889725.1 of Nonomuraea zeae. GTDB lineage: Bacteria > Actinomycetota > Actinomycetes > Streptosporangiales > Streptosporangiaceae > Nonomuraea > Nonomuraea zeae. The sequence continues at coordinate 25,935 of NZ_VCKX01000071.1, forward strand.
AGGGCGACTCCCGGCTCACGAAAACGGGCATGGTGATCGGATCACCCGGTTACACGGCCCCGGAACGTGCCAGGGGTGAGTACACCGGGCCCGAGTCCGACGTCTGGTCGCTCGGGGCCACCTTGTACTTCGCGGTCGAGGGGCGACCGGCGTACGAGCGGTCCACCATCGCGGAGACGCTGGCGGCGCTGCTCACCGAGAGCGCGGACCCGCCGACGCAGGCGGGGCAGCTGCGCCCGGTGCTGAACGGGCTGCTGAACAAGGACTACCGGCAGCGGCTCCACGCTGCCAAGGCGGAGACCCTGCTGCGCATGGTCGCCGACACCCCCACGAGCGAGATGCCGGTGCTCACGGCCGAGGCTCTTATGGCGCAGGAGGCCGCTTTGCCCGACCCGTTCGCCCAGAAGACCCCGGCAGGCCCACCTCCCGACGGGCCGGCCGGCCCGCGCGGGCAAGGCCCTGGCGGGCACGGCGCCGGCGGCCAGGGAACCGGTGGCCCCCGGGTCCCCGGTGGTCCTGGCGGTCCCGGTGGCCCCGGCGGTCCCGGTGCCGGTGGCCCGCATGGTCCCGGTGGTCCCGGTGGGTCGGCGCAACGGCCGGTCGGCGGGCCTGGCGGGCAGCGACCCGCGTCCGGGCCGCAGGGGCCGGTACGCGGCCCGAACGCGCCCACCGTGCCGCAGGGCGGCTCGTCAGGGCGTCCGCCGCAGGGACAGCAGCAGCTCGCCGCGCAGGCGCCCGGATCCGGCGCCCGCGGCACCGGCCCAGGAGCGCAGGGCCAGGGGCCAGGCGCGCAAGGACAGGGCACCGGCGCGGGACAGGGCACCGCGCCCGGTCACGGCGTAGGCGCCGGACAGGGCGCCGGCCCAGGGCAGGGCCGCGGTCCGGGCCAGGGCTACGGCCCGGGTCAAGGGTCAGGCCCGATTCATGGGCCCGGTCCAGGCCAGGGAGGCGGCCCAGGTCAGGGAAGCGGCCCGGGTCAGGGAGGCGGTCCGGGGCACGCAGGTGGTCCGGGGCAGAGCACCGGTCCGTGGCAGGGCGCCGGTCAAGGCGGGCCGGCCACTCAGCCGAGCGCGCAGGCCGGCGGCAGCGGCCCGTACGGGAGCCCGCCCTCCGACGAGGGCTACGACCCCGAGCGGACGGTCAGCATCGCCAGGCCCAAGGGCCCCTTCCCCTCGGCGCCCGAGCAGGGCCGCCCGCCGCAGCACCCGGGCGACGAGAGCGCCGTCACCACACGCGTCCACTCCCCGCACAACAACCCGCCGGGGCAGCAGGTCTACCCGCCGATGCCCCAGCAGCAGAACGTCCCGCAGCCTCAGGGCCCCCGTCAGGGACCTCCGCAGGGCGGCCCCCAGCAGCAGGGCCCGCAGCAGGGGATGCAGCAGGGCAAGGGCCTGGGCACGGACCTGTTCGCGATCGCCGGTCAGGAGGAGCAGCGGCCCGCGGGCAACCGCAACGGCATGCTGGTGCTCATGGCCGTGGCCGCCGCCGCGGCCGTGGTGATCGCCGTCCTCGTCGTGGCCCTCATCTCGGCCTGACCGCCGCGCGCCCGCCCGCACCTGCGGCCGGGCGCGCCCTGGGGCAGCGGGGAAGCCCGCGGACGGCAGCGCCTTTGAGCTGATCACGCGGCCGTGGGTCAGACTGGGACTCATGAGCGAGTTCAGAATCGAACATGACTCGATGGGCGAGGTTCGCGTGCCCTCAGGTGCGAAGTGGCGCGCGCAGACCCAGCGGGCAGTGGAGAACTTCCCGATCTCAGGACGGCCGCTGGAGCCGTCGCACATCGCCGCCCTGGGGCTGATCAAGGCGGTGGCCGCCGAGGTCAACGGCGAGCTGGGCGTGATCGACAAGGACCTGGCGGAGGCCATCGCGCAGGCCGCCGCCGACGTCGCGGAGAACGAGCACGACGCGCATTTCCCGATCGACGTCTTCCAGACCGGCTCGGGCACCTCATCCAACATGAACGCCAACGAGGTCATCGCGACGCTGGCCGAGGAGCGGCTGGGCCGGCCCGTGCACGCCAACGACCACGTGAACGCCTCCCAGTCGTCCAACGACGTCTTCCCCACCTCCATCCACGTGGCGGCGGCGACCGAGGTGACCTACCACCTGCTGCCCTCGCTCAGGCACCTGGCGGAGGCGCTGCGGGTGAAGGCGATCGAGTTCGACGGGGTGGTGAAGTCGGGGCGCACCCACCTGATGGACGCGACCCCGGTGACGCTCGGCCAGGAGTTCGGCGGTTACGCCACGCAGGTCGAGCACGGCGTCGTACGCGTCACGACGGCGCTGGACCACGTGCTTGAACTGCCGCTGGGCGGCACCGCGGTGGGCACCGGCATCAACACCCCGCCGGGCTTCGCCCAGGAGGCCATCGGCAAGCTGCGCGAGGCGACCAGCATCCCGTTCCGCGAGGCGAGGGATCACTTCGAGGCCCAGAGCGCGCAGGACTCCATCGTCGAGCTGTCCGGCCAGCTCAAGGTGGTGGCCGTCGCCCTGAACAAGATCGCCAACGACCTGCGCTGGATGGGGTCCGGCCCGCGGGCGGGGCTGGGCGAGATCAACCTGCCCGACCTCCAGCCTGGCTCGTCCATCATGCCCGGCAAGGTCAACCCGGTGATCCCCGAGGCCACGGCCATGGTCGCGGCGCAGGTCATCGGCAACGACGCGACGATCACGTTCGCCGGCGCCTCGGGCAGCTTCGAGCTGAACGTCCAGCTGCCCATCATCGCCCGCAACATCCTGGAGTCGATCAGGCTGCTGGCGAACGTGTCGCGGCTGCTCGCCGACCGCTGCGTCGCCGGCATCACGGCGAACGTGGAACGGCTGCGCGAGTACGCCGAGTCCTCCCCGTCGATCGTCACGCCGCTGAACAAGTACCTCGGGTACGAGGAAGCCGCCAAGATCGCCAAGCAGGCGCTGGCCGAGCGCAAGACCATCCGCGAGGTCGTCGTCGAGCGCGGCCACGTGGCCGACGGCACCCTGACGGAGGACCAGCTCGACGCCGCGCTCGACGTGCTCTCGATGACCAGGCCCTGATCTCCCGGCGGCCGGGCCTGACCGGGGCCTTCAGCCGGTGACGGGGCGCCGGTTCGCGTGGGCCGTACGCGTGGCGTGCGCCCAGCGGGTGAGCAGGGACAGCGCGGCGCCGGAGTCCACGGCGTCCGCGGCCCGCTTGTAGGCCGCGGCCAGCGCGCTCGTGAGCTCGGCCGCCGGCGGGGTGCCGTCGGCGGCCACCACGGCGGCGGCGGCGTTCAGCAGGACGATGTCGCGCACCGGGCCCCGCTCGCCGGCGAGGACGGCGCGCGCGACCCCGGCGTTGTGCTTGGCGTCGCCGCCGCGCAGATCGGCGACACGGGCACGCGGGATCGACAGGTCGGCCGGGTCGAAGACGGCGTGCGTGACGGCTCCCCGGCGCACGACCCAGACCGACGAGGGCCCGCAGGTGGACAGCTCGTCGAGCCCGTCGTCGCCGCGGAAGACGAGCGAGGAGCCGCCGCGCTCGGCCAGCACGCCCGCGATGACCGGCGCCATCTTGGGGTGGAAGACCCCGACCGCCTGCGCGGTCGGCAGGGCGGGGTTGGTGAGCGGGCCCAGGAAGTTGAAGACCGTGGGCACGCCCATCTCGCGGCGCGGGCCCGAGGTCCGTCTCAAGCCGGGGTTGAAGGCGGGCGCGAAGCAGAACGTGATGCCGACCTCGTCCGCCACCGAGACCACCGCGGCCGGTGTGAGCTCGATGACCACGCCGAGCTCCTCCAGCACGTCCGCGGCGCCGGCCAGGGAGGAGGCGGCCCGCCCGCCGTGCTTGACCACCTTCACGCCCGCGGCGGCGGCCACGACGGCGGCCATGGTGGAGATGTTCACGGTGTGGGCGCGGTCGCCGCCGGTGCCGACGAGGTCCACGGCGTCGCCGGCGATCCTGATCGCGGCCGATCTGGCGAGCATGCCGTCGGCCAGCCCGGACACCTCCGCGACGCTCTCGCCCTTGGCCCGCAGGGCGACCGCGAACGCGGCCATCTGGGCGCTCGTCGCGGCCCCTGACATGATCTGCTCCATCGCCCAGGCGGTCTGGCGCGAGGTGAGCGAGACGCCGTCGAGCAGCGTCGTGAGCAGGTGCGGCCACGTGGTGGTGCGGCCGTCGGCGGTGCCGGTGCTCGCGCTCTTGCTCGTGGTGGTGGCGGTGCTGGTCATGGATGCGCCCCTTTCGTGAATGCTCGACGGGGGCGCGTTCGACATGCCGGCGGCCGCCTCGTCGAGGCGGCCGGACGCGTATGCGCAGGGAGGACCGCCTAAGAGGCGGGCCACCACTGGAGCGAATACGCGATCATTTCGCCAAGATAGCAGATCGCCGTGATCCACATAGCCAGGCACCGATCTATGTCGCCCGCACCCATGCGTCACGGCGTGGCGACCGCCTAGGGTTCGGGGTATGGCGAAGGAGCTGACTGGGCGGACCGCGCTGGTGACGGGGGCTGGGGGCGGCATCGGCGCCGCCTGCGCCCGGCGGCTGGCCGCGGCGGGGGCCAGGGTGCTGGTGGTCGACATGCGGGCCGAGCCCGCGGAGAAGGTGGCGGCCGAGATCGGCGGCCAGGCGGTGGTGGCCGATCTGAGCGAGCCGGGCTTCGTGGCGTCGCTACCGGACGAACCCATCGATATCGTGGTGAACAACGCCGGGTTTCAGCACGTCGCGCCCATCGAGGAGTTCCCTCCCGAGGTGTTCGCCACGATGATCAGGGTCATGCTGGAGGCGCCTTTCCTGATCGCGCGGAAGGTGCTGCCCGGCATGTACGCCAAGGGGTGGGGAAGAATCGTGAACATCTCGTCCGTGCACGGGTTGCGCGCTTCGCCGTACAAATCCGCTTATACCGCGGCCAAGCACGGGCTGGAGGGGTTCTCCAAGGTGGTGGCGCTCGAAGGGGCGGCCCATGGCGTGACCTCCACCTGCGTCTGCCCCGCCTACGTGCGCACCGGGCTGGTCGAGGCCCAGGTCGCCGACCAGGCCAAGGTGCACGGCATCGAGCCGGACGAAGTGGTCGAGGACATCATGCTCAAGCCCGCCGCGATCAAGCGGCTGATCGAGCCCGAGGAGGTGGCCGAGCTGGTCGCGTACCTGTGCGGGCCCAGCGGGGCGTTCATCACCGGCGTGTCACTCCCCTTGGACGGCGGCTGGACGGCCCGCTAGTGAGCACCCCCTACCTCGAACTCCTGGCCAGGGAGGCGTCGGCGGTCGAGTTCGAGGGGCCGATCATCCAGGCCAGGGCGGCCGGCGCGGACGCGGCCACGATCGAGGAGCTGGAGCAGGCCAAGGTCGAGGCGCTCAAGGTGCGCGACCTGCTCAAGCGGCGCGCCAGGCGCGAGGCCGAGCTGTCGGCGCTCTACGACACTGCCGGCGACCTGGCCGCGCTGCGCGACCTCGACGCCGTTCTCGAGGCCATCGTGCACCGGGCCAGGCAGTTGCTGGCCACCGACATCGCGTACATGACGCTGCACGACCCCGAGCGCGGCGACACCTACATGCGGGTCACCGACGGGTCGATCTCGGCCAAGTTCCGCGCGCTGCGGCTGGCCATGGGGGCGGGGCTGGGCGGCCTCGTCGCGCAGACGGCCGTCCCCTACTCGACCGCGGACTATTTCGCCGACGCCAGGTTCCGGCACAAGGAGCACATCGACGACGCGGTCAAGGAGGAGGGCCTGGTCGCGATCCTGGGCGTGCCGCTGCGGCTCGGCCAGCGGGTGATCGGCGTGCTGATGGCGGCCAACCGCAGCGCCAGGCCGTTCCTCCAGGAGGAGGTGTCGCTGCTGGCCAGCCTGGCCGCGCACGCCGCCGTCGCGATCGACAACGCCCGGCTGCTGCAGGAGACCAGGAACGCGCTGGAGGAGCTCTCCCAGGCCCACAGGACCGCCAGGGCGCACGGGGAGGCCGTCGAGCGGGCCGCGCTGGCCCACGACCGGATGACCTCGCTGGTGCTGCGCGGCGGCGGGATCGAGGACGTGGCCGCCGTGGTGACCGACGTGCTCGGCGGGTCGCTGGCCGTGCTCGACGACCTGAGCAGGCCGATCACGGGTGACGTCGGCGCGCTGGACGCCGGGGTGTTCGAGGCGGCACAGGCGTCCAGAGCGCTGGGGCGCACCGTGCGGAGGGGCGATCTGCTGATCGCCTCCGTGGACGTCGGCGGCGAGCCGCTGTGCACGCTCATCCTGCGCAGCGACGACGCCGACGAGCGGATCCTGGAGCGGGCGGCGCTGGTGTGCGCGCTGCTGCTGCTGTTCAGGAGGAGCGTGGCGGAGGCGGAGGGCCGGGTCAGGGGTGAGCTGCTCGACGACCTGATCGCGCGGCCCGGCTCCCCCGGGCTGGCCGACCGGGCGCGCAGGCTGGGCGTCGATCTGGGCGCTCCGCACGTCGTGGTGGTCGCCAAGCACGCGGGGCAGCGCGAGCGGGCCGCGTTCTGGGCCTCGTCGCAGGCCGCGGTGCGGCACGGGCTGGCCGCCGGGCGGGGTGACGAGGTGGTGCTGCTGCTGCCGGGAGAGCACGCGGGCCGCATCGCGCAGCGCGTCGCCGCCGAGCTGAGCGCGTCTCTGCACAGCCCGGCCACGGCAGGTGCCGCGCAGGCCCCCACCGGCGTGCCGGACCGGTCGCCGGGGCGCGACCCCGCCGCGACGGGCTCGCACGGGGTCGCCGAGGCGTACCAGGAGGCGCGGCGGTGCGCCGAGGCGCTCATCGCGCTCGGACGGGCCGGCGACGGCGCGAGCGCCGCCGAGCTGGGCTTCGTCGGGCTGCTCGTCGGCGACGGCCGCGACGTGCGCGGCTTCGTCGGACGGGCGCTCGGCGCGGTGATCGACTACGACGCCCGCAGGGGCACCGCGCTCACCGGCACGCTGGCCGCCTACTTCGGCTCAGGCGGCTCGCCCTCGCGTACGGCCGAAGCCATGCACATCCACGTCAACACCGTCACGCAGCGCCTCGACCGGATCGCCAGGCTGCTCGGCGACGGCTGGCAGGAGCCCGAGCGCGCCCTGGAGATCCAGCTCGCGCTCCGCCTGCATCGGCTCGGCCACACATCCACCCAGGAGACTGTGGGTCCCGACCCCATATAAGTGATGCCGGTCACAATCTACGGTGACCGGCATGGCCACTTCCATCAAGAAGATCGTCGCCGCGAGCCTGATCGGCACCACCATCGAGTGGTACGACTTCTTCCTGTACGGCTCGGCAGCCGCGCTCGTGTTCAACAAGCTCTTCTTCCCCGAGTCCGATCCGCTGACCGGCACGCTGCTGTCGTTCCTCACCTACGCCGTCGGCTTCGTCGCCCGCCCGCTCGGCGGCCTGATCTTCGGCCACTTCGGCGACCGGCTCGGCCGCAAGACGCTGCTGGTCGTCAGCCTGCTGACGATGGGGGCGGCGACGTTCCTGATCGGCTGCCTGCCCACGTACGAGAGCCTCGGCCCGGCCGCGGCGCTGCTGCTGACCACGCTCAGGCTGGTGCAGGGCTTCGCGCTCGGCGGCGAGTGGGGCGGCGCGGTGCTGATCGTCTCCGAGCACGGCGACACGGCCCGCCGCGGCTTCTGGGCCTCCTGGCCGCAGGCCGGCGCGCCCGGCGGGAACCTGCTGGCCACCGGCGTGCTGGCGATCCTGGCCGCCTGGCAGCCGGAGGAGGCGTTCCTGGCGTGGGGCTGGCGGGTGCCGTTCCTGCTGTCGGGGGTGCTGGTGCTGATCGGTCTCTGGATCCGGCTGACGATCACCGAGTCGCCGGTGTTCCAGCAGGCCGAGCCCCAGCAGCGGGCGCCGATCGTGGGCGTGCTGAAGTACCACTCCAAGGACGTGATCACGGCGATCGGCGCGCGCCTGGCCGAGAACATCTCCTTCTACCTGCTCACCGTCTTCGTCATCACGTACGCCAAGACCACGGGGATCGACAACTCCACCGTGCTGAACGCGGTGCTGATCTCCTCGGCCATCCACTTCGTCACTATCCCGATGTGGGGCGCGCTGTCCGACCGCATCGGCCGCCGCCCGATCTACCTGGCGGGCGCCGCCGGCATCGGCGTGTGGATCTTCGCGTTCTTCCCGCTCGTGGACACGGGCAACTTCCTGGCGATCACCCTCGCGGTCACCGTCGGCCTGCTCTTCCACGGCATGATGTACGGCCCGCAGGCGGCCTTCTTCACCGAGCTGTTCGGCACCAGGATGCGCTACACCGGCGTCTCGATCGGCGCGCAGCTCTCGGCGATCGTGGCCGGGGCGCTGGCCCCGATCATCGCAGTCGCGCTGCTGAAGACCTACTCGAGCAGCCTGCCCATCTCGGCCTACCTTGGTCTGGCGGCGGTGCTCACCCTGGTCGCGGTCTACGCCGCACGCGAGACCCAGGGCAGCGACCTGGCCGAGAGGACCCACGTGCGATGAAGGTCACCACCCCCCGCCTCACCCAGCACGTCCTGACCACCGAGGGCAGGACCACCGGCGAGCCCGTGCTGTTCGTGCATGGGAACGTCTCCTCCAGCGCCTTCTGGCGCGACGCCATGGCGGCCCTGCCCGGCGGCTACCGCCCGCTCGCGGTGGACCTGCGCGGTTTCGGCGAGAGCGACCCCGCTCCCGTGGACGCCACCAGGGGCCTGCGCGACTACTCCGACGACCTGCTCGAACTGGTCGAGGCGCTCGACCTCGACGGGGTGCACCTGGTGGGCTGGAGCCTGGGCGGCGGCGTCGTCCTTCAGGCCCTGCGCGACCGGCCGGCGGCGGTCAGGAGCGTCACCCTGGTCAACCCGATCTCCCCGTACGGCTTCGGCGGCACCGAGGGCCCGGACGGCCGGCTCACCCACGCCGACGGCACGGGCGCGGGAGCGGGAGCGGCCAGCCCCGACTTCGTGGCCCGGCTCAAGGCGGGCGACATGTCCGATGAATCCCCCACGTCGCCCCGCAGCGTCTTCCGCTCCTCCTACGTCAAGCACCCCGAGGTGCCCGACGAGGACTTCTACGTGCGCGCCATGCTCACCACCCGCGTGGGCGAGGCCCACTACCCCGGCGCCGCCGTCACCTCGCCCCGGTGGCCGGGCGTGGCCCCGGGCAAGTACGGCGTCCTCAACGCCGCCGCCCCCACCCACTTCCGCCTGGACGACCTGCACGAGATCTCCCCCAAGCCGCCCATCCTGTGGATCAGGGGCGCCGACGACGTGATCGTCTCCGACGCCTCCCTGTTCGACCTGGCCCACCTGGGCGCGCTCGGCGCCGTGCCCGGCTCCCCCGGCACCCCGGCCCAGCCCATGGTCACGCAGACCAGGGCCGTGCTGGAGCGCTACGGCCCGTACCGGGAGGCCGTGATCGAGGACTGCGGCCACAGCCCGCACCTGGAGCACCCGGCCGCGTTCGGCCGCCTGCTGACCGGCCATCTGGAGGAGGCCCGATGATCGTCGCACTCACCCTGGTGGCGAGCCTGCTCACGCCGGTCTCCGCACAGCTCGCCGTGCCCGGCGCGGAGAAGACCGTGATCGCCACGCTCGACGACCTGACCACGGCGGGCACCACCGCGAGCGGCCACACCGACCCGGCCGACTGGGCGGGGCTGCACTCGGCCGCGACCGTCAACCCGACGGGCGTGCCCGGCATCCAGATCGACGGCTACTTCCCCGACACCTCCACCACCAACGCCACGCACGGCTGGAACCACGACTCCCAGTTCGTGATCAGGCTCCCCGAGCGCTGGAACGGCGGCCTGGTCGTCAGCGGCACCCCCGGCAACAGGGAGCAGTACGCCAACGACTACACGATCTCCGACTGGGTCCTGTCCAAGGGCTACGCCTTCGCCGCCACCGACAAGGGCAACGTCGGCGTGAACTTCCACGAGGACGGCCGCCGCCCGGGCGACGCCATCGCCGAGTGGAACCACCGCGTCACCCAGCTCGCCGTCGCCGCCAAGGCCGTCGTGCGCCAGCGCTACGGCCGGCAGCCCGCCCGCACGTTCGCCGCCGGCATCTCCAACGGCGGCTACCTGGTCAGGTGGCAGTTGGAGAACCGCGGCTGGCTCTACGACGGCGGCGTCGACTGGGAGGGCACGCTCTGGCGGCTCAAGGGCGACAACCTGCTGACCTTCCTGCCGCCGGCGCTGACGGCTTATCCGGACGAGGCGGGCGTGCGGACGGCCGGGTTCGCGGCCGGCTCGGAGTTCCTGTGGCCGTTCCACCGGCAGTACTACTGGGAGCTCACCCAGCAGCTCTACCAGAAGGAGCTGGATCCGTCCTACCAGGGCGCGGCGGCCGACTACGACTACGCCGAGCGCAAGCCCTACGCGGCCGTGGCGAAGATCGCGCTGACCGGCCGGATCACCAAGCCGCTCATCACGATCCACGGGACGCTCGACACGCTGCTGCCGATCTCGCGCAGCTCCGACGTCTACGCCCAGATGGTCGGCCCGCACCGGCCCTTCCGCTATCACCGGGTCGAGGCGGGCAACCACCTCGACAGCCTGGTGGACGCCTACCCCGACCGGCTCAAGCCGATGCTCCCGGTCTTCAGGAGCGCCTTCACCGAGCTGGAGGACTGGGTCAGTCCTTGAGGTAGCGATGCCTGCCCGCGCGCGCCCAGCGGACCATGTGGCGCGCGCCGGGCAGCCGCCGCCCGATCCTGTGCAGCACGGTGTCCCGGCCCATGGGCGAGCGCCGCTCGGGATCGACCGCGGCGGCGGGGCGTACGCGGACCTTGCCCCTCCGCATGTCCAGCGCGAAGCGCAGCCCGATCTCCTCCTCCGGGGAGCGCAGCGACGACAGCCAGCCGCCGGGCCCGAGCTGCTCGATGCCCGGCATCAGCCGCTTGACCGGCACCTTCGCCACGAGCTGGCCGGCGATTCTGCCCGGCACCCCCGCCTCGACCAGTGCGGGCGCGCACACCTCGCGGCCCCGGCGGCCGGTGCTGCGCAGCACCAGCTCCAGCGGCGGTCCCCCGCTCGGCGGCACGTACGGCACCGGCAGCACGACGTACAGGTGCTTGTCGAGGTGCTTGACCACCACGCCGGGCGACACCAGCGCGATCGACTCGGAGAACGAGCGCGGCTCGACGGCCAGGCCCAGCTCGCCGTGGTCGCTCCAGCAGGGCACCACCAGCCGGGTCCGCGGCCGCTGGGCCAGCACGCCCAGGACGTTGAGCGGGCCCTCCGAGCGGCCGACCCGGCTCCTGGCCTGGTTGGCGCCGCTGAACATGCGTACGTGCACCTCCCAGTGACCCGGCTTGAGCGGCTCGCCCAGCGCGGCGCTGGTCACGTCCACCCTGGCCTCGCCCTTGATCTGCACCCTGACGCGGCGGCGGCCGTCCGGCAGCCGCTCCACGCGGTGGGCCAGCGGCAGGAAGTGAACGACGCCGGTCTCCTTGTGCTGGATGTACACCTCGATGCGGGCCCGCTCGACCGCGGCGGTGATGTCGGTGACGCCCTCCCTCAGCGACCGGGTCTCCAGCGAGCGCGGCGGGATCCAGTGCAGGCGATCGCCGTCCGTGCGGTACCTGTCGGGCGTGCCGTCGCCCGACATGACCTCCACGGTCAGGTTGAGCACGAGGACGTGGGCGTCCCAGCGCACCTCCGTGAGGTCGGCGCGCAGGCCGGCCCGCCTGGAGGAGTTGGCCATGATCACGATCTGGTCCAGGCGCCCCATCCGGACGAACGCGGCCGCCACCCGCAGCTGGACGGGCAGGTAGCGGTCGATCGACTCGGGGAAGCGCCGCTCCACGAGCTCCTGCGCGACGCGGAAGTGCATGCCCCTGTCGACGGAGGAGTCGGCGAACTTGCTGGTCAGCAGCGGGCGCAGGACGGCGTAGCGGAGCCAGTAGGCGTACATGCGATCGCGCTGGCGGCCCGCCCCCACGAAGGCGTCGATGTCGTCGAGCAGCCCGGCCAGGTCATGCGCGATGGCCCGCGGCTCCTCCTCCACCACGGGCCGCTCGCCCAGGTGGCAGCAGACGTGCTCGGCCAGCACGGCGATGACCTTGGCCTGGAGGTAGGCCCGCATCACGAACGCCTGCTCGGCCATCCGCCCGCCGGGCACCCCGAAGCCCAGCTCGTGCTCCTCCAGGAAGGCGCGGCGGTAGAGCTGCTGCGGGTGGAGCAGGGTGAGCAGGCGGTCGCGCAGGATGTCGGCGCGGGCCGTGCTGCGCTCGAAGGCGGTCATCGGCGGCCCGTAGTCGCGGATCATGCGGCCGATCAGCACGTCCGCGTCCGTCTCGACGGCGCGGTCGTGCATGCGGACGAGCGCGTCCTTCTCCAGGCGGTCGCCCTGGTCGAGGAAGTAGACGTAGTCGCCGCTCGCCGCGGCCAGCCCCACGTTGCGCCCGCGCATCGGCGAGCCCGTCTGCGGCAGGTGCAGCGTGCGCACGTTGCCGCGGGCCGCGGCGATGGTGTCCAGGCGCTCCCCGATCCCGTCCGTGGACCCGTCGTCCACGAAGATCACTTCGTAGTCGTCCGCGGGCATCGTCTGCTCCAGCGTGGAGCGAATGCACGCGTCGGCGGTGAAACCCGGATTGTGGACATTGACGATCACACTGACCTTCACACCCATGCGGCCAGCGTGCGCCGGTATACACCTTCGGGCACGGCGGCTTGCCGATTAGAGAAGGAAAGTTGACCTTCTAATAGCGGGCCGCCGACGGTGCGGTGCTCAGTACCAGCCCACCGACTGCGAGTGTCCCCAGGCGCCGCAGGGAGTGCCGTAGCGGCCCTTGATGTAGCCGAGGCCCCACTTGATCTGGGTGGCGGCGTTGGTCTGCCAGTCGGAGCCCGCGCTGGCCATCTTGCTGCCCGGCAGGGACTGCGGGATGCCGTACGCGCCGGAGTAGCGGTTCATGGCGCGCTCGTTCCAGCCGCTTTCCTTCTGCCAGAGCCGCTCCAGGCATCCCCACTGGTCGTCGCCCCAGCCCATGGAGGCGAGCATGGTCTTGGCGGTGGCCTTGTTGCTGCCCGGCGAGGGGTCGCTGCCCGGCGGGAAGTTCACGGGCGGGAAGCCGTTGCCTGACGGGGCCTGCTTGGGCACGACCCAGTCGAGGTCGGTGTTCTTGCCCGCTCCCGAGCGGTTCTTCTTGAGCTGGTCGGCCCGGTAGGCCTGCTCGGCCGCGTTCTTGAGCGCGTCCGTCTCGGGGTCGGGCGCGGCCAGGTCGCCGCTGGCGAGCTTGCCCATGTCCTCGATCGAGAAGCCCTCCGAGGGCGGCTCGTTCGCGTTCTCGATGGCGCGGAAGGCGACGAAGCCGCCACCGCCGAAGATCACCGTCACGGAGAGGACGGTGATGACGATGCGCTTGGGCGTGACACGCGAACGCCGGCGTGCCGAGGGGAGATCTTCCTTCGGGGGACGCTCGCTCAACTGCGGACCGGGGCTCACGAACCATGAGCTTGCCCTGTCCGGGGGGGTGGTCCGCAACCGAAACGCGGTAATCGCTTGGCGTTCTGTTGGCTAACCAGCAGGTTGGCGTGGTCTTTCGGAAAAGATGTGATATTAGTCACATATGCGAGGCTTCCCTTCGCGCGCCCGTTATCCGAAGGGAAGCCCTTTCCAGGGTTTCGCGCGTTGTTCCTGATCGCATCCACGACATGTCACAGTTTGGTGACACAACCCGGGTATACGGGACATGGAATAATAATGTGCGCGTGGCTGGCATCCTCCTTGTTGAAGACGACCCCTCGGTCCGCACGGCTCTAGAGCTGGCGCTGACTCGCCAGGGGCACTCCGTCACGTCCTACGCGACGGGCGAGGAGGCGCTCGACCACATCAGAGCCCGCCGCCCGGAGATCGCGATCATCGACGTCATGCTCCCCGGCATCGACGGGATCGAGGTCTGCCGCCGCGTGCGCAAGCTCGACCAGCTCCCCGTCATCCTGCTCACCGCCAGGGGCGACGACCTCGACGTGGTGGTCGGGCTGGAGGCCGGCGCCGACGATTACGTGGTCAAGCCGGTCGAGCCCCGGGTCCTGGACGCGCGCATCCGCGCCATCCTGCGCCGGGCCGAGTCCGCCGCATCCGACCGCATCACCTTCGGCGACCTCGTGATCGACCGGGGCGCGCTCAAGGTCACGCTGGCCAGCAAGGAGATCCACCTGACCCCGACCGAGCTGCGGCTGCTCCTGGAGCTGGTACGCCACCCAGGCCAGGTGCTCAACCGCCGCTACCTGCTGCGCGCCGTTTGGGACCACACGCACATCGCCGACTCGCGGCTGGTGGACGCCTGCGTGCAGCGGATCAGGGCGAAGATCGAGCCGCGGCCCGCCGAGCCGGTGTTCATCCACACGGTGCGCGGGTTCGGCTACCGGTTCAGCCCTCCGTGATCCCGCTGCCCACCGGGCTGCGCGCGCGCCTGGTCATCACGTTCACGCTCGTCGCCGTGACCGCCTCGTCACTCGTCGCCACGATCGGCTTCGAGCTGGCCAAGACCGCCCTCATCACGAGGGCCGAGAACACCTCGCTCGACCTGGTCACCAGGGAGCTGAGCAGCATCACCTTCCCCATCGGCGCGCTCCAGGCGGGCGAGGCCGAGCCCACGACCAGAGAGCTCGAGAACGTGGCCCGCACGCTGGCCGGCCCCGGCCGCGGCGTGCTGGTCGAGTACGGCAGCCTGATCGCCACCGAAGGCCCCATGACCATGAGCGACGTGCCGAACGAGCTCTACGGCCGGGCCAAGCAGAGCATCGTCACCCAGCGCAGGGTCATCCGCAACGAGCTGTGGCTCATCGTCGGCGCGGAGGTCTACCGCGACACCGCGAACGGCACGCCCGAGGCCACGGGGCTGCGGGCGTTCGTGTTCTTCCCGATGCGCGACGACGAGCGCCAGCTCGCCACGCTCAGGACCACGCTCACCCAGGCCGGCGTGGTCATCCTCCTCATCGCCCTGGTCGTGGCGCTGCTGTCGGCCAGGCAGGTGCTGCTGCCCGTCAGGAGGCTGAGCGCGGCCGCGCAGGCGCTCGGCCAGGGCAGGCTGGACACGCGGCTGCCCGTCCACGGGCAGGACGAGCTGGCCGAGCTGACCGCCAGGTTCAACGACGCGGCGGCGGCGCTGGAGCTGAGCGTGTCCGAGCTGCGCTCGATGGAGGCCATGGCGCGCAGGTTCGTGGCCGACGTCTCCCACGAGCTGCGCACGCCGCTGACCGCGATGACGGCCGTGGCCGACATGCTCTCCGAGGAGGCCAACCGGCTGCCCGAGGCGCCCGCCGAGGCCGTACGGCTGGTGCTGCACGAGATCGAGCGCCTGCGCGAGCTGGTCGAGCACCTCATCGAGATCAGCCGCTTCGACGCGGGCACGGCCACGCTCAACCTGGAGCCGGCGAACGTGGCCGACGCCATCCAGGACTGCCTGGAGGTGCGCGGGTGGAGCGAGCAGGTCAAGGTGAGCGCCTCCCAGGGCCTGACCGCCAACCTCGACCCCAGGAGATTCGACGTCATCGTGGCCAATCTCATCGGCAACGCGCTCAAACACGGCAGGCCGCCGGTGGTGGTCAGCGCCAGGAGCACGGAGAACGGCCTGGAGGTGAAGGTGCGCGACCACGGCAAGGGCATCCCGCGCGAGGCCCTCCCGCACGTCTTCGACCGCTTCTTCAAGGCCGGCGCGGGCCGGGCCCGCAGCCAGGGCAGCGGTCTCGGCCTGGCCATCGCCAGGGCGAACGTCCACCTGCACGGCGGCACCATCTCCGTACGCACCCAGAACCCCGGCACCTTGTTCACCGTCTGGCTGCCGCACTCATGAGCCCCGTACGCGCCCTGAGCGCCGCCACGGCCCTGCTGACCGGGCTGCTGTCCGTGGCGGCCTGCGGCATCTCCCCCACCGACGTCCAGGACCGGGGCAACGCCCCCACCGTCAAGGTCCCGCCGCCGTCCAAGACGATCTACCTGGTCCGGGACGGCGACCTCGCCCTGGAGCCGGCCAACGTCCGCAGCGACTCGGTCGAGGACCTGCTCAAGGCGCTCTTCGCGGCCTCCGCGCAGCCGCTGGGCGACCTGGACACCGCGTTGCGCAGCTTCACGTACCTGAAGTCGGAGGACTCGCTCAACCCCGTGCAGCGCGACGAGATCCGGCTGCCGCGCACCTCCACGCTGACGGTCTACATCTCGGGCGAGGGCACGCTGAGCAAGCTCGGCAAGGCCCAGATCGTCTGCACGGCGCAGCAGGAGGTGGCGTTCGAGCTGGTCAAGATAGTCCGGCAGAACGCGAACCGCCCCTCGAAGTCCGAGGGGCGGTACACCTGCGGCGAGCTGAAGTGACCCGCCGGTAACCCGTTACATCGTGATGTCCTCGAGCATCTCGGTCACCAGTGCGGCGATCGGCGAGCGCTCGGACCTGGTCAGCGTGACGTGCGCGAAGAGCGGGTGGCCCTTGAGCTTCTCCACCACGGCGACCACGCCGTCATGCCGCCCGACGCGCAGGTTGTCGCGCTGGGCGACGTCGTGGGTGAGCACGACCCGCGAGTTGGCCCCGATCCTGCTCAGCACGGTCAGGAGCACCCCACGCTCCAGCGACTGCGCCTCGTCCACGATCACGAACGCGTCGTGGAGCGACCGGCCCCGGATGTGCGTCAGCGGGAGCACCTCCAGCATGCCCCTGTCGAGCACCTCCTCGATCACCTCCGGCGACGTGATCGCGCCGAGGGTGTCGTAGACCGCCTGCGCCCACGGGCCCATCTTCTCGCCCTCGGTGCCCGGCAGGTAGCCGAGCTCCTGGCCGCCCACGGCGTAGAGCGGGCGGAAGACGACCACCTTGCGGTGCTGGCGGCGCTCCAGGACCGCCTCCAGGCCCGCGCAGAGCGCCAGCGCCGACTTGCCCGTGCCGGCCCGGCCACCGAGCGACACGATGCCGATCTCCGGGTCCATGAGCAGGTCGAGCGCGATGCGCTGCTCGGCGGAGCGGCCGTGCAGGCCGAACACCTCGCGGTCGCCGCGTACGAGCCGTACTGACTTGTCGGGCTGAACCCGGCCCAGCGCCGAGCCCTTGGCCGACAGCAGCCGCAGACCGGTGTGCGTCGGCAGGTCTCTGGCCTCTTCGAAGTCGGCGGAGCCCTTGTCGAAGAGCGTCTCGACGTCCTCGGTGGTGACCTGGACCTCGGCCATCCCCGTCCAGCCCGACTCGTTCACCAGCTCTGCGCGGTATTCCTCCGCCGACAGGCCGATCGAGGCAGCCTTGACCCGAAGTGGCAGGTCTTTGGACACCAGGACGACGTCACAGCCCTCGGCGGCCAGCGAGCGGGCCACGGTCAGGATGCGGGTGTCGTTGTCGCCCAGGCGGAACCCCACGGGCAGGATGGACGGATCGCTGTGATTGAGCTCAACCCTGATCGTGCCATCCCCTGTGGGCATCTGCTCGTCGAGCCTGCCGTACTGGACGCGCAGGTCGTCGAGGTAGCGCAGAGCCTTCCTCGCGAAGTAGCCGAGCTCGGGATGGTGCCGCTTGCCTTCCAGCTCCGTGATGACCACGATCGGAAGGACGACGTCGTGCTCGGCGAACCGGGTCATTGCCGCCGGGTCGGCCAGCAGGACCGAGGTGTCCAGCACGTACGTACGCTTGGCCGGCTGGTGAGTAGGGTTGCTCGAGGACACTGCCACACGTTCTCCCCCGGGTGCCCCATGGTGCGGGCACCCTGCAGACGAGGCGGGAATCGGACCGGACCCGCGTCCCCGACCGCGAGCTGCCGTCGGCGCCGGGGTCCGGCCCCCTCGGCAAACTCTTGGCGCAAAGGCGGGCCCTCTCCGGAGTGTCCGGCCTGTGGTCGGACACTTCCAACGTTACGTCGTGAATACCCACATATGGCCTCAGGAACCGTAACGTCGGTTTCTCGCAGCGTAATCACGCAGCGCCCGCAGGAAATCGACCCTGCGGAAGTCGGGCCAGTACGCCTCGTGGAAGTAGAACTCTGAGTGAGCGCTCTGCCACAGCATGAAGCCCGACAAGCGCTGCTCGCCCGACGTCCGGATGAGTAGATCCGGGTCGGGTTGGCCGCGAGTGTAAAGATGCTCCGCGATGTGCTCGACATCGAGTACCTCGACGAGGTCCTCGATGCTCGCCCCCTTGCTCGCTTGCTCCTGGAGCAGTGAGCGCACCGCATCGGCAATCTCACGTCTTCCTCCATACCCAACTGCAACGTTCACAATCAGGCCTGGACGGTGTGATGAAGCTTCTTTTGCGTTTTTTAGGACATTGGCCGTGCGGTCCGGCAGTAGATCGAGCGCGCCGACCGGGCTGATCCGCCAGCCTTCGTCCACGAGCTCCTGCGTCACGTCCTCGATGATGCGCAGGAGTGGCTCCAGCTCTTCCCTGGGGCGGTTGAGGTTGTCGTTGGACAGCATCCAGACCGTGACGACCTCGACGCCGCTCTCACGGCACCAGCCGAGCAGCTCGGAGATCTTGTCGGCGCCCTTACGGTGGCCGGTGGCCACGTCACGCATGCCCATGGCGCGCGCCCAGCGGCGGTTGCCGTCGATGATGACCCCGACATGCCGGGGGACGCTGTCCTTCGACAGCTTGGTCTCCAGCCGGTGCTCGTACAGCCGGTAGACCAGATCGCGCAGGCCCACGGAGTGCCTCCCCTGCGGTGGCTGTGCCTCAGGTCGTATGACCTAACAGGCAATTATCACCGCGATTCGCCCGTGCCTGCTCCTTCTCCCGGATTCCTAGCCAGATCTCTACCTTTCAGACATCCTTCCGCCTCATTTACCAGCCCGCGCACGAACGTCGACAGCTCCGCCGACGTCAGCACCGCCCGCATGCCCACGCCCGTGGCGCCCCACGCCTCCACGTAGGCCCGCCTGGTCAGGCGCCACTCGCCCCGCGACTCCTTGCCGGGCTGCCAGACGGGGATCGTCCTGAGCTGGCAGCGCAGCTCGCCGCCGCCCACCACGCCGGACCTCGTCCGGTAGCGGAAGGAGAACAGCTCGCTGTCCGGCTCCTCGTCGGGGAACCTGTCGTCGGGATCGCTCCACCGCCTGCCCCCGCCGCGGCCCTGCCGGGCCTCGTCCACCCCGCGCGCCAGGCGCGCGAGCAGCCACCCGCAGCGCTCCCCGACGCTCCCGTACGGCGTGCCGTCGCGATGCAGTTCGAGGGTGACCTCGTACGGTGTGCCGACGCTGTCCGTGCACGCGATGGGCGTGACGGTCAAGTACGAGCCGTCAACGCAGCGTAGTCCCCCCATCCCCTCCCCTTTTCCGGCCGAAAGTCGGCTAAACCGGCTATGTCAGGGGATGCCAGCCGTGTTCTCGCCAGCCGGGCGGCTGGTGCCACTCGGTCCAGCCGTGGCCCCTGCGCCCGTCCTCGGTCTCGAACTCGCACATGGCCCTGGGGAACTCGGCGACCGCGCCCTCGGGGGACGTCAGCGTCACGGGGGCGAAGGCGATCGGCCGGACGGTCGTGGTGGTCCCGGGAAAGCGCAGCACCGTCTCGGCCGGGCGGTCCCCGTCGAAGGCCGTGGACGCCGAGAAGCCGGCCACGTGCTCGATCTCGCCGCCCGGCGGCACCCGGAACGCCGGCCAGGGCAGTGCCATGCCGAGGTTGGCCTGCATGCCGTGCAGGTGCGTGCCGTCCTCCAGCCGGCCGCTGCTCCACAGCCAGGAGATCGACCACCAGTCACGCACGCCCCAGCTGTGGTCGCGCTCGCCGTACCCGTGGAAGGGGGCGCCACCGATGGTGCCGGTGATCTCGCAGGGGATCTCGTAGCGGGGGGTGAGCGAGTAGCCGTAGACGCCGCCCGCCGTCCGCCATTCGAGATCCAGCGCCAGGTCGGGCGCGTCGAGGCGGACGCGGGCCGTACTCAGGGGCTCCGTCGTGCTGAGGGTCGCCTCGTAGCCCGGGCCCTCGATCACCGGCTCCGGGCCGCCGGGCAGCGGGGCCTCGTGGTCGGTCACCGCCACCAGCCCGCCGTCCCTGGTCACGAGACACGCCCAGAACCAGGCCCGCTTCCAGTTGGGGTAGAGGCCGAGGCGTACGTAGCCGCCCAGGTCGCCGTCCGCGGAGACGAAGTCGAAGTAGTGGGACTCGTTCCACAGCGGCTCGCCGCCGGGCTCGTGCGCCTGCTCGTCCTCGTGGCTCAGGGGCCATCCGCCCATGTTGACGATCCGCATGCCGCCTCCCAAGCGCTTGCTGCGATCAGCTTAAGCCAGCCCGGCCGCACGGTCCCCGCGGGAGGCAGGCAGATCCAGGGCAGGGCAAGGTCAGGACAGCAGGTCAAGGCAGGGGGCGTGTCAGGGCAGGGGCGTGTCAGGGGGGCCGGGTCACGAGGCCGGGTCACGAGGCCGGGTCAGGGG
>NZ_VCKX01000702.1 GCF_005889725.1 Nonomuraea zeae
TCAGGGCGATGGAGCCCTCGGTGGCGACCTTGTGGGCCGAGCCGGCGGCGCCGGCGGCGGACATCAGGGAGACGGCGCCCCACGCGGCGATCCGGAGGGTGAGCTGGTCCTGGTCGGTGAGGGTGATCGACATGGTGGTGTGCTCCTTCTGAGCTGTCAGGAAATCCGGGTGAACGGTCGGCCCGGCCTTGGGGGCCGCGCCCGGTGAACCGTTCATGCGTTTACGATCGCCGACCGCCCTGATACCGGGCCGTCGCCGTCCTGACACGACCGCTGATACGTCCGCCGGGCGTCCCGGCCTGCTGCTGCGTCCTTCTGGATGCTGGGGACCGGCGGTCACTCGCCGCGGAGCCGGTGCCCGTTCGTCAGCGTCGCTTCGGTGGCCTGCGGTAGGTGACGACCTGGTCGCCGGGTCCCGGGTACGCCATGATCAGCAGCCGCTGGGTGCCGTACTTCTCGCCCTGCCAGGCGGACCAGGCGAAGTGCACGCGGATGCGGTAGTGGCCCTTGCGGCCGTTGAGTGACAGGTCGGGCAGCTCGGTGCCGCTCAGGCCGTCGCCGAACTTCATCTCGCCGTCCCGGTTGGCGTAGCCGACCTCCGGCTCCTTGAGCCTGATCGCCCTGGCCGGCTTGACGAGGGGGCGGTGGCGCGGAGTGGCGTCGCATTTGCGCTGTTCCTCGGCCATGAACTCGTCGAATTCGCGGTCCTCGGCGGCCGCTTCCGCCGTGACCTTCGCCGTCGCGGCCGGGCAGATCCCGGCGAGCACCCCGCTCAGGTCACGGACGCCCGCTTCTGCCACGTCCTGCAGGCGGGCCAGCTCGCGCGGGTCGTTGCGGGTGTAGGCGGCGCACAGGCGACGGCCGTGGGCGAGCAGCACCTGGTCGGCCGTGGTGACCGGGCCGCGCGAGTGGTCGGCGACCGGGAGGAAGCACAGGGCCACGAACGTGGCGAGCACCGCCACGAGCACGTGGTGGCGCGGGCGGGCG
>NZ_VCKX01000703.1 GCF_005889725.1 Nonomuraea zeae
CGGTGAGGGGCGTGGCGTCGTCGACGCTGATCCAGGGCCGGGCCTCCTGGCGTTCGCGCTCGAACCAGGCGTTGGCCACCTGGGAGCGAAGTGTGAGGTCCGCGGCGTCGACGGAGCCGACCGTCACCGGCCGCACCTCGACGCGTACCGACTCCGACACGTAGGCATGCTGGGGAGCGGGGGCGCCGACGGGGTCGCCGCACAGCTCCCCGTAGATCTCCTCCTGCCCGAACGGCACGTCGGCGCGGGTGGCCACGACGAGGCGCAGGTCGGCCGGGCCCGGGCTCAGGCCCGACAGGTCCACCGTGGCGGTCGCCTCCAGCAGCAGAGGACGGCCCTGACCGTCCACCGCCAGCCCAGGATCCACCGCGATCTCACGTTTGACGGGATCGAGGCGCACCCGGTACCCGCTCACCACCCCGTGGCCGCCCGCCCGGCCCAGCGCGGCGGACAGGGAGGCCGCATACCCCTGGATGCGTTCGAGGTGGGTGGAGCGCAGCAGCATGCCATCGATCGGGTGCAGTCTGGCCAGGCTGCCCCGTTCCGGCGTCGAGCCGGGGTCGGTCATGGGGTGTCCTCCTGTTCGTAGCGGGGCGCGACAGTGGTCAGCACCGCGTCGTCGCCCTCCGACGCGCCGCCGGGCAGCCCTCCGGTGAGCCCTGCGAGGGGCACTCCGTCCTCGCCCAGCACGCAGGCGGGGCCGCGGCCGCGCACGATCAGCCGTACGGGCACGCCGGGCGGCGGCGTGGCGAGGAGCACGGTGACCGTACGGCGGGCGGCGTCGTAGCCGGTGCCGGCGATCTCCAGGTCCCGCCACCCGTCCTCGTCGAGGCAGGCGGCGGCGAGCGTGCGCGGGCCGAGGGAGCGTGCGAGTAGCGGCCTGGTCACGGAGAAGACGACGGCCGGAGCCGTCTCGCGCCAGTGCAGGGAGCCGGCGTCGACCCGAGGCCCGCCCGGGTCCGCCTCACCCCCCACCTCCTCGC
>NZ_VCKX01000704.1 GCF_005889725.1 Nonomuraea zeae
TGGAGTTGGCCCGGTTTGGTGGACACCTGATCTCTGGGGAACCCTGGTTCCCGGAAGAAGGAGTCTGCTGTGCCGAACAACTATCCGCCGGAGTTTCGCCGGCAGATGGTGGAGCTGGTGCGCGCGGGACGGACGCCGGAGGAGCTGGCCAAGGAGTTCCAGCCCTCCGCGCAGTCGATCCGTACCTGGGTGCGTCAGGCTGACCTTGATGATGGCCGCCGCCAAGACGGTCTGACCAGCGCCGAGAAGGACGAGCTGGCCAGGTTGCGTCGTGAGAACAAGATTCTCCGTGAGGAGAAGGAGATCTTGCGTAAGGCCGCGGTTTTCTTCGCGCGGGAGACGGATCTGCCGAGATGAAGTTCCGGCTGATTCATGCGGAGAAGGACCACCACGAGGTCTCCCTGCTGGCCCGGGTGCTGGGTGTGTCGCGCCAGGGCTACTACGCCTGGGCGGCTCGCCAGCGGCGGGGCCCGTCGGCTCGAGCCCGCCGCGACGCCGAGTTGACGGAGCGGATCCGCGAGCATCACCGGGCCTCGGACGAGATCTATGGTGCACCGCGTATTCATGCCGACCTGCGTGAACTCGACGGGGTCCGGGTCGGTCGCAAGCGGGTGGCCCGGCTTATGCGCCGGGCTGGGCTGGCCGGGGTGAGCAGGCGTAGAGGCTGCCGCACCACGATCGCGGACGGGCGTGCTGCGGCCGCCTCCGATCTGGTCAAACGCCAGTTCATCGCAGCCGAGCCGAACCGGGTCTGGACCGCCGATATCACCTACGTGCCCACCTGGCAGGGCTTCGTCTACCTGGCAGTGGTGCTGGACGTGTTCTCCCGCCGGATCGTCGGCTGGGCGATGGCCGACCACATGCGCACCGAGTTGGTGACCGACGCCCTGGCGATGGCGCTGCACCAGCGCCATCCTGAGGCCGGGGTGATTCATCACAGCGACAAGGGCAGCCAA
>NZ_VCKX01000705.1 GCF_005889725.1 Nonomuraea zeae
GGGCCGTCGGGGGTGGTCACGCTGGGACCTGCGGGAAGGTGGCCACCACCCGGAAGCCGCCGCCCTCGCGTGGTCCCACGGTGAAGTGGCCGCCGGCCTCGGTGACCCGGGCGCGCATCCCGGCCAGGCCACGGCCTTCCTCCAGACTCGCCGGGTCCGCCGGGCCCGCGCCCCGGTCGGCGACCTCCAGCACGAACTCGCGCGGATCGCCGTCCACTCGTACGAGCGCCCTCGTCGGACCGGCGTGCCGCAGGACGTTGGTGAGGGACTCGCGCACGACGCGATAAACCGGCCCTTGGAGATGGGCGGGCACGACGAGGTCGGCGGGCTCGACGTCCACCGGCAGGCCCGCCGCGCGCACGCCGGCGATGAGACTCCGCAGGTCTCCGCCGGGCGGGTCGATCCCGTCGAGGGCCGCACGCAGGTGGGCGAGCGCCGTCGTGCTGGTCTCCCTGATCGCCTGAAGTGAGGCTCGTGCCTGCTCCGGGTCGTCGTCGAGGGTGACGAGCGCGAGCCCGGCCTGCATGGCGATGGCCGCCAGCCCGTGCCCGGCCGCGTCGTGCACCTCCCCGGCGATCCTGGCCCGCTCCAACGCGACCGCCTCCGCAGCGACCGCCGCATCCGGCCGTAGTGCGACCGTCTCCGCAGCGACCACGTCCAGCCGTAGTGCGACCGCCTCCGCAGCGACCGCATCTCGCCGGAACGCGATCGCCTCCGCGGCGGCCGGGTCCAACGGCGGCGTGACCGCTTCCGCAGTGGCCGGCCGGAGGGCGGACGCCTGGGTGGTGGCCGGGGTGCGAGGTCCTGGTGCCGGATCCAGGGTCGGGGTGTCCTGGAAGGGCGGTGTGTCCTGGTAGGTGGCGTCGTGGGCGACGGCGTCCGAAGGGGCGGGGCGGACGGTCGTGAGCCTGTCTCTTATACACAT
>NZ_VCKX01000706.1 GCF_005889725.1 Nonomuraea zeae
CCGCGCGCACCAGCTCCACCATCTGCCGGCGAAACTCCGGCGGATAGTTGTTCGGCACAGCAGACTCCTTCTTCCGGGAACCAGGGTTCCCCAGAGATCAGGTGTCCACCAAACCGGGCCAACTCCAATATATGATCCTTCTATCAGGCATTTCACGGCGGGCGGTATGGAATTCAAGATCTTCGGATCGCTCGGCATCGCCCGCGACGGGAGCGAAATCCAGGTGCCGACGGGCAAGCCCCGGCTGCTGCTCGCGATGCTGCTGTGTCATCCCAACGAAGCGGTGCCCCGCGAACGCCTCATCGACGTGCTCTGGGGCGATAGCCCGCCCAAGTCCGCCGTGGACAACCTCCGCGTCTACGTCTCTCAGCTCCGCAAGGCCCTCGGCGACAGCGCCCGCATCGTTCGCGAGCCCAGAGGCTACGCGCTGACCGTCAAGCCGGGCGAGCTCGACGCCGACCACTTCGAGGAACTCCTGGCCGCCGCTCGCGCGTGTGACGATCCAGCCCGAGCCGGCACAGCACTCCGCCAGGCGCTCGCCCTGGCGCAAGGCACCCCGTTCGCCGACGTCGAACACATCGGCCCCATCGCCATGACGGCACTGCGCCTGGAGGAGCAACGTGCCGCCGCAGCGGAGGCGGCCGTCGAGACAGATCTCGCTTTGGGGCGCAACGCGGAGGCCATCGCCGCGTTGTACGGCCTTATCGGCACCTACCCGCTGCGCGAAAGGCTGCGCCGGAACCTGATGATCGCCCTGTACCGGTCAGGACGCCAGGCCGAGGCGCTGGCGACCTACCAGGAGGCTCGCAGAGTACTCGTCGAAGAGCTCGGCATCGAGCCAGGTCCCGCACTGCGAGACCTGGAGCTGCGCATCCTCAACGCCGACCCCGCGCTGGATGCGCCGCTCCCCCGCCAACT
>NZ_VCKX01000072.1 GCF_005889725.1 Nonomuraea zeae
AGACGGTGGTGGTGCACGCGGCGGCCAGCGGGGTCGGGAGCGCCGCGGTGCAGGTCGCGGCCGGCCTCGGCGCCCGGGTGATCGCCGTGGCCGGCTCGGCGGACAAGGCGGCCTGGGCCGCGGCGCTCGGCGCGCACGACGTCGTGGACGCCTCGGCGGCCGATCAGGAGAAGGAGGTCGCGCGGCTGACCGGCGGGCGGGGCGCCGAGGTGGTCCTGGACGCCGTGGGCGGGGAGACGTTCGCCCTCAGCCTGCGGCAGGCGGCGTACTCGGGGCGGGTGATCGCCCTGGCCAACGTCGCACTGCGGCCGAGCACCGTGGACACGCGCGACTTCTATCCCAAGAACGCCACGATCCGCGGCTTCCAGCTCACGAACCTGATGGAGCACGGCTACGACCCCCGGGCGGACCTGCGCGAGATCGCCGCACGGGTCGCGGCGGGCGACTACCGGGTGCCGGTGGAGGCCGTCGTTCCGCTGGAGCGGGCACACGAGGCCCACGAGCGCCTGGAACGGCGCGACAACCGAGGCAAGATCGTCCTGTCCGTACGCTGACCGCAGATCCGGCGGACCCCGTCCTGGCGCCTACCTCGTGCGATGGACACAGAACAAGGGAACGCGCCGATATGCCCCTCTGAGCAGGGCGTCCTCCCGGCTCGGAGATCAGCACCGAGTGCGCAAGCGAAAATCGAGGTGGTCCGTCGGCTGCCACGGCGACGGGCTGGGTCGGCTGCGCGATCGATGGGCGGGCGTTGATCGCGATGACTTCTCTTGCCGATTCCGTCGGTCCTGCAGAAACGCAACTCAGGTCTGGGGACCATCCAGCCGAGGTAATCGAGCCGCCGGTCACGGAGCGGCTGTCGGCGGATCGGTGGATCCGCTGCACGACCACCGGGGCGGTCCTTGTGCTGGCGGTGGATGGCACGGTGGTGGTGGCTTCGATGTCGTTGCTGCGTGCCAGCCGGTACGGTCCGCGTGGTGGTCTGGTTGTGAGGGCGTTGCTGATCGTCAGCAGACTGGCCAGGGTTGGGCCCATGTGACGGTGGCGGAGCCGACAGCGATCGCTCGGTGGCCGGCCTGGCGCTCATCGGCGCGTAGGAAATGCCGATGCGTCAGGTCAGGCTATAGGCTGCAGTCTCCACCGAACCCGGAGCGGTCCATCGGCGATCCCCAATCGAGCCGTTGGCCGCAGCACTGCACGGTCAGAGTCGCTGGCGTCTGGCGGAACCGGTCACTTTGCCGGAGGGACATCGCCTCGTCGAGGACCTGCCGCACCTGGCCGGTGGTCAGGCGCCGGACGTCCCAGATCAACCCAGCCAGTTCGGCTGCCGCCGGGTGTGCCGGCGGCGGCTCCTCGGGAAGGTCGATGCCGGTGACTGCGGCAAGATCCCCGCTGGGGATACCCAGCACGGTTGCTAGTCTGGCCAGCAAGTCAGGGGTCAGCTCCTTACTGCCGCGGGCGATCTGCCCGATCGTGGCGCCGGACAGGCCTAGACCAGTGAGGCAAAGCAGAGTCTTGGCTGCTGCCTGCCAGTTCAGATTGCGGTTGGCGAGCATCCGGACAAGCACCACACCAAACCCCGGCTCGTGCTGCTCATACTGCTCGTATGGCTTAGGCAGGAACGGGCGGGTGCGTGAACGCTGCGGGAGCGACCAAGCGAACCGCCGTACTCGGTCAATGAGCTCCGGCCGCAGGCCCACGGCCTGGTTCACCAGTGAGGCAACCCAACTCCCCGCCTCATCGTCCAAAGGCGCGAGCTCGTCGGGCATGGACATTCCCGCGAGCACGAAGAGGTCTACGTCGTGCCAGTTGAGTGCGGGCGCGAGCCGCAGCAGCAGTGAGGAGCTGGGCTTTGCGCCGGCGAATACATTCTGGAGCTCCGATTCGGAAACCTTCGCCAGACCGGAGAGGGCAGCGGGACTCAGCTGACGCTGAAAGGACAGCCGTGCCAGCAACACGCCGAATGTTGGATATTCCGTCATTTCGCCAAACCTAGCCTCGATTTCTCTTCACCTGACGTGGCATCAGAGCGCTTGCTGGCGGGGCGAGCACGAACTCATGGAAGCCGTCGTGACGGTTCAATGTGGTCTCCTCTCGCTTGTTCCCAACGCCATCCGCCGAAGGAAAGGGCGTGACCGAAGCCCGATCGGCCTGGATCGGCCCGTCGGTCATCTGTGGCGGTTTCGCAGGTTATGGCTGTTAGCGACGTGCCCGTGAGAATCACCCCCAGCGACCCCAGCGCCCGGCGTGCCCTGTGCCGACTGGGATCGCCTGGCCGCTGTGCGACTCCAGATTTTGCGTACAGGGTGAAGCCGAGCCGGGCGAACGAGGCCCACACGGTCAGGAGGTCGGGCCCGGTGCGGGCGGCCGGGTGGCGGGCGAACAACGGTGGCAGGACGCTGTCAACGCCCGTGCGCGAGGACCTGAGCTACGGGAGCTGCTCGCTCCGTCCCGCGAAGGGCCGGTGCTCGACATGCGGCGGGGATATTTGAGTACGGGTTGCTCATGCGAGGCAGATTCGCCGCCAGCATGCTCATGGCATGCATGACGATCTCACCGACCTGGTCCGGCAGGCTCTCGGCGATCCTGCCGCAGAGGTCGCCGAACAACGCGTCGAGCCGGTCGACTGCCCCGCGTACGCGCTGTCGACCGTCGGCCTGCACCGCGTTCGCGGACTGACGACATCCGGAGCGAGCTGGTCGTTCTTCGTGAAGTCCGTCCAGTCGCTGCGCGTGTGGGACGGTCTCAGCCAGTTCCCCGAGGCCATGCGCCCGCTGATGGGCGAGCTGTTCCCCTGGCGCACGGACGTCGACGCCTACCTCGCCGACCAGCCGCTCCCGGACGGCCTGCGCATGCCGCGCCTGTATCGGCTGGAGGTGCTGGACGACTATCGGCTGGTCATGTGGCTCGAGGACGTCCAGCAGGCGCCCGGCGAATGGGACCTGGATCGCTACCATCGCGCGGCACGCCTGCTGGGCGAGCTGGCCGCCATGCGTCCGGCGCGCGGCCCCGACACCTCGCTGCGCACGTTCGCCACGAACGTCCCTCCGCACGTGATGATCCCAGCGGTCCTCGATGACGCGGTTTGGCGGCATCCGCTCATCGCCCCGCACGCGGACGAGAAGCTCAGAGAGGACATCGCCTTCCTGGCGACCCGGATCGACACGATCCTGGACGCACTCGAACGGTTGCCGCACACGGGCATCCACGGCGACGCGAGCCCCCAGAACCTGCTCGTGCCCGCGGACGGCTCGGCGGAGTTCGTCGCGGTGGACTGGAGCTGGAACTCCCCAGGTGCCGTCGGGTTCGACCTCGGCCAGCTGCTCATCGGGCGGGCCCACGAGAACGCGCTGGCGGTCGCGGACCTGCCCGCCGTACACGAGGCCATCACCGACGGCTACGGCAGCGTGATGAAGCACGACGGGTACATCGGCGCGCTGGTCCTGCGCAGCCTGTGGACGGCCATCCCCGTCCAGTTCCTCAGCGGCGACCCTGACGACGACCTGCGCGAGTTCTTCGCCCACCGGGTCGCGCTCGCCCGGTACCTGGCGGACCAGGGCCGCTCCCTCGATCTCTAGTCACACGTCGGAGAACCTCTGGTCACACGTGGAGCACTTGCGCCAGGCGACCGGCACGCGGGGCGACCACGTGCCGCCGTTCTCCCGTACCTGGACGTAGGCCTTGAGTGGAGGGCGAACGTGCCTCCTCCTCACACGACATTGCCGGTGTCGCCGCCGTAGTTGCCTCCCGGCCCCGTACCGCCCGCCTGTGGCCGGGTGCTGGCGTTCCATACGATCCGGCCGTCAGACACGATCTTGATGATGACCCGGGCGCCGGGGGTCAGGTAGTAACCCCGAACCCCCACCGTGTAGTACGGCGACTCGTTGGTGGTGGAGCAGGAGTCTCCGTCGCAGCTCGACGACGGAGGGTCGTGCCTGGTCCTGGTCATGATCACCCAAGCGAGCCGGTAGGGCGCGTCCGCGTTGTCGGTGCGGGCCTGGCTGCGGGAGCTCGGAACCACGCATCTGTAGTCGCCGGGGGTGACGCAGGCATGGTCACCGCTCCTGGCGCGCGCCAGACGTATCCGGCCGAGGGCGCACCGATCGCCGTCAGCGCCAAGCAGTACTCCTTTCACCATCCTTGGACGGGATCAGCGTGGATCACGAGCGGGACAGGGCGGGTGTCCAGCGGTGGCGTCTGCTGAGCCGGCGGAAAACTGATCAAGGCTGGCCAAGGCTTATCAAGGCTGATCATGCGCGGCCGGCGACCGCATGGGAAGCCCCTCGCCTACTTTCGGCCATGACCGTAACCTTCCTAGGTGGAGGCGGTCAATAGTGTGCGCCGATCGTCAGCCGAAGGCTTTCCGGCCTGACTGAGCGTCGTCAGATGATCGCTGGATTCGCGGCTTGACGGTTATTGCGCGGAACAAGACACTATCGAGCACGTACGGGCTCCATTCCGATGCAATCTCCTCGCCTGGCGAAAACTCATGGGTGATCTTTCGGGTCGTGGAGCCCGACAATGCCTTACGGTCTGGTCCTTTATTCGGGCAGGTGGCATGCCCCCAACGGGAGATGCCCCGCCTGCCTCCTCCTTCCCCCAGCCCACATCGGAGGTCTCATGCGATTTGCCAAAGGCGTCTCCGCCTCCTTATCCGCTCTCGTCCTCGCCCTGACGCCCCTCCTCCCGGCCTCGGCAGACCAACCCGCCCCCGCGTTCGAGCCCGTGCCGCGCGCTCCCGGCCAGGTCTCGCTGGAGACCCAGGAAGCGGCCAACGAGATCAACGCGATGGTCGAGGCCTCCCCCGAGAAGTACACCGGCGTGCGGATCACCGGGCCTGACACGGTGACGGTGGCCATGCCCCCCGGGTCCGACTTCGAGCAGCGTTCGTCCGCCGTCAGAGGCAGCGCGCAGCGGGCCGCAGGGGCCCAGCCCGTGTCCATCGAGGTCGAGGAGAGCGGCCGCAGCCTGGCGGATGCCCAGCGCACCCAGGCCGAGATCGGTGAGCTCATCAGAGCGGGCACGTACCAGGACAAGATCATCGGCGTGGGCATCGACCCTGCGCGCGGGATCGCGGTGGCCTACGCCATCGGCGATTCGGACGCCGCCAGGATCGACCTCAAAGAGCGCTTCGGGGACTCGGTGGCGTTCCGGCTGACGGATCAGCTGCAGGTCACCGAGCGCGACCGGTCGCGGGACTCGGCGCCGCACTACGCCGCAGCCGGGTATCGCCGATGGAACCCGGAGCACACCGGTGAGGCGGGCCGCTGCTCGACGTCGTTCCCCGTGCTGAAGGACGGCATCCGCCACATGCTGACGGCCGGGCACTGCATGCCGGGCGGGACCAACTACCCCCGCGCCTGGGCCGCCACCTTCACCACCGCCACCCCGCCCTCGACCAGCTACTACTTCGGCGCCATGGTGACCACGACCGTCGGCGGCGAGGCGAGCGCCATAACGGACGGCACGCAGGACCTCTACGGCGACTTCGCCCTGCTGCACGGATCCAGCTACGTCAACGCCGTCTACAACTGCGCGAACCTCTCGGGCAGCTGCTCGTCTCTGCTGGTCGGGGACGTGAGCTGGTCGACTCCCGCCAACGGCACCTCGGTCTGCACCAGTGGCATCAGAACAGGCCAGATCTGCCGGCGGATCGTGACGGACGCGAGCTGGGAGGGGCTGGTCGGCGGGGTGTACATGCGTCACCTGGCGTTCATCCAGTCCGACCAGGACGGGGACGGGCAGTACGACTGCACGACGACCATGCCGGGGGACTCGGGCGGCGCGGTGTACCAGGGGATGAGCGGCAGCAGCATGGTGCGTGCGATGGGCATCATCACCGGGGGCGACGCCTGCTCTTCCGTCTACACGAAGCTGACCGGGGTGAAGGCGTGGAATTCCGCCATCTCCATGCCACTGAACTGATCGCCGCCACGGCACTCACGGTCTCCGCGAACTGAAACGACCCCGCCGGTGACTGCCCGGCGGGGTCGTTCCGGTGAGGAGCGTCGGTCGCGAGCCAGGGTCAGCGGGTCGCGCCGGGCACGATCGTGACCGACGGCCCCGACCTGCCTGCGCCGCGCCACCACAAGCCGCTCGCGCCGCTGCTCCGGGGCATCGAGCTGCGCGACGTCTGGTTCCGGTACAGCGACGATCATCCGTGGGTGCTGCGCGGCGTCAACCTGTTCATCCCGCACGGCCACACGGTCGCGCTCGTCGGCCGCAACGGCGGCGGCAAGAGCACGCTGGTGAAGTTGCTGTGCCGGTTCTACGATCCGACCCGCGGAGCGATCCTGTGGGACGGCGTGGACCTCCGCGACGTGGCGCCGGAGACGCTCCGGGACCGGATCGGCGCGGTCTTCCAGGACTTCGTGGCCTACGAGCTGACCGCGGCCGACAACATCGCGGTGGGCGACCTGGCGGCCTCCGAGGACCAGGCGCGGGTGGAGCGGGCGGCACGGGACGCCGGCGTCCACGACACCGTCGCGGCCTTGCCGTACGGCTACCGCACGCTCCTGAGCCGTGGATTCACCTCGGAGGAGGAAGGCGAGGAGGCGGAAGGCGTGCTGCTCTCCGGCGGGCAGTGGCAGCGGGTGGCGCTCGCGAGGGCGTTCCTGCGCCGCGACCGGGACCTGATGATCCTCGACGAGCCCAGCGCCGGCCTCGATCCCGAAGCCGAGTACGAGGTGCACAGCCGGCTCGCGAGGCTGCGGTCCGGGCGTACCAGTGTGGTGATCTCCCATCGCCTGGGCGCGGTTCGGGACGCCGACCGGATCGTGGTGCTGGCCGGCGGCGTCGTCGCCGAGGAGGGCACGCACGCCGCGCTGCTCGCCGGCGGCGGCACGTACGCGCAGCTGTTCACCCGGCAGGCCGCAGGTTACCGGGACGAGGTCCACCCGACGGGGGCGTCGCTGTGATCGGCGCGCTCGCTGCGCTCGCCGCTGTCGCCGGCGTGCTCGCCGTCGTCTGGCTGCGCCGGCGGTACTTGGTGGTGACCGTGCGCGGGGAGAGCATGCTCCCGACGTACCGGCCGGGCGAGCGCCTGGTCCTGCGGCGGACGCCGCCCCGTTCCCTGCGTACCGGGCAGGTCGTGGTGCTCACCGAAGCGGGGGCTTCCCGGCCGGGCACGCCCCTGAGCGGGCCACGCGCACCCGCGGACGGCGGCACGCTCTTGAGCGGGCAACGCGCACCCGCGGATGGGACGGGCACGGGCCCGCATCTGATCATCAAGCGGGTCGCGGCCGTGCCGGGTGACCCGATACCCCGGGACACCGTGCCCGCGTTGCGCACCGCGCCGGGCACCCACGTGCCGGCCGGCCACCTGGTCGTGCTGGGGGACAACGCGGACCGCTCGCACGACTCTCGCCACTCCGGATATCTGACGACGGACCGCTTGCTCGGGGTGGTGCTGCGCAAGGTCGGGTAGCCGCGCCGCCGGGCCTTGCCCGAGCGGTCCGGGACCCTGATCTGCGGCTTCCGGCGATTCGCCGGGCCGGGCTAGTAGCGGTGCGGTCCGGGGTGCCCCTCGAACAGCAGGCACGGCGCCCGCTCGTCGCCGTAGGGGGAGCGCGGGTCGGGATCGGGGTCGGCGCGCTCGGCCGGGCACGGGGGCAGCGTGAGGAGCTCGCGGGCGCGGATGTCCCAGCGGATCCAGATGAACCGGTCGGGCCCGGGCAGCAGCTGTACGTGCGCCGCGTGGGCGCCCGGATGGCCGGGCTGCAGCTCGCAGCCGTAGACGGCCTTGCGCTCGTGCCGGCCGTCGTCGGCCAGCGGAGCCCACTCGGCGTCGGTGAGCACGTTGTAGTGCGGGCAGTCCTGCTCACCGGTGTGCCGTTGCAGCCCGGTGGCCAGCGCGGCCGCCAGCCCCGCCGCGGTGAAGACCTGATGGACGGCGCCGTGGACCAGCTCGACGTCCTCGTCACTCAGCTCCACCGCACCGAGCCGGTCGGCCAGCAGCTGAACGTGGGTGGCGAAGTGCCGGCAGGCGTCGACCAGCGCGGTCACCGGAGCCACCGCGTCCTGCGGCGGGTCGGCCGGCTCGTCTTGATGGGTCACAACCAGCACGCTACGCCCCGCTCGAACCACGCGCACGGCGGCGGGCCGCCATAGGTCATGAACAGCCGGTATTTGCGCTGTGAGGTAGAATGAAAGTACCGAGGACATTTCGAGCGTTGGCAGCAAGGTCGGCGTCGCCCACGGCGATAGATCATCCGCGGACCCTCCTGGGCCCGGGTAGGTCAGGCGAGCATGACGCCGACACTTCTTTCTCATCGCAAGCCGCTCAATGCCGTCGCTTCCGCGCTTCCGGCCAGCGACTCGACCGTCCGTCTCAGCCTGAATCCCGTGCTCGACCGGCGCGCCACCGTGGACGGGGCATGGTGGCCGTACTCTCGCGACGCCGCGGCCGAGCTCCCGGGCCTCATCGCCGCCGTTGACCAGCGGCTAGGGCGGACCACGCTGAGCGTCGGCGTGTACCGGGACTCGTGGGACCACGTCCCGCGCCGCATACCGGCGCGAGGGCGCGAGATCAGGGTGGGTTGGATCCGCCACGCCGATCCCCGCGTGATCACCCTGATCCCCGCCGGGGCCGAGCCCATCAGCCTGCTGGTCATCGAGCCGGGCACCGTGAGCACGGTCGCCGAGGCCGCGCTCAGGCGGACCACCCAGGACACCACCGGGTTCGAGCCTGGGGGCATCCGCGCCATCGCCCACCTTCCCGCCGCGGCGCGCACACCGCCATTCCGCGGCCGGCCGGCCACCGTTCCTGGCTTCTCCGATCGGAGCACCTCATGACCGTCATCGACACGGCCAGGACCGCCGAGGCGGGCACATCGGCCGCAACCACCGTCCACCTGTCCGGTGAGATCGACATCTTCACCAGCAAGGCGCTTCGCCGGCAACTGCTGGACACCCTGCGCCACAGCACGAACCTGCTCATCCTCGACCTGTCCCAGGTGTCGTTCTGCGACTCCTCGGGCCTGGCCGTGCTGGTCGGCATCCAGCGCCGCGCCCGGGACCTGGGCATCACCTTCGCCCTGGCCAATCCCCGTCCGTACACCTCCGAGGTCCTGCGCCTCACCGGCCTTGACCGGAGCCTGCGGATGATGGTCTGAGGTTCGCCTGGTCCGTGCGCGGGCCGGCCGCTCAGAGTGGTGGGCGCATCGCCCCGATGAGGGTGGCGACCGGCACCCGGGCGAATCCGATGCGCGTGTCGCTCGCCCCGTACGGCAGCCACACGGCGCCGTCATGCAGCAGGCCGCCGCAGGAGTACACGACGTTGGGCACGTAGCCCTCACGTTCGGTGTCACCGGCGGTCAGCAGGGCGCCCGGGAGCTCGGCGATGACGAGATGCGGCTGGTGGGTGTCGAGCAGCAGGGCGCCCATGGCGTACGCGCGCATGGGGCCGACACCATGGATCAGGACGAGCCAGCCCGAACCGGTCTCGATGGGGGACCCGCAGTTGCCCACCTGGATCAGCTCCCAGCTGCGGCGGGGGGTGTGCAGCGGCACCGGCCGCTGCCACCGGTTGTGCTCGTCGAGCGTCGTCAGGCCGATGGTCTCGCCGTCGGAACGGCACAGCGCCAGGCTGCGTCCCCCGACCGGGCGCGGGAACAGCGCCATGCCCTTGTTGACGGCGGCGGGCCCGCGCATGGGGGTGATCGCGAAGTGCCGCAGGTCATCGCTTTCGAGCAGGTGCGAGCGGATGTGCCGCCCGTCGTACGCGGTGTAGGTCGCGCGGTATGACAGCCGGCCGTCCTCGTCGACGACCTGGACGAACCGGGCGTCCTCCATGCCGTTGCTCTCGGCCGCGGTCCCCGGCCAGAGCACCCGCCGGTGCAGGGGCAGGTCGGCGGGGAAGGCCACGGCGTAGTCGGAGCGCGTCGCGCGGCGCATCTCCTCCACGGTCCGCTGCGTCGTGGTACGGGTGAGCAGGTCGGCGGGCAACTGGCCGATCGCCTGCTCGAAATCGTCGTCGTCGAAGCGTTCCGGCAGGGACTCCAGCACCGTGGCCGTCACCTCGTTGTCCCAGGCGTCGTCGGAGAGCGCCGCCGCGAGCAGATCCCGCCGGTGGTGGGTCAGGTGCCGGCGTCCGACGGACAGGGCCCCCGAGCGATCGGAGATGACCAGGTCGGAGTGGGGGCCGAGCAGCGCCGTGGTGAAGCCGATGGAGGACACGTGTCCCTCGCCGATCTGCCGCAGGCTGATCGCCGCGCGGAGCTGTCCGGGGCGCAGACCGGACTGGTCGGGGTGGGGGACCATCGAGGGGTTGCACACCGCCGCGGCCTCCACGGCGTACTCGTGGCTGAAGTATGCGCCCACGAGGAGCCGGGCCGGCAGGGAGAGGTCGACGTCGCGCGGGATGCGGTGCCGGACCAGGTCGTGGTGGTGGGCGAAGATCGCTTCGAGGTCGTGGTGCCGGCCGCCGAATCGCCGCAGCGTCTCCTGGAGCATCTCGGTCGTCTCGTCCTCGCCGAGGAGCAGGATGCGGTCGATCAGCGCGGCGGCCCGGGAACGGGTGAGCGCGGCGTCCTCGCCGGGCACGAAGAGCTTGATGATCACTCTTCGCGGGTCGGGAGTGAGCGTCGGGCCGAGCCGGGTGGCCAGGTCCCCGCCGGTCATGGGAGCCGCCTGGCGTACTGCATGGTGGAGATCAGCGCGATGGTCGACTCCGCGCCCTGGTTGAGGTTCGGGCCGTGCTCGGTCAGGCCGTCGTAGCCGCCTCCGGTCGCCTGGTCCCACATCAGGGCATCGGCGTCGTTGACGCCCTGGAACCACGCCACCGACCGCCGTACCTTCTCCTGCCATACCTGGTCGCCGGTCACGCGGGCGGCGGTGGCGCAGGCGTCGGCGAGCGCGGCCACCTCGATCGGCTGCTGGTCGTAGCGGGATCGCGGCGCGTCCATGCGCCAGCCCGCCGCGGGGACGACCGAGAGCCGGCCGTCCCTCGTCTGGACGTCGCACAGCCAGGAGAGCATGCGCAGGCCGGCGGCGAGCTGCTGCCCGTCGTCGCTCAGCTCCCCGGCGGCGATGAGCACCTCGGCCAGCGCGGCGTTGGCGTAGGTCAGCTGCGGTTGCGGCCACGGCCACGAGGGGCTCTCCGCGGGAGCGCCGATCGCCCGCGCGGCGTCCGTCAGCAGGCTGGCGGCCGCGGTGCTGTCAGGGATGGCGCGAAGGACCTCGGCCGCGCCGAGCCCGGCGAAGGCCATGGCGCGTGGATGCGGGGAGCGCTGTTCGGCGCCGAGCGTGAAGGCGAGCCGCGCTTCGTTGCGGATCCACGGGGCGGAGTTGCGGGCCGCCGCGGTGCCCAGGCCCCACATCGCGCGTCCCCACCAGTCGCCGACGCCTGGCTGGTCGCTCCAGCGCCGGTCGAAGGAGAGCCGGTTGCGGAAGGCGCCGGAACGGTCCTGAGCGTGCGTGAGGAAGGTCAGGTAGCACTCCGCCAGCCGGGTCAGCCGGTGGGCAGGACGTGGTTCGCGGGTGACGACGACGAGCCCGCGGGCGACGTCGTCGGTGCAGTACCCGTGCTCGCGGCGGACGAGGGCGTACCGGGCATGCTCGAACAGGCCGGTGTCGTCGCTCAGCCGGAGCAGGTGCGAGAAGCCGGAGGCGGCGGTGCTCATGGCAGCACCGCGACCGCTCCGGCCGGCCGCTCGGCGACGAGCGAGCGGACCAGGTCGTCGTAGCGGGCCGCGACCGCGGGCCACAGCAGGGTCGGGATCAGGGCACGGGTGCGCCCGAGGAGATTGTCGGCCAGCCCGGGCTGGGTGAGGACCCGGCGGATGGCGGCGGCGAGCTCGGGAGGGTCGCCGTGCGGGACGAGCAGTCCGGGACCTCCGGCGAGCAACTCCACGGCGTGCGGGAAGGAGGTGGCGACGACCGGTACGCCCGCGGCCACGGCCTCGATGAGGACACCGGAGGTGACCTGCTCCGCGGAGTCGTAGGGCAGGACGACGACGTCCGCCGAGCGGACCAGCCGGCTCAGCGAGCCCTGATCCCGGTAGACGGGGTCGTGGCGGACGGCCCTGGAGATCCCGAGCTGGGCGGCCAGTCCGTACAGCCCGTCGCGGTAGGCCTCGCCCTGGTGTTCCAGCACTTTGGGATGGGTCTTTCCGGCGATCGTGTAGATCGGCGGCGGGTCGAGGTCGCTCAGAAGCGCGAGCGCGCGCAACGCCCACTCGATGCCTTTGCCCGGTCCGAGCAGGCCCCAGGTGAGCAGGTGCGGGCGGCTGTGGCGCCGAGCCGGGACCCGCAGGTGATCGGCGGCCCCGTGCGGGATGACGGACACCTTGCCGGCGTCCACCCGGTAGCCGGACGTCAACCGGGCACGAGCGGTGCCGGTCATGGTCACGATCGCGTCGGCGGCGGCCACGATCTCCTCCAGCAGGGCCTTCTGCCGGGGAGTGGGCCTGACCAGGACCGTGTGCAGGACCACGATGCTCGGCACGGTGAGGCAGCGCAGCAGCGGCAGGACGTCCTGGCCGTCCGGGCCGGGGTAGATGCCGTACTCGTGCTGCACGATGGCCACGTCGAAGCTCTCCAGGGCGGTGGCCGCGGCCTGCCAGCCGCCGCGCCCGCCGGGGGTCCAGGTGTGTACGACCCCGGGCCGCGGCCGTTCGTCGTCGCCTTCCGCGGTGACCCGGACGATGCCGCCGAACGCGCCACCCCGGGTGAGATGGGCGGCCAGGGCGGAGTTGAACGTCGCGAGCCCGCACTGGGTCGGCGGATGGGTGCTGAGAAAGCCATATGTGACGGCCAATTGCCATGCCTTTCGGTCATTCGGCCGCACGAGAATGGATGCCGATGCGGCTCGTACGGTGAAACGGCTGCCTTTTCTGCCTGTGCGGTGGAACCCGGAGCCTTCACCGGGGGCCCGCCCTCATACGGGGGCCCGGCTGTCGCGACCTCAGCCGATGGCGTGGTCTGCGCGTCCATCGGACACTATCAGCCGCGAATTTTGACCTACCATTTCGTGGTAGATGCGTAGGTAATTCGCCACCATCTGATCTGCACTGAACCTGCGTTCGGCCTGCGCGCGGCAGCCCGCGCGATCGACCGTCGAGATGCGCGACACCGCGGTGACCGCCTCGTCGAGGGAGTCCACCAGGAAACCCGTCACTCCCTGGTCCACGACTTCGGCCATGGATCCGCGCCGGTAGGCGACGACGGGCGTGCCGCAGGCCATGGACTCGACCACCGACAGGCCGAAGGGCTCGTCGAACGCGATGGGGTGCAGCAGGGCGGCGCCGCTGCCGAGGATCTCGCCACGCCGCTCGGGTCCCACCGGCCCGAGGAACCTGACCTGCTCGCCGTCGATCTTCGGAGCGACCTCCCGCTCGAAGTACCGCTCGTCCTGGACGATGCCGCAGATGGTCAGCGGCAGGCCGGCCCGGCGGGCGATCTCGATGGCGGTGTGCGTGCCCTTGTCGGGATGTACGCGGCCGAACGCGATCAGCCGCCGGCCGCCCACCGGGTCGAAGGGAAACGCGTCGAGATCGATGCCGTGGTGCACGGTGGCGGTGTAGTCCAGCTCCGGGGCGCGGTCCGCGTCCGAGATGGACACGTAGGCGGAGCGGGCCCGGGCGTAGGCGGGCAGGATTCCCGTTCCGGAGAATCCGTGCACGGTGGTGAGCAACGGGGCCCGGCAATGTCCGGCGAAGGCCAGCGGCAGCCAGTCGAGATGACTGTGGACGAGATCGAACTCGCCGGAACGGCTCAACGCGTGCGCGACATGCATCGCCTCCCACACCCGCCCGTCCAGCGACGGATCGTCGGCGTACCCGCGGGGGCACACTCCGTCCAGCGATCCGGAAGTGACGGAGTCCAGCGTGGCGAACAGCGTCACGTCGATCCCCCTCGCGGTGAGTCCCTCGGCGAGCAGGCTCGTGACCTGCTCCCACGGGCCGTAGTGGTGCGGAGGCGTCCGCCAGGCGACCGGTCCCAGCAGCGCTACCCTCACGAAACGGAGATTGCGGTCATACATCCAGGAACATGACCATCTGCTGGCATCGGTGCCGTCACTCCTCCGGGTCGCGTTCTGTCAGACGGCTATGACCGCCGGACCGTGCCGGTGATGCTCCACCGCACGCTCGTTCGTACCGAGCCAACGCCATCCTGAGCCGGACGGAAACCACCAATTCCGCAAGGAGCCATCACCACAACTGATGACTGGCCGCTTTCTCGACGTCGCGCAGTGCCTATCGCGTGCCTCCGCCACTCCTCAGGGCGTGCCTCCGCCACTCCTCAGGGCGTGTCTCGCGGCGTACCGTTCGGCCCAGTGCAGGACGTGATCGGCCACTCGCTCCCATTCGGGGGCGCCGAGGGCGAAGTGCGGCATGCGGGCGAACTCCTGGTAGTCGGTGATCGCACGGGACTTGCGGTAACGCTGGTAGGCCGCTCGGACCAGCGCCGTGGGGACGGTGTGGTCGGCGCCACCGGCGATCAGCAGCAGCGGGGCGCGGGTGTCGTTGCGCACGTCGACCAAGGTGGCAGGGTGCCGGCTCAGGTTGGCGGTGGCGGCCTGGAACAGCGGCCGGCCGGGGGCGGGCACGTGGTAACGCTGGTAGATCACCTCCGACGCCTGCGCGGTCAGGGTGTTGGTGAAGGCGTAGTGGAACTGCCTGGCGCTCAACGCCACGGTTCTGGTGCGGTTGACGGGGTTGGACAGGACCGGGAACGCCGAGCGCAGGCTGCTGAGCGGCAGCCTCAGCACGCCCTTGATCGGGGCGGGATGGATCGCCACACCGGCGATGCCAAGACCGCGATCCAGCAGGATCTGCGTGATCAGGCCGCCGAAGGAGTGGCCGACGATGATGGGCGGCCGGGCCTGCTCGCGGATGATCGTGTCGTAGAAGTCGGCCACCTGCGTGACGCCCAGGCCGTTCATCACCTCGGGGTTCTTGCGCAGGGCTTCCACCTCGATCTCCATGCCCGGCCAGGCCGGGGCGAGCACCTGGTGGCCGAGCCGGGTGTAGCGCTCGATCCAGTGCTCCCAGGCGCGTGGAGTCAGCCACAGCCCGTGGATGAGGATGATGGGGGCCTTGGTCCCTGACTTCTCGGTCATGGGTCTCTCCTACGAGATCATTCGGCATGTTGCCTTCAGCGCACAGGAGTACGTAGCCTGAGGAAACGGGCAGTTTGCGCGCAGCTCATCTCCTCAGCTGATAACCGGAGCCTTCTGGGCGGGGGACCGGCGCGGGCGGAATGCGTCGTCAGCCGGGAATTGCCCATCGTCCGGCAATATCGCGCCAACACGACCGCATTGCGCGACCAGGCTGCTTCCTGCCCGGGAGACACTCGGTTTTCGATGACCAAAGATTCACTCGGCATGTGAGCTGACGGCCCTTTTCGAAACCGCATGAGGTATTTGAACTGCTCCGGGCTGTCAGGCCGGCGGCCCGTGATGATGAGCAGGAGGTGGGGCCCGTGACCGGGGCGACCGGCAGGGTGGCGTTGGTGACAGGGGCCAGCAGCGGGATCGGTGCCGCCACCGCGCGCCTTCTCGCCGCGCGAGGGATGCGCGTGGTGGTCAACTACCTCCGCAGCGCCGCGGCGGCCGACGAGGTCGTGGCCGGCATCGAGGCCGCGGGTGGCCAGGCCATGGCCGTGCAGGCCGACGTGCGGGAAGCGGCGGCGGTCGAGACCATGGTCGAGCAGGTTCAGGCGGCATGGGGCGGCATCGACGTGCTCGTGCACAACGCGCTCATCCCGTTCGCGGTCAAGCCGTTCAAGGACATGACGTGGGACGAACTGGGCGGCAAGCTCGACGGCGAGATGCGTGCGGCGTTCGCGGTCACCAACGCGGTCCTGCCCGCGATGACCGGACAGGGCTGGGGGCGCATCATCTACATCAGCATCGGCCTCAGCCGCCAGCCTCGGCCAGGCATGGTCGCACTGGGCACGGCCAAGGCGGCATTGGTGCAGTTCGCCCGATTTCTCGCCCAGGAGCTGGGCCCGACGGGCGTCACGGTCAACATCGTCGAAGCCGGCCCCGTGGCGGACACCCGCATGGCGAGCGTGCTCGACCAGGAGCAGCAGCAGCGGCAGGTGGCCGCCACTCCTCTGGGCCGCCTGGCACTGCCTGCCGACGTCGCGCAGGCGGTCGCCTTCTACGCCGCCGAGGACAACGCCTTCATGACCGGCACCACGGCCGCGGTCAACGGCGGGATGTCCATGTACTGACGCCTCGACACGAGCAGGGAAAGCGTTCATGCACACGATCGATCTCGCCTACGTCGGGCGGGGCCTGCACGAGGAACTGGTCGCCTACGTCGCGGACCAGCAGGGCTACTACGCCGACGAGGGCGTCCACGTCGCGCTGCGCGACGGCTGCGACTGGGACGGCGAGCGGCTGGCGATACACGCTCCCCGCACCGCGCCCGGATGCTTCGCCCGGATCGTGCTGCGCCAGGCCGGACTCGACCCGGACCGCGACCTCCAGGCCATCTCGCGCCCGCCCGGCGACTACGGCATGGACCTGCGCCGGCTGCACGACGGCCGGATCGACGCCGCCCTGGTCGGCAGCACCATGGCACCGGAGGCGGTAGCCGCCGAGCACGGCTGGAACGTGCTGGCCTGGGTCGGCGACCACTTCCAGATCCCCACCGTAGGCGTGGCCGTCGACCCCACCCGCATCCACCCGGACGACCCCGCGGTGCAGGCCGTCATCCGGGCCCACCGGCGCGCCCTTCAGGTGATCCACGACGATCCCGACACCACGGTGCGGTACGTCCAGACGTTCCTCGGGCGGCACACCACGGACGAGGTCCGTGCACACTACGAGACGTTCATCGCACCGTACTTCACCACTGTCGGCCAGGCCGACCTCGCCGTCGGCGCCGCCGCGATCAGCGCGGTCGCGGCCGAGCTCGGCGTCCCCGGCACCCTCACCGCCGCCGAGTTCTACCGCACGGCCGCCCCCTAGCGAGGCCTTCCACGCCTCGTGAGGCGAGCCTCAGCGGCGCGTGCGGTTCAGCATGACCAGCCCGGCGATGAACGACCCGAGCAGGGCCGGCGACAGGACCGCGAGGGCACCCCACACGAAGAGGCCGAGATAGCCGAGCGCGGACGAACCGGACGTCGGGTCGGCGTCGGCGACCGCGAACAGCACCAGGCCGAGGACGACCCCGGCCACCGCGAGCGCGATCGGCGTCCACAGGAGCACGTGAGCCCACACACGGTACGTCCGGCTGTAGACACGTCGGGCCGACGGCGCGTTCGGCGGCGGCGGGGGATACCGGACGGATTCGGTCATGCCGCAATTTGTACCAGCTCGCAGGGCCCCGCACCCACCAGGGCCGGCCGGTGGTGTGCGGGGAGTATGAGGCGCCTGGTGCTACGGTTACCTCTCTAGTACGCACATAAGGGGACGTATGTTCGGCATTGTCCGCCCGTGTCAGCACGTCCTGTGCAAGGGGCTCTACGCGGACTGGATGGGTCATCTGTGCGGGCTCTGCCTGGCGCTCCGCGACGAGCACGGCCACCTGTCCCGGCTGGTGACCAACTACGACGGCCTGCTCGTGTCCGTCCTCACCGAGGCCCAGTCGTCCACGTCCGCGGCGCGCCGGAGAGCGGGCCCGTGCGCGCTACGCGGCTTCAAGGGCGCCGACGTGGTGGAGTCCGAGGGGGTACGGCTGGCGGCCTCGGTGTCGCTGCTCCTGGCGGCCGGCAAGGTGAGCGACCACGTGGCGGACCGGGACGGCGCGTACGCCCGCCGCCCGGTCGCCGCCGGCGCCACCCGCCTGGCCGGTCGCTGGTCCTCGGCAGGCACGGCCATGGCCGGCACGCTGGGGTTCGACCCCACCCCGCTGACGGCCGCGGCCGGTCGCCAGGCGCTCCTGGAACAGGTCCCCGCCCAGGCGCCCGGGGGGAGCGGCGCGGCGCCCGGGTTACGAGAGCTGACGGGGCCCACCGAGGACGCCGTGGCCGCCGCGTTCGCCCACACAGGGGTGCTCGCGGGGAGGCCGCACAACCGGGAGGCGCTGGAAGCGGCCGGTCGCGGATTCGGGAGGCTGGCACACCTGATCGACGCGGTGGAGGACCTGGCCGACGACCGCGCGTCCGGGGCGTACAACCCGCTGGTGGCCACCGGCACCGGCCTGGAGGAGGCGCGCCGCCACTGCGACGCCGCGCACGCCGACCTGCGCGCCGCCGTGGACGGGCTCGACCTGCCCAACCCCGGCCTGACGCGCGCCCTGCTGGTGCGGGAGACCGGCAGCGCCGTCTCCCGAGCCTTCGCCGTCGCCGGAACGCCCGGCACCGGCCACCCGCCCGGCGATCCCGGCGCGCCGCCGGGACGGCGGCCGCCGAAGCGGGACCCCGGCGGGCTGCTGTCGCTGGCGTGCGCCGCCCTGACCTGCTGCACGTGCGGCCTGTACCGGCCCGCCTGGGACGAGGAGCGCGATGGCTCCTTCTGCGCGCGCTTCGACTGCTCCGGCTGCGACTGCTGCAGTAACTGCTGCTCCTGCTGCCCGGGCGAGGACGGCTGCGGCTGCGACGGCTGCGGCTGCGACTGACTGCCGCGGGCCACGCTTGATATTTGGTGAACTACACCATTATTGGTAGGGGAGAGGCTGCGGACAACGGGCCGATCTCGGGGTTGAAGAGCATCTTGGACAGGTGCTCGACGCCGTAACACACGGCCCCGACCGCCACGCACTCGTCGCCGAGCACGGAGGCCCGCAACTCCGGAGTGCGCAGGCACATCGTCTCGAGCTCGCCCCTCAGCGGCTCGATGAGCACGTCGGCCGATCGGGAGAAGCCGCCGCCGAGCACCACCAGGTCGGGGTCCACGGTGAGGGCCATCGCGGTGGTGGCCAGCGCGAGCACCTTGACGTAGCGCAGGACGGCACGGCGCGCCTCGACGTCACCGCGCCTGGCGGCCTCGAACACCGCTCCGGCGACCGCGTCGGGCGGCGTGCCGGGCTCCACGGCGGGGACGGCCTGCAGAAGCTCGCCCACGTGACCGAGATTGAACAGCGGATGCACGCCGATCTCCCCCGCCGCACCTCCGCCGCCGCGCAGGGGGACTCCATCGAGTACGACGGCGGCTCCGGCCCGCCGGCCGACGTGCAGGAAGATCAGATTCCGGGTGTCGCGAGCGATGCCCCTGCGGCACTCCGCGAGCGCGGCGAGCCTGCTGTCGTTCTCCACGAGGACCGCGCAGCGGAGTCGCGCGCCGAGATGATCGGTCAGCGGCACGCTCGACCAGTCCCGGATGGCCCGCGAGAGTACGACGCGTCCCTCCAGGTCGACATAGCCCGTACTGCCCGCGACCGCGATCCAGACGTCGGCGGCGGCGGTGCCCGAGCCGGCCAGGCAGGCGTCGACGGCCCTGTCCACGGCGGCCAGCCGCTCGGCGCGCGGCTGCTCGGGGGTGACCGGCTCGCGCGTGGTGTGCAGGACGTTGCCGTCGAGGTCGGCCACGACGGCGAGCACCTTGTGCGCTCCTATGTCGAGCCCTATCACCCGGCCCGCCTCCGCGCGGAACCGGTAGCGGCGCGCGGGCCTGCCCTTCTCTCCGCCGCTCGGGTCCATCTGGGCCACCCAGCCCAGCTCCATCAGGTCCTTGACCACCACCTTGATGGTGGCTCTGGCCAGGTCGGCGCGCTCGGCGAGCCTGGTCAGCGTCGCCGGCCCTTCGGCGCGCAGGGCGGAGAGCGCCGCGAGC
This sequence comes from Nonomuraea zeae, assembly GCF_005889725.1. Classification (GTDB taxonomy): domain Bacteria; phylum Actinomycetota; class Actinomycetes; order Streptosporangiales; family Streptosporangiaceae; genus Nonomuraea; species Nonomuraea zeae. Next base: position 19,667 of record NZ_VCKX01000072.1, read on the forward strand.
GCGTTGAGACGCCGGAGCCGCTGAAGGTCGCCGCCAGTCACGGGGAGCGTCACTGATAACCCTTCTTGACGAATCTTAATGGTGAACTCCATCATAAATGCTCATCGCACCGCGAAGTAAGCACTCCTCGCCGTCCCCGCCCCGCTCGTAGCGCGGGGTGATCCGCCGTATCCCGACCCCCGACCCCCAGGGACCTGTCTTGCTGCTGCCACGACCCGTTCACCTCACCCGAGACGGTACGGAACCCTTCGCCCTCACCACGGCCACAGTGATCGCCGCACCCCCCGAGCTCTCGCGGGTGGAAGGCTGGCTGCGGGCCGCGCTGTTCCCGGTGACCGGCCTGACGCTGCCGTCCGGAGTGCCGCAGCCAGGGGCGATCGAGTTCACCCTGGCGGCCGGGCTCGGCCACGAAGCCTATCGCCTGGCCGTACGGCCCGGCGGGGTGCGCATCGAGGCCGGGGACGCGGCCGGGGCGTTCTACGGCGCGCAGACCCTGCGCCAGTTGCTTCCGCCCGCGGCCTTCCGCAGCGGCGCGGTCGGCGAGACGGACTGGACCATCGCGCCGGTCACCATCGCCGACCGGCCGAGATTCCGGTGGCGTGGCTGCCTGATCGACGTGGCCAGGCACTTCCTGCCGAAGCCCGACCTGCTGCGGTACATCGACCTGCTGGCCGCGCACAAGCTCAACGTGCTGCATCTGCACCTCACCGACGACCAGGGCTGGCGCTTCGAGGTGACGGGCTATCCGAAGCTGACCGAAGTCGGCGCCTGGCGAAGGGAGAGCCCGCTGGGATCGCGCCGGCACGGCCTGTTCGACGGCCGCCCGCACGGTGGCTTCTACACCCAGGAGGACCTGCGCGAGATCGTGTCGTACGCGGCGGACCGGTTCGTCACCGTGGTGCCGGAGATCGAGCTGCCCGGGCACTCGCAGGCGGCCATCGCCGCCTATCCGGAGCTGGGCAACCTCGACGACCGGCTGGAGGTCGGCACCCAGTGGGGGGTATCCCCCAACGTGCTCAACGTCGAGGACACCACGCTCGCCTTCTACCGGGACGTGCTCGACCAGGTCATGGAGATCTTCCCGGGCGAGTACGTCTGCGTGGGCGGTGACGAGTGCCCCAAGGCGCAGTGGCGGGAGAGCCCGTCGGCCCAGCGGCGCATCCGCGAGCTCGGCCTGCGCGACGAGGAGGAGTTGCAGAGCTGGTTCGTCCGCCAGTTCGCCGAGCATCTGGCGGCCCGCGGGCGACGCCTGCTGGGGTGGGACGAGATCATCGAGGGGGGCCTGCCGCCGGGTGCGACCGTGGCGTCCTGGCGCGGCACGTACGGCGCGGTCGTGGCGGCCAGAGCCGGCCACGACGTGGTCACCTGCCCGTTCACCCAGCTCTACCTCGACTTCCGGCAGTCGGACCGGGCCGACGAGCCGATCCCGATCGGCAACGTGATCTCGCTGCGCGATGTCCATGCCTTCGAGCCGGTGCCGCCGGAGCTCACCGAGGCCGAGTCGAGCCGCGTGCTCGGCGCGCAGGCGAACCTCTGGACGGAGCACATCGACACGCCTCGCGCGCTCGACTACATGGCCTTCCCCCGGCTGTCGGCCTTCGCCGAGGTCGTGTGGAGCCCCCGAGGAGGTGACTTCGACGACTTCCGCGCGCGGCTGCGCCACCACGAGCGACGGCTCGCCGCGCTGGGCGTGGAGTACCGCAAAGAGACCGGGCCCGAGCCGTGGCAGACCCGGCCGGACGTCCGGGGCTGGCCGCGGGAGCTGGCTGAGACCGAGGCCGAGGTGTCGGCCTGGACCCGCAACATCCGATGAGACCTCAGTGAGAGAAGCGAGCATGATCAAACGCCTGTCCGTCATCCTGATCGGCTTATCCTGCCTGCTCGGCGTGATCACTCCGGCCCGGGCGGCGACTCCCCAGCTGTCGGCGCACTTCAGCAGGCCGAGCATCGACGGCACCCTCGACGGCTCCCTGCTGACGACGCTGCTGGGCCTGATCGACCTGGCCGCGCCGGGCTCCACCCTGCGGGTGGCGACCTATGTGCTGGAAATCGGGGCCGTCAAGGACAAGCTCGTGGCGGCGCACGAGCGCGATGTCGACGTACGGGTGGTGTCCGAGGGGTCCGGTCACAACCCGCTGCTCGACAGCCTGGCTGCCGCCGGCGTGCCGGTCACGCTCTGCGACATGGGCTGCAACGGCCCGGACACCGACATCAACCACCACAAGTTCTTCGTGTTCAGCAGGCTCACGGACGGCAGGACCGACGTGGTCGTGCAGAGCTCGCAGAACCTCGGCCCGCAGAACGGCCTCCACCAGAACATGCTGATCAGCTCGGGCGACGCCGGACTGGCCGAGGGCTACCGGCAGGCGTTCGACACGCTGGTCTCCCAGGTGCGGACATCGTGGCGGGCGCCGTTCACCTCCACCAGCGGAAAGGTCACGGTCTGGATGGAGCCCCGCGACACCACCTACGATCAGCACACCTACGGCAGCGCCGACCTGGTCGCGGCGATGATCCACGACGTGGGCTGCCCCGGCACGATCCGCCTGGTGCAGTCGCAGTTCGCCACTGACCGGCCGCTCGTCATCGGCGAGCTCAAGGCGAAGAAGCAGCAGGGGTGCACCGTCCAGGTGCTCGTCGCCGAGGGCAACCAGACCGTCGCGACCGCCCAGGAGCTCGCGAAGGGCGGGATCGTGGTGCACACCTTCAGGCCCGGCGGCTGCCACTACCCGGCCGGGGGCACCTGCGAGCCCGACGGCATCCACTCGAAGATCATCCTGGTGGACGGGCCGTCGGCGGCGGCCGGCGGCGCGACGCGGCGCTACGTCTACACCGGCTCCCACAACCTCAACAACGGCTCCCTCGCCGCCTCGGACGACTCGTTCGTCCGCGTCGACGACGCGGGGATCTACGCGGCGTACGACGCGGACTTCACCTCCATGCTGGACGAAGTGATCAAGTTCGTCCCCTCCGCCTTCCCCGGGGCCGCGCTCCAGATGGCCGCCAACGGCCCCGACGACCAGCGAGCACCCAGGGCGGCCGCCACGCGGGCCGGCTACACGGCTGTGACCTGGGAGGACGACCCGAATCGCGCCTCGGTGGACGGCACCGAGGTGTACGCGCGCATCTACCACGACGGGCAGCCGGTGACCGGTCCCGTGCGGGTCTCGATGGGCGGGGTCGGGTGCGCCACCGGCTGGAACCACGTGCAGCCGTCGGTCGGCGTCGACGACACGGGCAACGCCTACGTCGCCTGGGCCGAGGACGCCGACTGCCGGGGCGAGCACAACATCGCGGTACGGAGGCTCTCGCCGGGGGGCACCCTGAGCCCGGCCGTCTGGGCGAACGATCCGCAGTGGAGCGGCGACCAGACCAGGCCGAGGATCGCGGTTGGCGGCAACGGCGGGTTGACGGTGGCCTGGGAGGACGTACCGTCCGGGACCGTCCGGGCGGCCGGCTACTCCTCGCTGGCCTCGCGCGCCTTCGGGCCGCTCCAGGTGGGCGCGGGGGACCGGCCGGACGTGGCCGTCGACGGCGCGGGCACCGCGACCGTGGTCTGGCAGCAGGCGCCCGACGTGTACGGCAAGCGGATCTCGGCGGCGGGCGCGACCGTCGCGGCCGCCACGAAGATCAACACCAATACGGCCACCCAGCACCTGGCCCCCGCGGTGGCGACGACTCCGGCGGGCGACAGCGTCGTCGTCTGGAGCGACAACGTGGCGGTCACCGGGGGTGACGTGACGACCGTCTGGCGCGTGCGGATGCGGGGTCTCACCCCCTCCCTGGGGTCGAGGTTCGCGGAAAGCCCCGTCGCGTTCGGAAAGTACGCTCCGAACACGGTCTCCGACGGCGGCAAGGAGTACCCACCGCTCTGCGGGAAGGTGGCATCGGTGGACAAGTGCGCGGTCCAGGGGTCGCCGTCCATCGCCGTCGACGACACCGGGCGGTTCGTCGTCGGCTGGACCGAGTCCGACATCTGGCACAGCGGTCGTTCCTACGAGGTGTACGCCCGCGGATTCAACGCCGACGGGACGACGACCGGCCGCTTTCCCTGCGAGCGCATGAACCCGAACACGACCGGCAACCAGTCGGGGACCGCCGTCACCGCCGGCGGCACCGGATTCCAGCTGTTCTACGCCGAGGACTTCGACGTCAACGGATACAGCGACGTCGTGGCGAGGACCGGCTTCACCAACACCGGAGTCTGAGACGGGCGCGCCGGTAGCGCGGCGGCCGCCTGGACCCGTGCCGGGCGCGCCGCGAGCCGGGCCGGCGAGTGACCACTGACCACCACCCCCCTATGCCGTCTTCCGCCTTGCCGACGGCTTCTAGAGAGAAGGAACCCCTGTGCGCCTGCGTACGGCATTAGTCGCTGCCCTGGCCGTGGCTCTGACCGGTTGTGGCTCCGGTCCCGACACCACCACCAAGTCAGGAAAAATCACTATCAGCTATGCGATCTGGGAGAAGAACGACCAGGCCAGCACCCAGAAGATCATCGACGCCTTCCAGAAGAAGCATCCCGACGTCACGGTGAAGCTCGAGATCACCCCGTGGGACCAGTACTGGACCAAGCTCCAGACCGCGGCCACCGGCGGCGCGGCCCCCGACGTCTTCTGGATGAACAGCCTCAACGTCCGCCTGTACGCCAAGGGCGGCGTGATCGCCCCCATCGAGAACGCCGACGTCAGCGCCTTCCCGAAGGCGATCGTGGACGGCTACCGCTACGACGGCAAGCTGTACGGCATGCCGCGAGACGTCGGCATCCCCATGCTCTGGTACGACAAGGAGCTCTTCGACAAGGCCGGCGTCGCGTACCCGACCGCCGACTGGACCTGGGACGACCTCAGAGCCGCCGCCAAGAAGCTGACCGACCCGGCCAGGAAGCAGTACGGCCTGCTGGCCCCCATGTGGGACCAGGGCGGCTTCTACAACACGATGATTCAGGCCGGTGGCCACGTCATCTCCGCCGACGGCAAGAAGTCGGGCTTCGGCGAGCCCGGCTCCATCCAGGGCCTGGAGTTCTGGACCGACCTGATCAACAAGGACAAGGTCGCCCCACCCGCCGAGGTGACCACCGACACCGACCCCATGCAACTGTTCATGACCGGCAAGTACGCCATGTACTACGGCGGATCCTGGTTCGCCACCGCGTTCAAGGCCAACACCGAGCGTGGCGACAAGGTCGACGTGGCGCCCCTGCCCAAGGGGCCGGTGCAGGAGGGCATCATCCTGCTCGGCCTGGCCAACTCCGTCTCGGCCAAGAGCGAGCATCCTGCCGAGAGCGCGGAGTTCGCCGCGTTCATCTCCTCCGACGAGGCCGAGAAGATCCTCAGCGACTCCGGCGGCGCCTCGGTCTCCTCGCGGGCGGGCACCCAGGACGGCTGGTTCAAGTCCTTCCCGAACTACCACATGAAGGAGGCATTCGACGGCTCGATCCCGTACGGCGTGCCGTACCCCGTCTCCCTGAACACCGCCAAGTGGCAGGACGTGCAGAACAAGCTCCTGGCCGAGGCGTGGGCGGGCCGGCGGCCGGCCGCTGAGGCGGCCAGGGAGATCGCCACGCGGATGAACGAGATCCTGGCCGAGGAGTAGCCGATGCTGCCGACCGAGGAACGGGCCGCCGCCAGTGCGGTGGCCCGGCCGGGGCGGCGGTCGCGGCGCGACTGGCTCTGGGGCTATGGGCTGATCGCGCCCATGGCCCTCGGGCTGGCCGTGTTCTACCTGTGGCCGATCGTCCAGACGCTCTATCTCAGCTTCACCGAGTCCGGCATGTTCGGCGGGCAGACGTGGGTGGGGCTGGACAACTTCGCCGGCCTCTTCGGCGACGAGGAGATGCTCGGCGCGCTGCGCAACACGCTGCTCTACTCCGTGCTCGTGCTCATCGGGGTGCCGCTGTCGATCGTGGTCGCGGCGCTGCTCAACGTGCCGGGGTTGCGCGGGCTCGGCGTCTACCGCACGCTGTACTTCCTGCCGGTGGTCACCATGCCCGCGGCAGTCGGCCTGACCTGGCGCTACCTGTACAACGGCGACTTCGGACTGATCAACTACCTGCTCGGCCAGGCCGGGATCGACGGGCCCTATTGGGTGTCCGACCCCGAGTTCGCGATCTATGCGGTCGCGGTGGTCGGGATCTGGAGCTCGCTCGGGTACAACGCGGTGCTGTTCCTGGCCGGGCTGCAGGGCATCCCGAAGCACTATTACGAGGCCGCCGCGATCGACGGCGCGGGCAGGCTGCGGCAGTTCTTCCGCATCACGCTGCCGCTGCTCACGCCCACCACGTTCTTCGTCGTGGTGATCACGCTGATCAACGCTCTGCAGGTGTTCGACCTGGTCTACCTCATGATCGACACCAAGAGCCCGGCGCTGGCGGGCAGCCGTACGATCGTCTACTTCTTCTACGAGCAGGGGTTCGTGCAGAACAGCCGTGGCTACGCCGCCGCGATCGCGGTCGTCCTGCTGGCCCTGATCCTCGTGCTGACCGCCATCCAGTTCCGGCTGCAGAAGCGGTGGGTCCACTATGAGTAGACGCTGGATCGTGCACGCGGTCCTGCTCACCGGCGGCCTGATCATGATCATGCCGTTCGTCTGGCAGCTCGTGGTCTCGCTGCAGACGGTCACCGAGTCCATGCGGGTGCCGCCCACGCCGGCCCCCTCCTGGCAGTGGCACAACTTCGCCGACGTGTTCAGGACCGTGCCGCTCGGGCGGCAGTTCCTCAACACCGTGATCGTGACGGCGGCGGTGACGGCCGGGCAGCTGCTGCTGTGCTCGCTGGCGGCCTTCGCCTTCGCGCGGCTGGAGTTCCCCGGCCGGGGGCTGATCTTCCTGTTGTTCCTGGCCGTGCTGATGGTGCCGGGGGAGCTGTTCCTGCTGCCTCGGTACGAGATCATGCAGGGGCTCGGGTGGCTCAACACCCTCCAGGCGCTCATCGCTCCCGGAGTCTTCGGGGCCTTCGGCACCTTCCTGCTGCGGCAGTTCTTCAAGACGCTGCCCAGGGAGCTGGACGAGGCGGCGCGGCTGGATGGCGCCAACCCGCTGCAGATCTACTGGTGGATCATGCTGCCGCTGGTCCGGCCCGGGCTGCTGGCACTCGGCCTGCTGACCGTCATGTGGTCCTGGAGCAGCCTGCTCTGGCCGCTGGTGGTCAACACCGACCCGGAGATGATGACGCTCTCCGCCGGGCTGGCGTCGCTGCGCGGCCAGTACCTGACCAACTATCCGATCCTCTTCGCCGGGTCCGTCGTCGCCTCGCTGCCCGTGATCGTTCTCTTCGTGGTCATGCAGCGGCAGTTGATCGCCGGGATCGCGTTCACCGGCTCCAAGGGCTGATCCAGAACTTCCCCCTATTGAGGAGTCCTCATGAATTCCTTCCGCAAGTGGATGGTCGTCGCCTTAGGCGTCACTCTGGCCTCGACCGCCTCACCGGCGTGGGCCGAGCCGAAGCCCGTGGACGTGCAGCTGCTGTCCCTCACCGACTTCCACGGCTACATCACCCCGCAGAACAACGCCGCCGACGGCACGATCAAGGATCCGCAGGGGTCCACCCTGGTGGTGGGCGGCGCGCCGTACATAGCGTCGCATCTCGACAGGCTCAGGGAAGGGCACGAGAACACGGTCACGTTCTCGACCGGTGACAACTTCAGCGGCTGGCCCACCGAGGTGTCCTACCACGCGGACGAGCCCACGATCGAGTTCCTGAACAAGATCAAGCTGGACTTCACCGCGGTCGGCAACCACGAGCTGGACCGGTCGCTGGAGTTCCTGCGCGACCACATGGGCAAGGGCGAGTGTTTCGGCGAGATCGGGGTCGACAGCTGCTTCGCCGACTCCGACGGGCGGCGCTTCCACGGCGCCGACTTCGCCACCGCCACGGCCAACATCACCAGGAAGGGCGACACCCGCCCGGTGCTCCAGCCGTACGTGATCAAGCGCTTCCAGGGGGTCGCCGTAGGGTTCATCAACCTGACCACGCCCACCACGGTGGCCGGTTCCACCTCCTACCAGCCGTCGCTGGACAACCTGCCGCTGGTGGAGACGGCCGGCAAGTACGCCGCCATCCTCAAGCGGCGCGGCGTCAAGGCCATCGTCGCCAACGTGCACGAGGGCGGCCGGGCCGGCGACGACTACAACGGCTGCGCCGACCAGAAGACCGGGCCGATCTGGGACTTCGCCAAGAACGCCTCGCCCGACATCGACGTCATCGTCACGGGCCACTGGCACTGGTACTTCACCTGCTCGGTCCCCGACCCGGCCGGCAACCCCCGCCCGGTCGTCGAGGCCGCCAACCACGGCCGCCTCATCAACGAGATCAACCTGAAGATCGACCGCCGTACCCGTGACGTCATCAGGACCGAGACCACCGCGATCAACCACCCGGTGACCCGCGACGTCACCCCCGACCCCGCCATGGTGAAGATGGTCGACTACTGGAACGCCAAGCAGAAGGAGACCTACGCCAAGCCGTACGGGACCATCACCGGCGACCTCACCAGAACCCGGGACGCGACGGGGCAGAGCACGCTCGGCAACGCCGTGGCCGACGTGGAGTACTTCGACTCGCAGCAGACCGAGGGCGGCCGGGCCGACCTGGCTATGGTGGCCGTGGCGCCGGCCCAGGGCTCGAACTCGCTGCGCGGCGACCTGAGGTTCGCCAAGGGGACGAACCCCGCCGACAGTGACGGTCAGGTGCTCATGGGCGAGTCGTGGGCGGCGTGGGGTTACGCCAACCCGGTGCTCACGGTTTCCGTCCAGGGCTCCCAGCTCGAACGGGCCCTGGAGCAGCAGTGGCAGACGCAGGCCGACGGCAGCGTGAAGTTCGCGCCGCTGGCCGTGTCCAAGAACGTCCGCTTCGCCTACTCCCCGAACAGGCCCGCAGGAGACCGGATCAACCCCGCCGACGTGATCATCAACGGGCAGCCGCTGGACCTCGGCAGGACCTACCGGCTCGCCGCGCTGGCCTACACGCTGCTCGGCGCCGACGGCTACACCGCCTTCGCCGGGTACACGGACGCGGTGCGCGGCAGTCGCGACTACGAGGCCATGCGGGCCTACTTGCGGCAGGGGCCGCTGACCCCGCCCGCCCTGGACCGGGCGGTGCCGCTGCCGTAGGACTCCCGTGTGCGGGGGACTCGCCTCCCCCGCACACGGGGAGGCGAGCGCCGCGACTCGCCTTCGCCGGGATGACCACAAGAGAAGATGAAAGTTTCAGCGTGAACCCGCAGGTCGGCGATTCCACCGGCATGTGACATTTGACTGACGCTCCCGCCCGTGCGATCAAGTCTCGGCACGGACCGCGTCGCCTCATGAACGAGGACATCCAAATGTTAGCGCTACCAAAACGAGCGAAACGCCTGGTCATCCTGCTATCCGCGCTGCTCATCGGCTCCCTGCTGCTCCCCGTCCAGAACGCCCTGGCCGACACGAACGTGGCCGGGAGCGCCACCCCGTCGGCCTCGTACACCTCGCCGTGGGAGAGCATCGCGGCGATCAACGACGGCATCGACCCGCCCGGCTCGAACGACACCGTCAACCGCCGCTGGGGCACCTGGCCCAACACCGGCACCCAGTGGGCCGAGCTGACCTGGGCCGCGACCCAGACGCTCAAGTCGGCCGACGTGTACTTCTTCGACGACGGCGGCGGTGTCCGCCTACCGGCGTCCTGGAAACTGCAGTATTGGACCGGCAGCGCCTACGCCGACATCCCCGGCACCTACCCGACGGCACTCAACGCCTACAACAAGGTCACCTTCAGCACGGCGGTGAGCACCACCCGCCTCCGGGCCGTCCTGCAGAGCGGAGCGGGCTCGGTCGGGCTGCTGGAGATGAAGGCGTTCATCGCCGATCCCCCCGGCGGCGGCTCGGGCTGGAGCCCGCCCGCCAACCTCGTCACCCCGCTGAACGAGGTCTGGCAGCACGTCGAGAGCACCTACCCCAACCTGTACGGCTTCCGTAACTACGGCTGGGACCAGGTCATGGCCAACGGCGGCTCGATCAACTACTGCGTCCGGTGGGACACCACCGCCACCGTGACGGCGGCCCAGCGCGACCAGATCCACGCCACGCTGGCCCGCCAGTTCAAGAAGTGGATGGATCTCATGGCCGGTCACAACGGCTGGCCGTACGCGAGCGTGCCGGTCAAGGTGGTCGGCTGGGCCGTACGCGACCGGGCCCAGCTCCAGTGGAGTGACAACTCCGTCGACATCTACGTGAACAACATCAGGGAGAACGCCCCGCAGTGCTCCGAGCCGTGCGGCCGATTCTTCAACCAGAGCGGCAACTACCCGAACTGCCCGGGCGGCGCGTCCCACCACTACGACATGTCGCTCTGGCTGACCGCGGGCTTCGGCGGCGGCGCGGGCGGTGACTGGGGGCAGCGCATCGGCAGCGAGTACTACATGTCCAACCTCAACACCGACAACGTGCACATCCTGTTGCACGAGATGGGCCACTCGTTCGGGCTGGACGACTTCTACGACTGGACCCCGACGGGGGTGTGCTGCTTCCTGATGAAGGCGGGCAGCGCGTCGTCGATCACGGACTTCGACGCCTGGATGTTCCGCGACTGGTGGCGGCACCTGAAGAGCCGTTACGGCCTCTGACCGGCCAGGCCGTCCGCGGCACCTCTGTCAGGAGAAGTGCCGCGGGCGGCCGGCGCGGGGGTGCCGGGTCCGGTCTTCGATCGGGCCCGGCACGGCGGCCGTCCCGGCCGGAGCTGGGTGGCTTACCAGGCCGGGGCGGTCCCGCGTGGCTTCGAGCGGCATCGGGCCTCGAAGCGACCGGCCCGGATCACGCGCGGGCCCCCTGCGATGAGTTCCCGGCCCTCCTCGGGTCTGCACCACGACGCTACGAGGAGGACCCGTGACATTGGACGAGCTCGCCAGGCACATCATCGACACCAACCGGTACATGGCGCTGGCCACCGCGGACCCGGACGGGCGGCCGCGCGTGTCGCCCGTCTACTTGATCGCCACCGCGGAACGGCTGCCGGACGCCGAGATCGGCCGGCACGCCGCCGTGGCCTGCCGCGCCCGGTTCCCCGAGCAGCAGGACTTCCCCGTGGACGAGCTCCGCCCGCCCGGGCCGCTCCGCCTCTACCGGGCCCGCGTCACCGAACACTCCGTGCACATCAGGGGCAGCGACCCGGTCCACGGCAAGGGGATCGACTCCCGGCTCGTGGTGTCCCTGGGCTGACGCGCTCCGCGCCGGAGCGGGAGACCTTAGGGGCGGCGGCGGTTGGCGAGCCGGACGGCGGCGTAGACCACCACGCCCACGAGGAGGAGGAACACGATCGGGATCAGGATGATCTCCGCTATGCCGAGGTTCATGACGTGAAGGTAACCGGCGGACGTTGACGCCCGGTTGCCGATCACTTGAAGGCGCGCGCCGCATCAGCGGGCGCGCGCCTTCACGAGGTCGTGGCCGGTGTCAGGCGTAGGCCTTCACTTCGAGCAGCCCGACCGAGCCTGCCCCGCTCTGCAGGACGGCCCGGAGGCGGGTGGTGCTCACCGCCGTGCTGAAGGTGACCTTGTTGTAGGCGTTGAGTGCCGTCGGGTAGGTGCCGGGGATGTCGGCGTAGGCGCTGCCGGTCCAATACTGCAGTTTCCAGGACGCCGGTAGGCGGACACCGCCGCCGTCGTCGAAGAAGTACACGTCGGCCGACTTGAGCGTCTGGGTCGCGGCCCAGGTCAGCTCGGCCCACTGGGTGCCGGTGTTGGGCCAGGTGCCCCAGCGGCGGTTGACGGTGTCGTTCGAGCCGGGCGGGTCGATGCCGTCGTTGATCGCCGCGATGCTCTCCCACGGCGAGGTGTACGAGGCCGACGGGGTGGCGCTCCCGGCCACGTTCTGCGGGGTGCCGCCGCCCCCGACAGTGAGCTGGAACGTCCTGGTCACCGGCGTGCTCAGCCGGTCGTAGTCCCGCAACTGCACGGTGAAGGAGGACGTGCCCGCCGCCGCGGGGGTGCCGCTGATCGTGCCGGTGAACCGGTCGAGGGTGAGGCCCGCGGGCAGGGAGCCGCCGGTGACCTGCCAGTCGTAGAAGGGCACGCCGCCCTTGGCCGCCAGCGCCTGCTGGTAGGCGGTGCCCGGCGTGGCCGACGGCAGCGAGGTGGTGACGATGGACGGGGGCAGGAACGGGGTGAGGTTGCGGTTCAGCTTCCAGCCCGCGTTCTCGGCCACCAGCAGGGCCAGCTTGGTCAGCATCCATCTGCGGGTCGGGAACAGGTGGGTCCAGCCGCCGCTCTGGCCGCTGAGCCGGTCCCAGTAACGCTGCTCGCCCGGGATGTGGTAACTGCTGTCGAGGGGGACCGGATAGCCCTGGTACGCGGTGACGTCGGGGTCGTTGCCGCCGCCCGACACGTAGGAGCGCATCCCGGCCCAGTCGCTGTGGAAGGCGACGGCGTGGCCGTACTCGTGCATGACGAGACCGTGGACGTCGAGCACCGAGCCGGCGATCTCCGTCTTGTACCAGTCCTCGTCGGCCAGCGAGGTGAAGAGCTGCTTGCCGGCCTCGTCGTACTCGAAGATCATCGCGGTGGACCGGTGCAGGGGGCCCGCGAGCTGCTGGCCGCCCCTCGTGCTGTAGCGGCCGTTGGCGGCGGGGTAGCCGGTCGAGTACGGGGTCTGGATGCCGCGGAAGAAGACGTACATGCCCGTGTAGGCGGCGTTGTTGGTGACCGTGATCGTGTTCTGCCAGTCGTTGCCCGGCAGGTGGTTGGTCTCCGCGCCGGCCGCGACCGAGTCGAAGGGCGCCATGTCGAAGAACCGGAACCAGTCCTTGACGGCCTCCTCCGCGGCGGTCCTGAACGCCGGGGCGGAGAAGTAGCCGGTGATCGTGTCGTAGCGGTAGTCGAAGGCGATCGGCAGGCTCGGCTGGAGCTCGGTCTTCTCGTCCTGCTGCACCCTGATCGGCATCGACTGCTGGTACGTCGCTCCGCCCGCGTCCCTGATCGACAGTCGCAGCGTGTAACTTTCATCCGGCCCCGGGCCCCGCTTGGAGTGGATCGCCAGCCGGAAGAGCTTCTGCTCGGTCGCCGAGGCGAACGTCAGCGTCTTGGTCGCGCCCGTGGCGGTGAGCTGGCTGGGCAGGTCCATCATCAGCCTGGACGTGCCCTCGGCCTTGAGGTCCACGGTGACGGGATAGCGCAGCTCGGGCGGGGGTTTGACGGTCAGCTCGACGTACGGGTTCGCGAGGTAGCCCTGCCAGTCCACCAGCTTGACGCCGTAGTCGTTGACGGTCCGGCCGAACATGTCCACGACCTGTGCGATCGGGGCGGCGGCGTGCGCGGCCTGCGGCACGCCGGTGAGTAAGCCGGTGAGCAGGGAGCTGAGTAAGGAGGTGAGTAAGACTGCCGCGAGGGTCACTCGCCTGGCGCCCCTGGCGGCTCTCGGGGCGGGGCGGCGTCCTTGGTCCATCCGGACTCCTCTGGGGATGAGGATGGGAATAGCTTTTCCCAGGCGCACAGTAAGGTGTTACACAGCACTGGTCAACCTTCGGCTGCAACGGCCCGCACGCCGATTGCAAACGTCCCTCGGGGCCCCGCTCCGCCGCTCGGTGTGGCGGCCGTGCGCGGCGGCCGTGCGTTCGGCCCGCCGCTCGGGGCTCCGGGCGACAGGCCCGTGCGGAGGGCGGGCTGCGCGTTGGCCTGTGGCGGGCCGGGGGTTCAGCTCTGGGGGGCCGCGCGCCGTGTCGACTCGCGCAGGACCAGGCCGGCGGGCACGATCGTCACCCCGCCGGAAGAGCCGCCGTCAGGAGACCCGGCGGCAGGGGGCCGGCTGCCGGCGGTGCCCGCGATCATGTCCAGCAGGTGCGTGGCGGCCAGCCGGCCGATCTCGCCCAGGTTCATGTCCACCGTGGTCAGCGGCGGCCGGCACCCCAGCGCCATCGGCTCCCAGTTGTCGAACCCGACCAGCGCCACGTCCTCGGGCACCCGCCGCCCCCGCTCGCGCAGCGTCTCCGCCACGCCCCTCGCGATCTGGTCGCTGCCGCAGAAGACCGCGTCCACGTCGGGCGCCGTGTGCAGCAGGACGTCGGCGCCCTGCCGGCCCCACTCCTCGCTCCACTGCCCGAACAGCACCTCGCCCGCCGGCTCCAGCCCGGCCGCCGCCAGCTCCGTGGTCAGCCCGTGGGCCCGCCTGCGCGCGGCCTGGAACCGCTGCGGGCCCGTGACGTGCCCGATCCGGGTGCGCCCGGTCGCCAGCAGGTGGCGGGCGGCCAGCGCGCCGCCGCCCTCGTCGTCGGGGATGATCGACACGTCCGACTCGTCGGTGGACTGCGTCATGGCGTACACGACGGGCACGGGCAGGTCGCGGCCGATGCCGGGGCGCGGCTCCGTGCGCCGGCCGGTGACGATGATGCCCTCGACCCGCCTGGCCAGCAGGCGCTCGACGTAGTGGCGTTCCCTGATCGGGTCGTCACGCGTGTCGCACATGAACACCGAAATCTGCCCGGCCCCGAGCGCGTCCTCGGCGCCCAGCATCACCGGGATGCTGAAGCGCCCGAAGCTGTCGCCCGTGACCAGGCCGACCGTGTAGGTGCGGCCGGCCAGCAGGCCCTGCGCGAGCGGGTTGGGCCGGAACCCGAGCCGCTCCGCGGCGGCGAGCACCCGGTCGCGGGTCTCGGCACGCATCCGCCCGCGGCCGTTGAGCGCCTTGGACGCGGTGCCGATCGAGACGTCGGCCGCCGCCGCGACGTCCCTGATGGTGACCGCTTTCGCGATCCCTCCGGAAAGGCTGGCCAACCGTTTCCCCTTTCGCGGTCACACCCTAGTGCGCACAGTCACCCTATTGACCAGTGATGTATCACACCCTACTCTCCGGGGTGAGAAAACCTATTCTCAAGTTTTCTCACCAGGGTGAGGAGCTCGATGGAACAGATCCTTGGTCCCGCCGTTCCGTCCCCCCGGGCGGTGTTGCGGCCGATCGGCATTCACGACGTGGTCATCACCGGCGGCCCCTTCGCCCGGTGGCAGCGGATCAACTACGAGGCGAGCATCCCCCTGGGGCTGGAGCAGATGGAACGCTCGGGCGCGCTGCCGAACCTCCGGCGGGCGGGGGGTGAGGGCGAAGGTCCCTTCCAGGGCTACCGGTTCCAGGATTCCGATCTCTACAAGCAGCTCGAAGCCATCGCCTGGGAGCACGTCCGCGCTCCGCAGGCCCGATACGCGGAGTTCGCCGATCAGGCGGCGGCCGTCCTGGAGCGGGCGCAGCGGCCCGACGGGTATCTCAACTCCCACTACCAGGTCGTCAAGCCGGACAAGATCTACACCGAGCTCGAGTACAGCCACGAGATGTACTGCGCGGGCCACCTGTTCCAGGCGGCGGTGGCGGCGGCGCGGGCCGGGATCGGCGACGGGCTGCTCCAGGTCGCCAGGCGCTTCGCCGACCACCTCGTGGAGGTGTTCCTGACCGGCGGGAACGACGCCATCGACGGCCACGCGGAGATCGAGACCGCGCTGGTCGAGCTGTACCGGCTGACCGGCGAGCGCTCCTACCTGGAGCTGGCCGGCAAGCTGATCGACAACCGGGGCAAGGGCCTGATCGCCGACACCGGCATGGGCGGCCTGTACGCCCAGGACCACCTGCCGGTACGCGAGGCCGGCACCCCGGTCGGGCACGCCGTGCGCCAGCTCTACCTGGAGTCCGGCATCGTGGACGTCTACCTGGAGACGGGCGACGAGTCGCTGCTGGAGTGCTCGGTGCGCCGGTGGGAGGACCTGGTCGAGACCAAGACCTACATCACCGGCGGCCACGGCTCGCGCCACGACGGCGAGGCGTTCGGCGAGCGCTACGAGCTGCCGCCCGACCGCGCCTACAGCGAGAGCTGCGCGGCCATCGCGAGCGTGCACTGGAACTGGCGGCTGCTGCTGGCCACCGGCCAGGGCCGGTACGCGGACCTGATCGAGCGCACGCTGCACAACGCCTTCGCCGCCTCCACCTCGGCCGACGGCCTGCGCTTCTTCTACGTCAACCCGCTCCAGCGCCGTGACGACCTGGTCGAGGATGCCTATCTCGGGCGGCGCAGGGAGTGGTTCGCGTGCGCCTGCTGCCCGCCGAACATCATGCGGCTGGTGGCCTCGCTCGGCGGCTACGTCGCCACCACCACGGAAACGGGGCTCCAGCTCCACCAGTACGTCCCCGGCGCCGTCAGCGCGGCCGGGGCGCGGTTGCGGATCGAGACCGCCTACCCGTGGGACGGCCAGATCCGCGTCACCGTGGAGGAGGCGCCGCAGGGCGAATGGGAGCTCGCCCTGCGCGTCCCCGCCTGGAGCGAGTCCACGTACGCCGCGTTCTCCTGGACCGGGGACGACCGCGCGATCCGAGCCGCCGAAGACGGATATTTCCGTATCCGTCGCCACTGGCGGGAGGGGGAGACGGTCGAGCTGCGCCTCGACCTGACCCCGAGGCTCACCTACCCCCACCGCAAGATCGACGCGGTCAGAGGATGCGCGGCGGTCGAGCGCGGCCCGCTCGTCTACTGCTTCGAGCAGGCCGGCCAGCCCGAGGGCGTCGAGGTGGACGACCTCGCCCTGAGCCCCGGGGCCCCGCTGCGCGTGCGCGCCGTGGACGACCTCGAAGGCGTCGGGCGCACCGTCCTGATCGAGACCGACGCCGCCGCCGTGGACCAGCCGCGCGGCGGCCTGCCGTACACCAGCAAGCCCTTGGCGACCAGCACCCGCGTGACCGCGACGGCCATCCCGTACTTCCAGTGGGACAACCGCGGCGGTGGCGCGATGCGGGTCTGGATCCCCCTCGCGTAAGGAAACCCCCCATGAGAAGACGCGATCTGTTGAAGCTGGGCGGGCTCGCCGCCCTCGGCGCCACGGCGGCGGCCTGCGGCGGCTCGGGCTCCGGCTCCGCCGGTGACAAGCAGCTGCAGTTCATGTACTGGGGCTCGACCTTCGAGAAGAAGGCCATCGAGGCCATGCTCGCGCAGTACTCCAAGAAGCACGCCGGCGTGCAGGTCAAGCCCCTTTACACGCCCGACGAGTACGACGTGAAGCTCAACACGCTCGTCGCCGGCAACCGGCTGCCGGACGCCGGGTACGTGCCGATGTCGATGTCGTTCCGCCTCGGCGAGCAGGGCAAGCTGGTCAACCTGTTCCCGTACCTGAAGAAGTATCCGCAGCTGGCCGGCTACCTGCCGGACGCGTACCTGTGGAGCGGCCAGGACAACCTGCACGCCATCGCGACCGCGAACGAGTCGATGATGCTGTGGTTCAGCAAGTCCGCCACGGCGGCGGCGGGCGTCACCCCGCCCGCCGAGGCCGCCTCCGCCTGGACGTGGGACCAGCTCGTGGAGAACGCCTACAAGCTCACCATCGACCAGAACGGCAAGCGCCCGGACGAGTCGGGCTTCGACCCGAAGCAGGTCAAGCAGTTCGGCATCTCCTGCAGCTTCACCTACGGCGCCGCCTGGTACGGGTTCCTGCGCAGCAACGGCACCGACTTCGCCGACGAGAGCGGCAGGAAGTGCCTGCTCGACACGCCCGAGGCGATCGAGGTGTTCCAGAACCTCCAGGACCTCGTCTACAAGCATCGCGTCGCGCCCGGCCCCGGGCAGCTGGCCGCCACGGGCGACGAAGTGCCGGGCACCAACATCCTGCTCAAGACCAAGCGGGTGGCGATGGTGGTGGACGGCCACTGGAGCCTGCTCGACATGAACGAGAGCAAGGTCGACTACGGCATCGGCGTGCTGCCCAAGTACGGCGAGCCGTTCACCGCCAGCCAGGTGGCCGGCGCCTCGGCGGTGTTCGCCGGCAGCAAGCACGAGCAGGAGGCCGTGGAGCTGCTGGCCTTCCACAACGATCCCCGCAACGTGGACCTGTTCGCCAAGGGCCTGTGGATGCCCCAGGAGAAGAAGTACTACGAGGACCAGGCGGCCATCGACTCCTGGACCAAGAACGAGCTCCATCCGCCGGAGTTCCGGACCGTGGTCGTGGACTACGCCCGCGACCACGGCGTACCCGACCTGCGCAACCGGCTCAAGAACATGTCCGCCGTCTCCAGCGACGTGCTCACCCCCGCACTGCAGGAGATCGAGAGCGGCAAGCGCCCGGCCGGCGAGATACTCAAGGCCGCCGCGCCGAAGATCACCGGCCTGCTCCAGGGCTGGCAGCACACCCAGGCCCTCTGATGCGCCGCCTGGAAACCCGCTGGGGGATCCTGATGGCGCTGCCGGCGGTTCTCGGGTTCCTCATCTTCACGGCCGGCCCGATGGTGGCCTCGGCGTTCTTCAGCCTGACCGACTGGACGATCGGCGCCAGCCCGTCCTTCACCGGGCTGGACAACTACGTCACCATGGCCGGCGACGAGCTGTTCTGGAAGTCGCTCAGCACCACCACGTACTACACGCTCGGCGCGGTCCCGCTGGTGCTGATCGTCAGCTTCGCCGTGGCCATGCTGCTCAACCAGAAGGTCAGAGGGCTGGCGCTCTGGCGGACGATCTTCTACCTGCCGACGCTGGTCCCCGCGATCGCGAACGTCGTGCTCTGGATCTGGATCTTCAACCCGGACTTCGGGCTGCTCAACTCGCTGCTGCGCCAGGGCGGCCTGGCCGGCTCCCAGTGGATCTACGCCGAGTCGACCGCCGTGCCCTCGCTGATCATCATGAGCACCTGGGGCTTCGGCAACACCATGGTGATCTTCCTGGCCGGTCTGCAGGGCGTGCCGAGACACCTGTACGAGGCCGTGTCGATCGACGGCGGCGGCCCGTGGCGGCGCTTCTGGCACGTGACGCTGCCGATGATGACGCCGACCATCTTCTACAACCTGGTGGTCGGCGTGGTCGGCACCTTCCAGGTGTTCAACCAGGCGTACGTGATGACCGAGGGCGGCCCCAACAACGCCACGCTCTTCTACGTCTACTACCTGTTCCGCAAGGCCTTCACCGAGAGCGAGATGGGCTACGCCAGCGCGCTCGCCTGGACCCTCTTCATGATCATCGTGGTGGTGACGTTCCTGCTGTTCAGGAACGCCCGCCGCTGGGTCTACTACGAGATGGCAGGTGCCCGATGACCGCCCTGGCGGCCCCCGACCGGACGCGCGCCAAGGGCGTGGCCCCCACCCAGGGGCTGCGCAGGCCCAGAAGGTACGGCCGGATCCTGCTCTACCTCGCCCTGGTCGCCGGGTCGATCCCGACCCTGCTGCCGTTCGTCTGGCTGGTGCGCAGCGCGCTCATGCAGGACAGCCAGATGTTCGCCTCGCCGCCGGAGTGGATCCCCGACCCGTTCCAGTGGTCGAACTTCGGCGAGGCGCTGACCACCCAGCCCTTCGCCCGCTACTTCGTCAACACGCTGGTCATCGCCGTCATCAGCGTCCTCGGCACGGTGCTGACCTGCGCGGTGGCGGCCTTCAGCTTCTCCAGGCTGCGCTGGCGCGGGCGCAACGTCGTCTTCGCCCTGCTGCTGAGCGGCGTGATGCTGCCCTACGCCGTGACGCTGATTCCCACGTTCGTGATGTGGCAGGAGCTGGGCGCGCTCGACACGATCGCGCCGCTCACCGTGCCGAGCTGGTTCGCCGGGGCGGGCGGAGGAGTGTTCAACATCTTCCTGCTCAGGCAGTTCTTCCTGACCATTCCGTTCGAGCTGGACGAGGCCGCCTACATCGACGGGGCCTCGCCGTGGCGGGTGTTCTGGACGATCGTCATGCCGCTGTCGAAGCCCGCGATCATCGTGGTGACCATCTTCACCTTCATCGGCACCTGGAACGACTTCCTCGGGCCGCTGCTCTACCTGCAGAGCGAGGAGAACTACACGCTGTCGCTGGGGCTGGCGTCGTTCCAGAGCATGTACCTCACCCAGTGGGGCTACCTCATGGCGGCGTCGGCGGCGGTCATCGCGCCGATCATCGCGCTGTTCTTCTTCCTGCAGCGCTACTTCATCGAAGGCGTCACGCTCACCGGCATCAAGAGCTGACCCGCGCCCGCGCCCGCGTCCGGGAGGCGCCGAAGTGTCCCCGAGGAGTCAGTCACATGAGGAGTCACATGAGGAAGACCTGCGCCGCCCTCGCGCTGGCCGGGCTCACGCTCGCCCTCGCGGCGCCCTCGCCCGGCCTGGCCGACCGGCGTGCGGCTCCCGAGCTGGACGTGTTCGACATCTTCTACCGCAACGTCAAGGACTACGGGGTGCAGCTCGTGGACTGGCAGGGCTACCTCGCCAACCCCTACATCGAGCTCACCGTCCGCGCGCCGAAGACGCCCGGCATCGCCTACCCGCTGAAGGTGGACCTCAAGGCCGAGGGCACCTCGCGGCTGATGTTCAACCTGCCCAGCGAGCTGACCGCGAACGGCGCCACCAAGAGCTTCACCCTCACCGGTCCCGCGGACCGGGAGATCGTCCGCCTGGCCATCCACTCCAAGCAGGGGCCCGGCAAGGACGAGCGGCACAGGTGGAGCATGAAGACCACCGACGCCACCGGCGCCACGAGCCGCCAGAGCTTACCGATCATGGTGCAGCAGGACGAGAGGACCAAGCTCGAACCGGGCGTGCCCATCGACTTCGACTACCGCTACGACGACATCACCGGCTACTTCGCCGACCCCAAGGTCCGCCAGGCCGCCGAGACGGCCGTGCGCAACTGGTTCGCCTTCTTCGACCTGCGGCCCTTCGACACGGTCCCGGCCGGCGACGAGGTCAGCCACCTGCCGGGCGACGACTG
Organism: Nonomuraea zeae; assembly: GCF_005889725.1. Taxonomy (GTDB): domain Bacteria; phylum Actinomycetota; class Actinomycetes; order Streptosporangiales; family Streptosporangiaceae; genus Nonomuraea; species Nonomuraea zeae. The sequence goes on from NZ_VCKX01000072.1 coordinate 40,317, forward strand.
GGAGAACGAGGTCCAGACCAGCAACGCCAAGCCGTTCAACGGCTTCTACGTCTTCTTCCGCGGCATCCAGAGGCCCTACTCCACCGGCTATCCGGCCGGCAACGGCAAGAAGCACACGCTGAACGGGCAGCCTACGCCGTACCACCGGTCGTACTCCATGATCCTCGAGTACGACGAGCAGCTGATGAAGCTGTTCACCTCCCTGGCCGACGAGGACTGGTACAAGACCGACCTCGGCTCGGTGATCGACGTGCACGGCCTGGTCATGCACGAGTTCGGGCACGCCGTGGCCTTCCACGACTGGTGGGAGGGCATGGCGAAGTACAAGGACGGCAAGGGCGCCGACGACCAGGAGGTCATCGCCTACCAGGGTTATCCCGTGCCGCTCGACGGCAGCGCGCACATCCCGGGCGACGAGCCCTACTGGGACCGGCAGAGCGGGCAGAGCGGCGGCTGGCACCACTACTTCCCGACCAGGCGATGGGAGCTGACCAAGCTCGCCCTGCTCATCGCCGAGAACGCCGGCTGGAAGCTCAACCGCGCGCTCACGCCCTTCCTCGCGCCGTCCATCGAGACCGCCGCGCTCAAGGGCGCCACCGCGGGCCGGGCCTACTCCGACCGGCTCCAGGCCAAGGGCGGCGTGCCGTTCTACGACTGGCAGGTCACCAAGGGAGCCCTGCCCGGCGGGCTGAGCCTGGACCGGTTCACCGGCCGGATCACCGGCACCCCGGCCGCGGCCGGGACGGCGTCCTTCACCGTGCAGCTCAGGGACTACGACAAGCGCGGCACCCCGCTGACGAAGGACTTCACCATCACCGTCGGCTGAGCGGCTACCCCGGTCCGGGAGCCCGGCACCACCCAGAGTTCCCTCGCCTCCCTGGCCGGGCCGGAGGTCTGCCGCACTGGTCCGCGAGGCGGGCCGCCGCGCCCGGCCGGCGCCCGCCCCGCGCTCCTACCAGTGGATGGGGGTGTGGGTGTTGGCCAGGGGCTCGCCGGTGCCGCCGGCCGGAGCGGCCCACAGGACCGCGTTGGCCAGCACGCGGCGGACGCCCGGGTGGTGGTAGACCGGGTAGCCCTGGTCGCCGGGGCTGAAGTAGAAGATCCGGCCGAGGCCCCTGCGGTAGCAGCAGCCGCTGCGGAACACCTCGCCGCCGCCGAAGTTGCTGACGAAGACGAGCTCGTCGGGCTCGGGGACGTCGAACGGCTCTCCGTAGGTCTCGTGGCGGTCGATGACGAGCGGGCGGGGCACGCCCCTGGCGATGGGATGGCCGGGGGCGACCGTCCAGACCAGCTCGCGCTCGCCCGCGTCCCGCCAGGTGAGGGTGCAGGTGGTGCCCATCAGCGCGCGGAACAGCCTGGAGTGGTGGCCCGAGTGCAGCACCACCAGCCCCATGCCGCCCAGCACGCGGCGCCGCACCCGTTCCACGATCTCGCCGTCCACCTCCTCGTGCGCCATGTGCCCCCACCAGGTCAGCACGTCGGTTTCCGCCAGGGCCTGGTCCGTCAGGCCGTGCTCGGGGTCGGCCAGCACGGCGGTGCGCACGCGTACGCGCTCGCCGAGCACCTCGCCCAGCCCCGCGGCGACGGCGCCGTGGATGCCGCCGGGGTAGCGGCGGCGCACCTCCTCCTCGCGGGGCTCGTGGTAGTTCTCGCTCCACACAGTGACGTTGACCGTCATCCGGTTCCTTTCCGCCGATTCCTCACAGACCGATTGGTGCCCACTGTGTGGAGGTTTGTGACTATTGGTGAGGTGGCGGATCGGCCGGGTCAGGCGGCCTTGACGGGCTCGTCCCAGTCGATGTGGTGCTCGTAGATCCAGCGGCTCGGGTCGTTGCCGGTCCTGGCCATGTGCCGCATGGCCAGGCTCATGATCACGTCGCGCGGCACCCTGGCCACCGGGCTCAGCGCCTTCCAGCCGCCCGTACGGTTGCCCTGATCGACCACGCGCTCGACCCGCACGCGCCGCAGCCGCTCGTACGCGGCGAACGCCGGCTCGATGCCGGGGCCGTCGCGCAGGCACCGGGCCAGGACGACGGCGTCCTCGATGGCCATCGCCGCGCCCTGCCCGATCGACGGCGCCGTGGCGTGGGCCGCGTCGCCGATGACGATCATCCGGTCGCGGTGCCAGCGCGGCACCGAGGGCACGTCGTAGGTGTTCCAGCCGGCGAAGATCTCGTCGGTCGCCTCGATGATGTCGAGCGCGGGACCGCGGTCGCGCCTGAACAGCTCGCCCAGCCTGGCCCGCCACTCGGCGGGCGGGATCGCCGCCACGTCGGCGGGGGTGAGCTCGGTGGCCTGCGCCGGGTTCGCCGCCCACCACACCTCGCCGCCGGGGTGCGCGGTGTAGGAGAAGAAGCAGCGCTTGCCGAAGACGGCGTGCATCATGCCGGGCTCTCCCACGGGGACGGCGCGGGCGTAGCCGCCGGTGTTGAGCAGCCCCGTGTAGCGGGCGCCGGGGGCCGCCGGATCGATGATCTCCCGGGTGCGCGAGCGCAGGCCGTCGGCGCCGATCAGCAGGTCCGCCTCGGCCGTGCTGCCGTCAGCGAACCGGGCCCGCACTCCACCGCCCCCGGGGCGCGCCGCGTCCACGAGCCGCTTGCCGTACTCGATGGGGATGTCCCTGGCGGCGGCCTGCTCGCGCAGGAACCGGTACAGGTCCGCCCGCTTGACGGTCCTGCTCACCAGGCCGTCCGCCGTGCCGTACGCGAGCTCGCCGAGCCGCCGGCCCGAGCCGCTGGTGATTGTGATGCGCGGGGTGTCGAAGCCCACCTCGCCGAGGTCGAGGTCGATCGCCCGTAAGGCGTCGAGGGCGTTCACCGCCAGGGTGAGGAAGGCGCCCACGTTGTCGGCGGTCCTGTCGTACGCCTCGTGGACCACCGCGTCGATCCCCGCCTTGCGCAGGGCGATCGCGGCCGTGGTGCCGGCGATGCCGCCGCCGGCGACCAGTGCTGTGTATGTCATACACCGAGTGTATGACATACACTTGTCTCATGCGCGAGCACGAAAGCGGGACGAAGGACAAGCTGCCGGCCGGGCTCGACCAGCTCTGGGCCCGCCTCGACCAGCCCGCGCCCGAGCCGCGGACCGGGCTGAGCCTCGGCCGCATCGCGCGGGCGGCGGTGGAGCTGGCCGACGCGGGCGGCCTGGAGGCGGTGTCGATGGCCAGGGTGGCCGAGCGCCTGGGGTTCACCACGATGTCGCTCTACCGGCACGTCAAGAGCAAGAACGAGCTGCTGCTGCTGATGCTCGACTCCGTCGCGGCGGTGCCGGACGAGGTGGCCGTCCCGGGCGAGGAATGGCGGGCCGGTCTGCGGCGATGGTGCCGGGCGCAGTGGGAGATGCTGCGCGCCCACGCCTGGATCGTGCACCTGCCGATCACCGGGCCGCCCGTCACGCCCAACCAGCTCGCGTGGACCGACCGCGCGCTGGCCGCCCTGGGCGGCACCGGGCTCACCGAGCGAGACAAGGCCGGCGTGGTGCTGCTGGTCGCCAACTACATGCACACCGCCGCGAGGCTGGCCGCCGAGCTCGGCCAGGCCGCGTCGGGGGAGTCGATCGCCGCCTACAGCGCGCTGCTCGGCTCGCTGGCCGACGAGCGCCGCTTCCCCGCGCTGCGCGCGGCGGCCGACGCGGGCGCGTTCGACTACCCGGCGGACCTGCCCGAGGAGGAGCGCCGCTTCGACTACACGTTCGGCCTGGACCGGATCCTGGACGGGGTGGAGGTGCTGATCGGGTCGCGCGGCGGGGAGGCGCCGGCGGGGTGACCGCCCCGCCGCTTCCCGACGGGACCGGTCAGGTCAGGGCGTCGAGCGCGCGGTCCACGTCCGCGGCGGTGGTGTAGACGTGGAAGCTGGCGCGTACCCGGCCCGCCCGCACGGCCGCGCGGATCCCCGCCGCGGCGAGCCGCTCCCCGGGGGCGTCCACGGAGACGATGGCGCTGTCGGCGGGTTCGAGGCCGAGGCCGGCCCTGAAGCGGTTGGCCAGGCCGACGTCGTGGTCGCGAATCTGCTCGACGCCGATCTCGCTGAGCAGCTCGATGGCCGGGGCGGCGCCGACGAAGGAGAACCAGGCCGGCGACAGGTCGAACGCGCGGGCGTCGTCCGCCAGCCGCAGCGGCGGGCCGTAGTAGGAGCCGCCCTCGTCGGCGCCGGCGTACCAGTTGGCGGCCAGGGGGCGCATGCGCTCGCGCAGTCGGGGCGACAGGTAGCCGAAGGCGGCGCCGCGCGGGGCCATGAGCCACTTGTACGCGGCGCAGGCGAGGGCGTCGACGCCCTCGACGTCCACGGGCAGCCAGCCGCAGGCCTGCGAGACGTCGACGATGACGAGCGCGTCGCAGGCCCGGGCGGCGGCCACGATGTCCCGCAGCGGGGCGACCTCGCCGGTGGCGGACTGGACGAGGCTGAAGGCCACGGCGGCGGTACGGCCGGTGACGGCGTCGGCGAGCCGGCCGGCGGGGACGGTCTCGACGTCCGCGGCCACGGCCCAGGGGAACAGGTTGCTGGTGAACTCGATCTCCGGCACCACCACGCGGGCGCCCGGCGGGAGCGCGGTGGCCACCGTGGACATGATCTGGGAGACGGTGGAGCTGACGGTCACGTCCTCGGCGGGCGCGCCGACCAGGCGGGCGAACGCGGCGCGGGAGCGGCCCACGGAGGCGTCCCAGGGCTGCCAGTCGCTGCTGCCGTGCCGCCACTCGGTGAGGACGGCCTGGAGCTCCTCGAAGGCGTGGCGCGGGGGGATGCCGTAGGAGGCGGTGTTGAGCCAGCCGGGATCGGCGTCCCAGAGCTTGGCCGCCGTGGCGATGTCCATGACCTCAGCCTAGGAGGCGAGCCGCCGCCCGGCCGCGGGGCACCGTGAGACTCGTCATGGCTACTTTCGGTAGCCTTGACGCTACACAGAGTTACGGTAAAGGTGGGCTGAGACGCCAGTTCCGGGCAGCAGGTTTCCCGCCGCCGTCCCGCCTCGCCGGCGCCGGTGTCCAGGACGCTGCTCGTCGTTCCACCGAAAGGAGCTGTCATGCCAGCAGACCCGACGCCCGCCGCAGAGCCCATCGTCTCCATCGCCGTGCGCGTCCTCACCGCAGGAGACGACCCCGACGGCACGCTGGGTAACGTCCACCGCGGACAGGGCCACGTCCACCTGGGGATCGCCGGGCGCGAGTTCGCCCTGGAGCGGACCGACATCACCGGCTTCCAGCAGCACGCCGACGACACGTACGTCTTCGGCGAGGGCAGCAACGTGCACAGGCCGGACTGGAACGACCCCCGCCACCCGCCCCGCGACGTCGACGACCTGCGCCGCCACCCGGTCTACCTGCGCTTCACCCCGCCGGCGGACTGTCTCGACGACGACTGGCACCTGGAGCGCGTCGACGTCACGGTGACCAAGGCCGGCGGCGGGACGCTCTCCTACGTGGCGCTGCCCGGCGACCCCTCGCTCTGGCTGGGCTACGAGTCCGGCCTGACCGTCTACCTCGATCGGCGCTAGCCCCGTTTTCCGCACGTGAGTGATCTTCAGCGGAGGTCTCGTGGATCGATGTTGAGCAGGTCCAGGAGGTGGAGTTGGAGGTCGGTGGGTTGCGGGATGGTCGGGGGTGACTGGCCGGTGCC